>JAVVFG010000348.1:0-4454 GCA_032260445.1 Anaerolineae bacterium | reverse complement strand
CTACACCCATTTTGAGATGCTGACCCGGCGCACCGGCATGTATGGCCGCTCGGCAGCCTATCGCATCGTCGCCGAGGGCGAAGAGCTGACCCTCGACGAGCAAGAGGAGCTTGGGCGCCGCGTCGAGGCGCACCTCACGGCGCTCGGTTACGAAATCAACGACGTTGGCGCCGGGCGCTCGCTGCAGCAAATGACCTCGCAGGGGCTCGACGTCCTGACGACTTTCCTCCTCATCATGTCCTTTCTCCTCGCATCGGTGGGCAGCATTGGCCTGATGGGTACGATGAGCCTGAACGTCATGGAGCGCACGCGCGAGATCGGCGTCATGCGCGCCATCGGCGCCTCGAACCGGGCGATCATGACCATCGTGCTTATGGAGGGCGTCCTCATCGGGCTGGTTTCCTGGCTGCTGAGCGGCGTGGTCGCGCTGCCGCTGAGCAAACAACTGGCCGATGTCATGTTCCAGATCATCTTCGACCGCGATGCGGCGCTCGCCTTCACCCTCTCGGGTAACCTCATCTGGCTTGGCCTCGTACTGCTCCTCTCCGTCCTCGCCAGCGTCATCCCCGCCTACAACGCCTCGCGCCTGACCATCCGCGAGGTCTTGGCTTACGAATAACGAGTAGGTTGGTACCGGCCTCTCGGCTATCGTGCGCCGCGCCAATTGCACCATCCAAGCGAGGCAACGATGGGGAGCAAGGACAAGGGGATGGCCCGCAGGGCGAACGCCTTCGCCGTCATGAGGCCATTTCGCGACGTGATTGAGCGCGTCTGTGCGATCGCTTGCTCGAGCCGGGCGCCTGGTTTTTTGGCGAAAGCTTTACCAGCCTCTCCCTGAAACGTCGACCCTGCTGCGGGCGTTGAGCCCGCAGCAGGGTGCAAGAGGTTATTTCTGGGTCATCGGCAGGAATAGCTTTGCGCTGACGACAACGTAGCCAGTCTTGACTTCGTCGTCCGAGTCGAAGCCATTGCTCACGGTCAACGTAACCGTGTAGACGCCGGGCCGGTAGTAGATGTGCATCGGGTTCTGCTGATAGCTCTGGGCAGTCCCGTCGCCGAAATCCCATTCCCAGGTGGTCGGGTTGTTAAGGGATAGATCCGTGAACTGCACCGCCAGCGGCGCACCTCCGCTCCGCGGGTCTGCACTGAAGCGGGCTTCAGAGACGAAAACGGTGGGCTGCCGATCAGACAACACGAAAGTCCCAGTCTGGCAGATGGGCACGGCGATGGCATTGTCTTCGGGGAAGCGGTAAGGCTGGTACCCAGCGCAGGTCGCGTCGACCCAGGTAAGGCCGTCCAGCCGGTAGAGCTTCAGGTTGGATTCGACCGTACCAGGGAGCAGGTCGCTATCGCGGTAGACGGCCATGAGCCCAGCGGGGGCGGGGACGAAGCTGTGGCTTTCGTCCGGGAACTGCTCGCCGCCAGGGAACGCCAGCGCCTGGATCGGCACACCGACGATGGCTAGCAAGCCCAGGTCCTTGGGCACCAGTTCGTACCGGAATGCTTCCAGGCCATTGGTGGTAGGGACGTAAAGGCCAAACCCGAGACCGGGCGCCTCTTCATGCAGAATGGAAACGTAAGCTTGAGCATGGCTTAGCCCGGGGTCAACGTAATCGGCGCCGGCGACGTGCAGCAAGCCGTAGCCCATATTGTTATTGATCACATCGTCTTCATCATGCATTTCGTCAAAGACGTTGGTCGGGTCGATGACGGCGTAGATCTTTTCATCTCCTGACGCACCGCTGACCTGCCACGTAGTCGTGCAGCCCGCCGGTCCTTCGCTCCTGCGTAGATTCAGCCTCGGGATCATGCAGGATGCTATCTGGTTCCCTGTAGCGGGATTACCCAGGTAGAACCGGAGGAGCACGTCTGCCGGTGGCGTAACATTCGAGAAATTGCGGACGGTCGCCGTCATCGTCACGGTGTCGCCTAGTTGAGCATAGGCCGGTACGAGCTCGATATCATGCGTGAAGCGCTGTTTCTCGGTCCCACAGGGAGGGGCGTCTGGGTGCGGTAAGCTGGGGAACTGCCCGGTTTCAGCATCGGGGAAACCATACCAGGGCAGCATAAACGCGGGGTCGGGCTTGTCGTAAAGGAGCCAGGAGCCGCTCGAAGTCGGCGCCGTCTGGTAATCGACCACCAGGTAGCCACCCTTCGCCCAGTAGAGGAAAGCCTCGATCTTGTAAATGCTGGGGTCGGGGATGCCGGGGAATAAGACATTTACTTTCGTTTCCTCGGTTAAGCTTGAGCCCAAGGTCGAAAGACCTTCGGTGCTGTATTCTCCTTCGGCCGAGGCCTTGAAACTCACGTCCCAGGCGCTACCGACCAGAGGAACATCCAGCTTGTTTTCGTAGCTGTATTCCAGGCCGGCTTCGATCTGGTTGTGGAACTTATCTTCGCGCTTCGTTGCGACAACCGTTGACATGTCCAGCGTCAGTTCCTTACCACCCTCGGTCGTGGCGCTCAGCACGAGGCGGTCGAAATCGTCATCAGCGTCGCCGGGAGCGCCGTAGTCCCAGTCTGGGAAAAGCACCGTGTCGATGCGGTCATAGGACCAGACATTGTAGGGAACGTGGCCCGGGGCGTAGAAGTTCTCATCGCAGGAACGCCCCTGAGCGGTGTTGGGCTTGGTGGTGGTATCCACCAGGGGGAAGACCACGGCGATCGTCGCCGGGTCGTCACTCTGGACCCCGTAGACAGGGTACTCGTAGATGCCATAACTGGTCGCGTTGTAAATCACCTGGTCGTAGTATTGGGCCGTGGTGATGTCCTCGAATTTGGTTTTCGCGATAATGCTCTGGGAGTTGGTGAAACCTTCCCCATAGGTGTTCTTCAGGCTGGTTTCGACCTTGTGACCGGCCGCGCCAACTGCGGCTTCCAGGCCAACAGACAAAGACCAATCCCGGATTGATTCGGATGAGGATGTCTCTTCGGTGGTATTTCCCGCCGAATACACGGCGGTGGCGCCGTTGTTCAGGACAATCTCACCCGCGCCGGAGAGGATGTCGCGGTGCATCGGCGGCAGGTTGAGGAAAACCTGCGGCGAGGCCATCTTGTTCTGCACGCGATAGGTGGGTGGGCCGACGCGCAGGCCCTCGCCCGTGAAGTCGCCAGTCACCAGGCGCGGGTAGGATGCCGCGCTAAAGGATCTATCTGGTGAGACGGCCCAGTTCGGTCCAACGAAATCGTAGCTGCGTAGAATCTGGCCAGTGTTAGTTCCGATGTGCCAGATGATTTCTTCCTTCAAGTCCCGATCTAGGTCGCCCACTGCCAGACGGTCGACGTAGGAGCGTATTGAAAAGCCGGTAGCAGCCGACGTGTAGACCGATGTGAACGTTACCGAGGTCACCGAGCCAGTCTTTTCTGGGAAGTCGTCGGGCAGTCGATACACCTCCAACTGTCGCGAGGTTTCTAGGTCGGGCCAAATAAGAGGATAAATAGGACGAAAATTGGGCCAGGTTCGTATCAGCTCGTCGCGACCGTCGCCGTCTACATCCCCAGCCGCAATCGAAAGGCCAATGGACCATTGGTCTTGGCCATTCCTGTACAGTTCTGCCCATAACGCTTCTTTAGAATCAAAATAGTATGTGTTTAGCTGGCCCGGTTCTGGCACATCGAAAACGCGGGTCCGGAAGTTGTAGTGGAATTTTTCGTTATCACCCCAACAGTAGAGCACAACCGCCATCGCGATCTCGTCCTGCCCATCACTGTCAAAGTTGCCTGATACCACCTCAAGCGTTCCGCCAAATCCCATTGCACTATACTTGCACCCCGCATCGTCTATTTCTGGAGTCCCTTCCAGGACTTCTACGGCGTCGGTGTCCCAACGCGAGAGGATATCCACGCCAAAGACGATATCCGTGCCAGTAGTAGGGTTGTTGACATAGGCCACGGCGACTTCGTCTATCCCGTCGCCATCCAGAAAATCGCCAGTGGCGATCCGGAAGTAGTCGATATTGCGGGGCAACGTCACCTCGTTCAACAGATATGGTGTGAAGCGATCTCTAATCTGGTACAGAGCAACCGTTACCTGCTTATCGCTCGAGAGGTAGCCGACGACGATCTGACTGCGTCCATCCCCGAGGAAATAGCCTGGCTCTACATCCACGGAGAAGTCCTTGTAGGGATCGTCTTGTTTTGGCGTACCCACTCGCCCCGTATTAAACTGGGCAAAGTAAGGAGTCAGCCCGCTGAGAGGGGTCCAGTTAGTGCCATCGCTCTCTTGTAGACCTCCATCGTCCACCTGGGCGAAGATCGTCTCCCCAGCTACAGCGACACCAGAAGCTACCGGTCCGCCGAGCGAGACCCAGTTGCCCCAGGCGCCGCCCGAAAAGGTGAGCATCCACAGCTGGCTATCGGAGCCGCGAACGTAGACCTCGATCTGGCCGGAGGCTGGCGAGACGACGGTAGGGGCCGAGGCAATGGTCACGCCCTCGTCCATACCGCCCCGTTGC
>JAVVFG010000347.1:0-4480 GCA_032260445.1 Anaerolineae bacterium | reverse complement strand
AGCTAACATCGCCTTGCCGGCCTCACCCGTGCCGCCGGCCAGCACGAGCTTTTCGTTGCGGTCGTCAAAGAGGTAGACGTGCACATGATAGTAGCCAAAAGCTTCCTGGATCTGCTCGACGACGGCGGCAACCAGCTTATCGACATCTCGAATAGTCGTCAGCCGGCGTCCGACTTCAATACTGGCTTCCAGCGCCCGTGTACGTTCGGCCACACGCTCCTCTAGCACGCCGTAGTATTCCTGCAGGTCCGCTGCCATCGTATTGAATGCTTCGGCGAGCTTACCTAACTCATCACCACGCTCGAGGGGAACGCGCGTTTCGAAGCGGCCTTGGGCGAACTGCTCGGCGCCTTCTGTCAGGGCACGGATAGGTTGCACCAGACTCCGGGTGAGGAAGTAGCCGCCTGCCAGGGCCAGGGCGACAGCGACCAGAGCCGCGAGCTGGGACAGGACCTGGACCTGGCGTTGCACGGCGCGTGCCTGCTCTGCTGCTGCCGTGGCATCAGCTCCGCTTTCATCGGCTAGTAGCGCCAACCGGTTCTCAAAACGGCGCTGGAATGAGGCGAGTTCGGTATAGCGAATGGCCTGAATGCGGGCCCACCGGCCTTGTTCGGCCAGACTGCCAACCTCCGCGGCAATCGACACCAAGCGCCCGGCCAGTTCCTCCAATAAGGGAAGCTGCGCGGCGCTCGCACTCTCTGGCGGGATGACGGCCTGTAGCTGCGCCATAGCATCCATGAAGGCGGCGGACTCGCCGGTAAGCTCCCGGTTGACGAGTACCGGCTGGCGCGTCAGCAACATGTAGTCGATCGTCGCGGCGACGGTCGACCAGGCTCTCTGTACGGCTGTGACCGCTTCTACCTCTTCCAGGCTTTGTGCGCCGAGCTCGACAGCTGACGAGGAGCGGTTTGTCAGGCTGAGCGATAGCACGTTGCCTACAAGCACAACCAGAAGCAACAGGCCAAGTGCGGCTGCAATGCGTTGTCCGACGGGAAATCCCGAGAATCGTCGCATAACTCTCTCCGTTACCGCGTCACCAGCGACAGATCCACCACTGTCTCCGGTTCCGGTTGGCTGCCGAGCCTCAGATAATCCACGGCAAGCTCGACAGCGAGCCGGCCCATCTCTTTCGGCTGCTGCGCCACCGTCGCCCGCAAGTCGCCTGCTTCGATAGCATCGATAGCCTCCGAGATAGCATCGAAGCCGATAAAGACGATCTCGTCATCGCGCCGGACGGCGCGGGCCGCCTCGATGGCGCCCAGGATCATCGCGTCGTTGTGGGCAAAGACGGCGTCAATCTGCGGGTACTCCTCAAGGAGGTAGGCGAAAACGGCCTGCGCCTGTGCTCGCTCGAAGTTGCCGGTTTCGCTGGCGAGGAGCTGAACTTCGGGATAGGTTCGCAACGCTTGCTCGAAGCCTGCGCTCCGCTCTTGCGCCGCCGACGTTCCCGGCTGTCCTCCTAGCTCGACGACCCGCCCGCGCCCACTGATAGCACGGGCAAGATAGTCGCCGGCGATGTTCCCACCGGCGACGTTGTCCGAGCTGATGTGGGTAAGCACGTCGCCGGCCGTAGCACGCCGCTCGATGGTCAACACCGGGATGGCGACCTCGTTAGCCAACTCGATCAGCGGGACGACGGAAATGGCGTCGACCGGGACGATTGCCAGGGCAGAGACGCCGCGCTCGAGCATCTGGCGGCCGGCAGTAACCTGCCGGTCTGCGTCGCCACCGGCAACATCAACAACCAGCCGGGCACCCGTGCGGGCGGCTGCCTCTTCGGCGCCCTCGCGGATCGACACGAAATAGGGGTTTTCGGTTTCGGGCAGGAGCAGCCCGACGGTTACCGGCGCAACGGTTACGGCCGGCTCAGGCGTCTCGGCAACTTCCGCCTGGCAGGCAGCCATCAACACGAGGAGGAGTAAGGCCGGCCAAGGGAATAGGTCACGCACGTTCACCGGTGTCTGTTCGTATCTCCCTACTTGTTAGCGTTCCTCGACGGCACGTCTTTCCGGTCGCAGCCGCACGGCGGCCTCCTGGCCGGGCAAGACCCGGCCGAGCTCGCGCACCGCAACCTGCAGCGCCTGTTCCACAGAAGTTGTACTCTGAATGCGCTGGCTAATCGTATTCAATAGGATCTCACGCTCCGCGTCCTGTTGTGCTGCCGCGTAGAGCCGGGCGTTTTGCAGGCCGACCGCAGCCTGGTTGGCGATGGTCGCCAGTAGGTCGACATCCTCGGCCCCGAGGCCGCCGGCCATGTCGTGCTGCACGTCGAGCACGCCGAGCAGCTCGTCGCCGAGGACGATCGGCACGGCAATCTCTGATTTGGTCTGGGGAAGAAGTGGGTTTGGCAGCCAGGCAGGCTCGCGCTGCACATCGGGAGCGAGGATGGGCAGGCGCGTGGAGCCGGCCCGACCGACGAGGCCCTGGTCGAGGGCGAGCTTGTGGCCTCGCTCGAGCATCACCGCCCCGGCCTCACCGGTGCCGCCTGCCAGAATCATCTCGTCGCCACGCTCGCTCAACAGGTAGACGTGCACATGGTAGTAGTTAAAGGCCTGGCGCAACTGGTTAATGATCTCGTCGACGAGCTGCCGCTGATCAAGAATGGTGGAGAGGCGCCGGCTGATCTCGCTACTGAGTGCGAGCGCTCGCGTGCGTGCGATGACGCGTGCCTCCAGCTCCTGATTGAGCGCGCCTAGCTTTTCGTTGGCATTGGCCAGCGCCGCCTCACTGGCGCGGGCGCGCCCGATCGCATCTATCAGGGCACGGGCGAGGCGCGAGACTAGTATCCCCACCAGGAGGAGGACGATGACCGGGAGTAGCAGGTCGGCGAAACGTAATGGGCCAGGCGAATAAGCCAATACGCCCGTCGCTTCCAGCAAATAGAGGACCACCAGCGCGACAGCCGGTAGGGCGACAGAGATCGCCGTGGCGCGCGGACCGGCGAGCACTAGGCTACTGACGACGACGATGAGTATGTAGGCGAAGATCAGGGTGCTGCGCACGCCGTTATCACTGACAGCGACCAGGGTAGTGATGACAAACAGCAGTAAGAGCGCAAGCCAACCGGCGACGTCATCCTGTCCTTGCCGGAGAAGCCAGTACAGGAAGAGCGCGAACAGGCCGGCGGCGATTCCCGCAAATATAACGGCGTTTTGCAGTGGAGAGGCGGCACCAAAGAATGCCATGAGGAGCGAAGTCAATGGCGCCAGGACGATCACCGAGAGAACAATGGTATTGAGTAACGATCTGCGCAATTGCTCGACTTGTCCACCGGCCTCCGGTAGACGAAAGAAACGGGAAATTGAGTTGAACATAGTTTGCCCTTAGCCGCTCACCGTCAATTCTACCCAGTGATAGAGCGAGAGAACTCTCTCGAGTTTATCACATTATTGACACGAAATCGTGAACGCGGCGTGATTAGGAGCGCCGACAGTACAGAATACCTATCGCTCGAGGGCCGTAATCGGTATTCAGACCAGCAGGCGAGCTATTCCTGGCCCCGCTGGCGTAGTCGCTCGCGCAGCATCTGGTTGACCATCTGCGGGTTCGCCTTGCCCCCAGTCGTCCGCATCACCTGGCCCACGAACCAGCCGAGAAGTGACTCTTTGCCCTCCAGATAGGCCGCAACTTCTCCTGGATGCGCGTCGAGCACGGCGACGATCGCGGCGTCGAGGGCAGCCGTATCAGAGATCTGTGCCAGCCCCTTTTCGGCCACAACCCCGGTTGCACTCTGGCCTGTGTTGAACATGGTGGCCAGCACCTCGCGCCCGGCACCATGACTGATGACGCCTTTATCGACGAGCGCCAATAGCTCTACCAGATCCGCGGGTGTCACGGCGATCTCATCTATCGTCAGCCCACTTTCGTTGAGCATGGCGAACAGGCTGTTGATTACCCAATTGGCAACGGACTTTGGCTCGCCCCCATCCTCTACCGCAGCATCAAACCATTCGGCGACGGTCCGCTCTTCGGCGAGCAGTTGGGCATCGTAAGCGGAAAGGCCATACTCCGTCTCGTAGCGCGCCATCTTCGCAGCAGGCAGTTCCGGCAAGCCGGCGCGTACTTCTTCAATCCATTCCTGGGCGATCTCAAGGGGCGGCAGATCGGGCTCCGGGAAGTAGCGGTAATCTTCTGCCTCTTCCTTGGTGCGCTGGCTGAAGGTTTCGCGCCGGTCCTCGTTCCAGCCTCGCGTCTCTTGTACGACTTTCCCGCCTTGAGCGAGGACAGCCGCCTGCCGCTCCAGCTCGTATGCGGTTGCCGCCGCTAATGCTTTGAAGCTGTTAAGATTCTTAACTTCGGTACGCGTGCCCAGGTCGTCGCTGCCGGCCGGGCGGAGGCTGATGTTGGGCTCGATGCGAAAGACTCCTTTCTCCAAATCGCCGCTGTTTACGCCAAGGTAACGCAGAATCTGGCGGAGGCGCAAGGCGTAGGCATAGACCTCGTCGGCGCTCTGCAAGACGGGTTCCGATACGATTTCCAG
>JAVVFG010000346.1:0-4484 GCA_032260445.1 Anaerolineae bacterium | reverse complement strand
CACAACTCAACTACCCGTCGCTGCCGGCTCCACCTTGAGTTGCTGATTAACGATGGCCAGCACCCGAAAAAGATTGGTCTCCAATCTGCTGACCGGCAGGCGCCTCTCCCGCCTGCTGGCCGCCGCCCGCCTGGCCAAGCGCTACCGGCAGGTGTTTCCCCAACATCCGGAGTGGCTCCAGGAGACCTTTGACTGGCAGCACGAAGACGCCGAAGAGGCATTCTCCGGGATGGTGGAGGCGTTTCTGGGGCGGGTCGAGGCGCACCTCTTCCCGGTGATGGTCGACGTGTGGGACGTGGAACTGGAGGATGTCCTGTACTACCTTGACCAGATCCCCGTCATCCCGCAGGGACTCGAACACTGGTACTACGACCAGTTCGACGACTACCGCGAGCCCCTGGCCCTACTGCTGCACATCGAGCACCGGTACGAGCAGGAGGGCGGCAGCAACACCCTCCAGGAAGCGTACCCCGATTGCGACTTCCCTGCCGGCTTCAACCTGGCCACCACCGTCGAACAACTGCGCCAGATGGCGTTGCCGGGGCCACTTTGTGGCCTGATCGAAGCCATCGCCATGGTGCGCTGCGACTGTGAAAACCCGTGGATGGATTACTCCATGTCCGACCTGGCGGAGATGGGCACCGACCTAGCCTGGGACGACCCAGAAACGGTAGCCTGGCTCGCCGAGACCTGGCAGGAGGCGCAGCCGCGGCTGGAGCGGGTCTGGGCGCTGGTTAATTGGTGCAGCCCGCAGGCAGTCGGACCGCCGGACGGGGAGCGGCTAGACGCTGTCGTCGACTTTCTGCTACAGGCGTATCAGATGGAGTGCAATCATGACTGAGCCAGTCCAGTACCCGCGCGCCCGGCTGGACCTCTATGAGGAAGCAGTGGTTCTCACACGCTACGCGGGACCAGACCTGCGGACCAGCTATCCCGTCGCCGTCGACGACCTGGTCGCCGCCTTCAGCCGGGTACCGGTCACCAGCGGCCTGCTGCCGCCCAACTGCCTCTTCTGGGGGCGTGAGAACGGGCAGGCGCACATCACCATCTACGTCCCCGGCCGGCGCTGGCGGCTGCAGACGGCGGAACATATCTTCCACGTCCCCCTGCCGCCGCTGGTTTTCGTGGGCGCCGGTACACAGTACAGCATTTTTGCCGTCAAGCGCCGGCCGCGCCAGATGCCCTTCGAGCTCTACCACTGCCCCACGCCCAACGTCCATTCCAATGGTGTTGTCTGCCAGGGCAGCGCCCCTTTTCCAGCCTGTGCGAGCGACACCGTTGAGCAGGCGCTGAGCCTCTTTCTGGAAGGCAGCCTCTTCAACGGCGACCTGGCTGCGAATAAGAGCCGGAACTATTCTGGTGACGTGCGTAAGCTTTGGGCACAATTGGAAGGTGCGAAACGCTTTCCGGCCGACGAACTGGTCCTGGCTAACACGATTCGCAATTGGTAGATATCGCAGGATTCCATCGCCATGGCAGACGCGAGGCGACATGCGGACCATTCCAGCAAAGCTTCTCTTGGGATCTGCCGATGGATTAGATTAAAGTGTCAACCCTCTGCAGCCTGCAACGGTTTCTTGTACACACCCGGCGTAGGTCGGATCATTCGCGATCGTAGTCGTAACAAGCTACTTTACAGATTCTGCAATTTGGATGTACTCTTCGCGCGACAACCCTAGAAGGTATCCTTGAAGCGTAAAAGTAAAACCGTCGGCTTCCCAGGAAAGCATAGTCGCGTCGGCGTTTCCATCCCAGACCATGTTAGCAGGATCGGGCGGTTCATTCTCATCGACTCGCTGCCAGGACCCACGAGCATACACAGCCGGCTTTCCATTCACCTCAACGCTTTCTTCCGCGCTCGCGGCGACGGCATAGCCACCTTCGGTGCCAGTCCGGTTGGTCACGATGAGCGTCAACGCGGCCGAGGGGTCGTAAGCAGCATCGCCGCTTGGTTTATAGGTTAGCACAACGACTACCTGCGGTTCGGCCTGGGTCTGCGCGCTATCTGAACCGGTGTTTTCGGAGGCCGGATATTCCGACATATGCGCTGCCCATAGCTCTAATCCATCTGGGAGCAGTTGTGGCACTGGAATGGAGAACGGTACGCGGGCCTGGACTTCTTCAAAGCTGAGGGGCGCGACAACGCGCTCCTCAACGTGTACTTCGGAATCTTCTAGTGGTTCGGTGAATGCTGGGGCTTCAAAAGCATCCGGCTCGACGAGAACCAGGCCAAAACGCTGTTGCATAATGCGGCCGAAAGCGGCGCGTACGGATGGCACCGTTGCCAACAGCAGTAACGCTGCAACGAACAGAATAGCTGCGACCGCACCGGCGCGGAGGGCAAGGCGGGAGAGTGATGGGAGAACATGCCCTCCGATAACTTCTTGTACGCCCTCAGCACGCTCGAGCCGTTCAGTTTCCGTAATCGCCTTCACTCGCTCCTGCAGCGCTATCCTTGGCCGGCTGCGGAGAGCTACCAGCGCCTGAACCAACGCTGCATCTTCCAGCTGCAGCTCTTCCACAATCTCGTCGACATCTAGTTGACGGAAGGTGCCGGTGTCACTCGTTGTAGGATCGAACATTTTCTTCCTCCCATTGCTGACGCAGTTTTTGCATGATTCGATAAATCGCCGAGCCAATTGCCGACTCACTTTTGTTTAGCAATTCGGCAATACACCGGTTGGTCAGACCTGCCGCAAACTTCAGGGCAATCAGCTCCTGGTGCTCATCAGGTAACTGCCGGACAAGGTGACGCAACCGGGCGAGTTGCGCCTCTTGTTCGACCTGCTCGTCGGGTAAGGGCGTCTCATCCTGGTGCTGTCCGTCGAGAGGGATCAGGGTTCTTTGCCCCAGTTTGCGTTGTCTATCGACGATGCGATGCCTGGCAATGGCGAAGAGCCAGGTGGTGAAGCTGGCGCGCTCTGGGTCGTAGCGATGGCGATCCCGCCAGGCTTGCTCGAAGGCCTCGGCCGCCAAGTCTTCGGCTAGTTGCCGATCCCCGACTCGAAAGAGGCAATAGTTGAAGACTGCGCCCAGGTGTTCTTCATAGAGTCGAGTGAACACCTCTGTTCCTCGTTTGTCGGGTCGCCTCCGGAAGCTCATGGTCTGATTCTCGCCTGGCCAAGCAGCGCTGATTTTTATCGCTTGTCTACTTATATATGCGTGCCAAGCATAAAAGTATCACGGTCCAATCTGCAAATTCCCCCGTTGATTCAGCGGAGAGTTCCATGTTCAAGAACATTGTCACGTACTACCTTCATCAGAGTAGATCGCTCCCACCCAATGACGCTCTGGCCTACCAGTATGTCCTCGCCGCTGCGGGCCTCTACCTGCGCGCCGCGAACCACTTCTTCGACGTGCTGCTACCGATTGTCCGCTGCCAGATTCGGGGTCTGGCGCCCCTGCAGCCACACTTCCGCCTCAAAGTGCCTCGCCTCCCCGCTCGCTTGCTGAACGCTGTCCTGAATGACGCTCGACGAGCGCGTTGCCGGAACGGCGGACTAAAGGAGGCGCTCTATCAGTTCCACCATGACGGTTTAGCACAAGGTGCCCGGGTGCGCGTGCTTAAGCCGCCCCAAAGAGCGACGGTCACCAGCGTGGTCGGGATTGAAGGGAATGCATCCGACATCATCCTCGACCTGCATTCTCATGGCAACATGGGGGCGTTCTGGTCGGGGACGGACAACGGCGATGAACAGGGTTTCCGCGTCTACGGGGTCATCGGTCGGCTGGACACGAAACCCGAAATCCGGCTGCGGCTGGGTGTCTACGGATACTGGTTTCCGCTTCCGGTCAGCATGCTCTTTGATGGGTCAGGCGGTTTCGTGGACGTTCTGAGCCAGAAGATGCCAGGAGGAACGAGCGATGCAGCAGCTTAACCTGGAGCCGACTTATCGCGTCGTGTTGCCACCGGTCGAGCGGCTAACCGTAATCCTCGTAGGCGTGGGCGGGACCGGGTCCTCGCTCGCGCCTGCCCTGACGCGGTTGGCCTACCACCTGCGCAGCCAGGGCGTGATGCTGAAGATGCTGTTTGTGGACCACGACGTCGTCGAGCGCCGCAACGTGTTGCGTCAAAACTATAAGTTATTTGGAATTAAAGGCACATACCTCCATCATTACGGTCAAATTCAAGATGGAGGTGCTGGAACAAATGAGTACAGACATCGACTGGCGCAAGTTTCCCCGTGTGGCCGGCCAGGAATTGCCCAGAGCCTGGCTCAGCTTCGAGGCATTCCGTGGCCTGGCGAGTAACACTATCCAGGCCTACGGTCGTGCCCTCGAAGACTACCTGGCCTTCTGTGAGCATGAAGAGATCGGGGTTTTAGTAGTAAAAGGACGATTTCCTACGCTAACCAAAATATCGGGCGTTTGGAGCTGATTTTAGTTCGAAAACCAACTGAAAATGCCGATAGAGAATATTATGTTGCAGATTGGACTTTTGACAAAAGAGATAGAAACTGCCCCAATTGGGGCGCATGGATACA
>JAVVFG010000345.1:0-4487 GCA_032260445.1 Anaerolineae bacterium | reverse complement strand
CGTCTGTACGAGCAGGTGGGCCGCACCGCAATTGTCGAGGAGCGCTCGCGCATTGGCATGGACCTGCACGACGGCGTCATCCAGGCCATCTATGCCGTCGGCCTCACGCTGGAGTCAGTGCGCCTGCTGCTGCAGGACGAGGAGCAAGAGGAGCCAGTGCGCCTCATCGACGGCGCCATCGCCGGCCTCAACGACACCATCCGCGACATTCGTAATTTCATCCTCGACTTGCGCCCGCGCCGTTTCGAGGGGAACCTGAGCGAAGGGCTGGCGCGGCTGGCGCGTGAATTCCAGGCAAACACGATGGTCCCGGTCACGCTTGACGCGCCGGCGGAGGTGTCGGCGACCGTGCCGCAGCCGGTGGCCCGCGCACTCTTCTTCACCGCACAGGAAGCCCTGGCCAACGTCGCCCGCCATGCGCGCGCCAGTAAGGTCAAGATTCAGGCCGAGCGCCGCGATCACGCCGTGACCCTGCGCGTGAGCGACGATGGCATTGGTTTTGACGTCAACAGCCGCGTGCAAAACACGGGCCATGGTCTGGCCAATATGCGCGCACGTGCTGAAGAGCGTAACGGTACCTTCGAAGTCGCCTCTCACCCCGGAGCCGGGACGACGATAACGATGCGCCTCCCCGTTTAGACGTCCACCACCTGGTTAGCGCCCGCGCGCTCTCGCTGTTCCCGCACGAACGCCCGCAAGATATCCGTCACACTGAGAATGCCGACCAGCTCTGCGCCGTCGACGACCGGCAGCGCGCCAAATTTGTAGGTGGCGAGCATCTCTGCCGCCTCGTGGGCCGGCGTCTGCGGCCCGACCGATACCGGTTCGGCAGTCATACAGCTTTCCGCCGTCAGGCTATCGAGCAGCGTCTCGTCTTGCCAGCGCTCGCGCAGGATGAGGGGCGAGTTCATCGCTAAGCGCACGTCACGGTCTGTGATGATGCCGACGAGCCGCTGCTCGTCGTCGAGCACCGGTAGCTGGCGGCAGTTGTCCTGTTTCATGCGTTGCAGCACGAGCCGCAGTGTGGCGCCAACATGGATCGTGTCGGGACAGGGGGTCATCAGCTCTTTCACACTATACACAGTTACCATGATACGACCTCTCGTGCCCTCTAGGTTGTCCACATTATGCCGCAAAAGCAAAAAACGCGCCGCTTTCTGCACTCCAGATAGTCCACAAACAAGCCCTCCCCGGACCGCGAGCATCCTGCTCCCCCGTGACACTCAACAACCCACCCGGCCTCGCGTTCCCGTCACCATCAAGTACTTCGTACCCCCAAGGTTGCCACCTGTGGTCATGGTCTGGCGGTGACAACCCTCACTGGGCATTGGTGACATTTGTTACTGTGGAAAAAGGGTTAGCAACTCGTACACTGGACAGTGTAGCCTGTCCTGCAAACCTTGCGATTACGGGCGAGAAGTCCCAGGGTACGGTAGGTAACAGCAGTGGCACCAGGTCTGCGGAAAGGTCGTAGGGGGACAATGGAGAAAATCCGCGTACAAATCATCGATGAACACCCTGCTGCATGCCGGGCGCTCGCTGCGCGACTCAGCACCGTTGCCTCGCTCGAGGTAGTGGGAGCACAGTCGGCTTTTGTTGACGGTCTGGAGTCGATGCGTGCAGCGCGCCCCGATGTCGTTCTCCTGGAGCTCAAATGGAAAACCGACGACGATGCTGCGCCGCTCGCCGCCATAGGGCGCCTGCTCGCGCGCAGCCCGGCGGCCGTCATCGTGTTGACCTCCTTTGTTGATGAAGCCGAGCGCAGTCGCATGCTGCAGGCCGGCGCCCGCCGCTACTTGCTCAAGGACATTGACACCGGCCGTCTCATTCACGAAATAGAGGCTGTCGCCAACGAGGCGGCCCCGAGGGCCCTGTGCTGACTGAAAGACCCAGGCGCCGCTCACCACCCAGCGTGGTGAGTAGTCACCGCAGGCTGTGAGGATCGCCTTCGTAAAGGAGCATCGGCATGAAATGCGAGATGGTACGCGACTGGATGGTGCCCGACCCGATCACCATTGGGCCACAAACAACCTTGCCTGAAGCCCATCGCTTAATGCTGCGGCACAGCATCCGGCGCCTGCCCGTCATCCAGGACGGGCGCCTCGTCGGCATCGTCACCCTGGGTGACCTGCGCGGCGCCGAGCCATCCGACGCATGCTCACTCAGCATCTGGGAATTGAACTATCTGCTGTGCCAGACAGAAGTGGAAGAGATCATGACCCCGCGGCCCTACACCGTTTCTGCAGACGCCAGCGTCGGCGAAGCGGCCCAGCTAATGCTGGCGCACAAGATCAGCGCCCTACCGGTGCTCGACGAAGAAGGCCGGCTCGTGGGAATCATTACCGAGTCTGATGTCTTCCGTATGGTCGTCTGTGACTGGTTGCAGCAGGCAGAACCGGCTCTCGGCATTTAGTCCCCCACCAGAAAGAATTCGGAGTGCTGCCGGCGACGGCTGTAGAGACTTGTTTCCTATAACCGTTCGCACGCTTGATTATGCCGGCCCGCCATGCTGGCCCTGGAGATAGAACATGATGGAGTTTGGAATACCCAAAGAGGTGCGTGATCTCGAAAGCCGGGTCAGTGTCACTCCGGCCGGTGTCGGCGTTCTCGTCGATGCCGGCCATTCTGTCTACGTAGAACGCTCCGCCGGATCAGGCGCCGGCTTCTCGGATCGCGCCTACACAGACGCAGGCGCCCAGCTCGTCTACTCGGCCGCCGAGCTATACGGCCGCTCTGACGTCGTCGTGAAAGTAACGCGTCCTACTGCGGCCGAGCATGCCCATTTTCGCCACCGGCAAACCATCTTCAGTTTTCTGCATCTGCCGGTCTCATCTCCCGATCTCGCCCGCGTTCTCGTCGAGAAACAAATCACGGCGATTGCCTACGAGATGATCCAGGAAAACGACGGCACCATGCCCGTCCTGCTGCCGATGAGCGAAATCGCGGGCCGGCTGGCGCCGATCATCGCCGGCCAACTGCTGATGACAACCAACGGGGGACGCGGCACCCTGTTGTCTGGCATCCCCGGCGTTCCCGCAGCCGCCGTCGTTATCATCGGCGCAGGCGTCCTTGGCTGCAACGCCGCCCGCGGCTTCCTCGGCGCCGGCAGCCAGGTAACCTTGATCGACACCAGCATGCGCAAGCTGCAGCATGCAGATCAGCTGCTGCAAGGCCGGGTGATGACGATGGTCTCGACTGCCTACAACATCCGCCGCACGACGCGCTTTGCTGACGTCGTCCTCGGCGCCGTATTAAGGCCTGGGCGGCGTGCGCCCGTCGTCGTCACCCGTGATATGGTCGCGAACATGCGTCCCGGTTCAGTCATAGTCGATTACTCCATCGACCAGGGCGGCTGCGTAGAGACCAGCCGCCCGACGACACTCCGCGCGCCGACTTACGTGGAAGAAGGTGTGATCCACTACTGCGTGCCGAACCTGACCGCAACCGTGGCGCGCACGACGAGCCATGCCATGACCAACGCCGCCGTCCCATTTCTCCTGGCGATGGAAGACTTTCCCGACGGTCTGAGGAATCACCCGGCGTTGGCGCGCGGCGTCAATCTCTACAAAGGCCGTATGGCTCACCCGCTTGTCGCCGCGGCGCTGGGCGTGCCTGTTGATCCCACCCTGCCAGACTACCTCGTGCAAGGAGGTGTAGAGCTATGACCTGGCAGGAATTACACCGCAGCAGGGTCTCCGGCGTCGACACGGCGCTCGCGGCGATTGAATCCGGCAATCGCATCTACATCGGCGGCGGTGCAGGTGTACCGATTGAGCTTGGAAGCGGCCTCACGCGTCGCGCGCCGGACCTTCGCGACGTCGAGATCGCCCATATCCTCACGTTTGCCCCGGCGCCCTATGTCGCGCCACAATTTCAGGAATCGTTCCGCGTCAACGCGCTCTTCATCGGCCCGAACGTCCGCGGGGCCGTGCAGGAGGGACGCGCTGATTTCACCCCTGTCTTCCTCTCCGAAATCCCCCGCCTATTCCGCACCGTGCTGCCCATCGACGTTGCCCTGATCTCCGTCACGCCACCCGACGCGCACGGCTTTTGCAGCTTCGGCGTTGAAGTTGGCGCCACCAAGCCAGCAGCAGAGGCGGCAAAGATAATCATTGCCGAGATGAACCCGCGCATGCCGCGCACGTTGGGCGACGCCTTTATCCACGTCAGCCGGCTGCATCACATCGTCGAAGTCGACTACCCGCTGCCCGAAGCGCCGCAGGGTGGCACCACGGAAGACCACCTGAAAGTCGGTGCCCACATTGCTGGCATGATTCCCAACGGCGCCACCCTGCAAATGGGCATTGGCAGCATCCCTGACGCGGTCCTCAGCAACCTCGGCGACCATCGCGACCTCGGCGTTCACACCGAGCTGTTCTCCGACGGCGTCATCGATCTCGTGAACAACGGCGTCATCACCTGCGCCCAAAAGAATTTCCACCCCGGCAAGATCATTGCCGGCTTTCTCTTTGGCAGCCAGCGCCTCT
>JAVVFG010000344.1:0-4508 GCA_032260445.1 Anaerolineae bacterium | reverse complement strand
GCCCGCCAGGCTGGAAAGGTAGATGCCTGCCTGCCCTAGGTACAGCTGCGCAGCACGGGAGATGACAAGGACGACGGCAAAGAGCAGGCCAAAGGTAATCGCCGTCGATAACTCGAATGGGTTGCCCAGCTCCACTTCCTCATGGTCGTCTCGTCGCGGCGCAAAAAAGTAGAGATAAGCAGCATAGGCCAGACCGGCTGCCGCCGCCAGCACCATCGGCAGCCACAGCACCTCCAGTAGCGCCAGATTGAGCGTCGCCACTTCGACCAGCGCCCGGCCGAACATCACCACCCACGCCAGCGTAATCGCCAGGGCAAATGAGTGAGAGAATTCCGTGTTCCGCTGGCTGCGCTGCGCGAAGCTCAGCGTCGTCGCCGTGCTCGAGGCGAGGCCGCCCAACAGGCCCGTCAGTGTGATTCCTTCACGCGCCTTGAGCAGCTTCATCAGCACGTAGCCGAGGAAGCTGATCCCCGAGATCAGCACCACAAGCAGCCAGACGGTGTACGGGTTCAGGGCGTCAAACGGCGGCGGGCCAAACGTCTCGTTGGGCAGCACCGGCAGGATGATCGCCGTGATCAGCGCAAACTTGAGGATGGCAAAGATATCTTGCCGATTCAGGCGCTCGACAAAGCCGTGTAGCTCCAGCTTCAGCGAGAGCAGTCCCGTGGTGACCACCGCCAGCGCCACCGCCAGGGCCATGTGCTCCCAGTAGGCCAGCGCTCCTGCCAGCACTGTGACGATAGCGGCAACCTCCGTGGTCATGCCCGGGTTGCCCCGCGACGCGGTAATGTAATAGCCGACGGCAATGAGCACGCCAAGTGGCACAATGATCCCGACGAAAGCCCACGGGGCATCGAGCACATCGGCGATCATCGCCGCCGCCGCCCCCACGAGCGCCATCAGGCTAAACGTGCGTAACCCGGCAAACATCGCCGCGTTGTCTTCGCGCAGGCCAGCCTCGTCGGCTGTATACTCACGCTGCAGGCCGACAAGTAGACCAATAAAGAGGGCAACGCCAAAACGGTAGAAAAGATTGGCTTCAGGGTTCATAGACTCACTTCCGCCAATTCTAGCCTACTGGCTCGAACCCTGCCCGCCGCGGCCCGATCTTCACATGCCAGCGCGCCCAAATGATGCTAGCATAGCATTCAAGCAAACACCCATGCACGAGGAAGCAACCATGATCCCACCACAAGATACCCTGAAAAACCTCGACATCCCCCAACGGCTGCTGCTCGGCCCCGGTCCCAGCACCGTACCACCCTCCGTGTACCGCGCTATGATCGCCCCTGTCGTCGGCCATCTCGACCCGGCTTTCGTCGAGGTCATGGACGGCATCCAGGCGCTGCTACGCTACCTTTTCCAGACGGAGAATGAGCTCACCTTACCCATCTCTGGCACCGGCAGCGCCGCGATGGAAGCAGCGGTTGTCAACGTCATCGAGCCCGGCGACGGTGTGCTCGTCTGCATCAACGGCTTCTTCGGGCAGCGCATCGCCGAGATGGCCCGCCGCTACGGCGCCGAAGTGCAGACGATTCACCGCCCTTGGGGCGAAGTCTTTACCGGCGATGAGGTCGCCGCCGCGCTGGAAGAGAAACCGGCGAGCATCGTCGCCGTTGTCCACGGCGAGACCTCAACCGGCGCCGCCCAGCCCATTGCTCCCCTCGCCCAAGCCGCCCACGACCACGGCGCCCTGCTCCTGGTCGATACCGTCGCTAGCCTCGGCGGCGTGCCCGTCTACGTTGACGAGTGGGGCATCGACGTCTGTTACAGCGGCTCGCAAAAATGCCTAAGCTGCCCGCCCGGCGCTAGCCCCATCACTCTCAGCCCGCGCGCGCTAGAGAAGGTCGAACAACGGCGCACCCCGGTCACAAGCTGGTATCTCGACCTCCTGCTCCTGCGCGAATACTGGGGCGCACCGCGCAAGTACCACCACACCGCGCCGATCTCCACGATGTATGCCCTGCACGAAGGGCTGCGCCTCGTCGCCGCCGAAGGGCTGGAGGCGCGTTGGGCACGCCACCAGGAGGCAGCCGCCCAACTTTACCACGGTCTGGAAGAGCTAGGTATGACGATGCACGTACCCGCCGAGCACCGGCTTGCCCCTCTGACCACGCCGCGCTTGCCGCAGGGCATCGACGAGGCGGCCATCCGCCGCGCGCTGCTTCACGACTACAACATCGAGATAGCCGGCAGCCTGGGCGAATTGGCGGGCCAGGTCTGGCGCATCGGCCTGATGGGCTATTCCGCACGCCGCGAGAACGTCACGCTGCTGCTGGCTGCCCTGCGCGCGCTCCTTTAACTGTCGCTCATGGCCCGCGCCGGATCCACCTTCAACTGGGCGATCTACGCCGACGCCACGTTCGCCGGTCTATCGCTCCTCATTCCAATTCCCCTGCTCGACGTACTCTTCGAGCAGTTCTTCCGCAGGCGCATGCCCCGCTCCATTGCTCGCGCACGCGGTCATCGCTTACCGGCCGAGATAACACGTCTGCTGAATCGCTGGGGCTGCTCGCCTGCCGCCCTTCTCCTCTTCCCCCTCTGGCTCGCCTTCTGGCTGCTGAAGCGCCTCTCGAAGAAGATCCTCTACTTCCTCACCGTCAAAGACGCCGTCGACAGCCTCAACTACTACTGGCACCGCGCCTTTCTGCTCGACTACATGCTGCGCGCCGGTCATCTTGACGACCTGGCGCAAGCGCAGCGTGCCGCCGAAGCCCTGTCGCAGACCCTTGCCGGTGCAGGCGCGAGCCCCCTCACCGGCCTCGCCCGGCAGGTCGTGCGCCAGACCCGCCACGTCCTGCGCTCGCTCTTCTCTGTCCTGCGGCGAGGGCAGGAAGCCGAAGCGATCCGTCCGGGTCGCACAACGATGGCCGAGACCTGGAGCCAGTTCGGGGCATACCTCGAAGGTATTGCTGCCCAATACCAGGCAACATACGAAGTGCTGCAGCAAACCGGCACCGCTTAACGCCTGCCAGTCGCGGTTGCACTAGAGAAGCAGATAATAACTGTCCCCCGCACACGCGCGGCACAACGTCTCGCCATCGCGCACGATCTCCCGCTCGTTGGTGATCTCCTCCCCGCAGCGGTCACAATCGACGCGCACCCCCGGCCGGCTGAGAATATCCGGCGCCGCACGCCGTAGCTGCACGGCCTGCACCGTCATCAATTCCTCGTCAGGAATGACCCGGTAGGCGTCGAGATAGGCGTGCCAGCGGCTGCGCGCGCCGGGCGCGTAACACTGGGCAGTTTCGCGTACGTCCACCCGTGGTGCGACGCGGACAGCGACATCTCGTGCGACGTCGATGAGCGTCGCCGCAACCTTCCCATAATCCTCAACCCACAGGGTGCGGGCACCGACACGACAGTCTGTCGCCACGGCGATGCCGTCAGCCCCACATCCTGCGAGTTCGACGATCGTTAGGAGATTCTTGCGCCGGTTATCGAAGCGCGGCTGCCAGTCGGCGTCAAGAAAGCCAAGCGCGCGCAGCCCCCCCAACCCCAGCCGCACGCCCAGAATCTGGCGCGGGCATAGATGCCGGTGCCGGGCCGCCGACTCCTCCAGCAGCGGTTCCAGGACCTCTGGCGGCGGAACAGATTGCCCCACCCGTTGTTCGCTCATCCCTTCACCTCTGCGCCCTTGTCTGTCCCGCCTCGGGCCAGGTTCCAGCGACGAATCATTGAACTAGCGCCAGTGCCTTAAACTGCTCCACCTGCCCGCGAATCGCGCGCTCGGTGGGCAGCCGCTCGATGCTCGATGCGCCGAAGAAGCCAACGATGCCGGGCATGCGCTGCAGCGCCTGGCCCACGTTCTCCGGCTCGTCAAACGGCCCGCCATGGCAAATGACCATCAGGTCACCGCGTACTGCCCAGCCCGCCTCGGCCATCGCCATCACCTTGTCGATCGCCTCGTCCAAGCTCAGCGCCACCCCGGCGCCGATGCTGCCCGACGTCGTCAGCCCCACGTGCCCGACCAACAGGTCACAGCCTGCTTCCGCCATCGCACGGGCCTGCTCCGGATCGAAGACGTACGGGCTGGTAAACAGATCCTGGCGGCGCGCTTCGGCTATCATTTCCACCTCTTTGTCATAGCCCATGCCCGTCGCCTCCAGGTTCGCCCTGAAATCGCCGTCGATGAGCCCGACCGTGGGGAAGTTCTGCACGCCGCTAAAGCCGATCCGCTTCAGCTCCTGCAAGAATACCGGCATGAGGCGGAACGGATCCGTACCACACACACCGGCCTGCACCGGCGTATCCTTGATCACCGGCAGCACCTCGGCGGCCATCTCCACGACGATACCGTTCGCGTCGCCATAGGGCATCAAACCCGCCAGGCTGCCTCGCCCCGCCATACGGTAGCGGCCTGAGTTATAGATAATGATCAGGTCGGCGCCACCAGCCTCGGCGAACTTCGCCGAGATCCCGGTGCCTGCCCCTGTGCCCACGATGGGACGGCCCGCTTCCACCTGCGCGCGCAGCCGCCTCAGAATTTCCTCTCTCGGGATTGCCAT
>JAVVFG010000343.1:0-4509 GCA_032260445.1 Anaerolineae bacterium | reverse complement strand
ATCGCGCTGATCGTCGAGCCGAGGTAGGTGATGGCGATCACCAGGGTCGACATCAACGTCAGGCTCTGGAAGTTGGCGATATCCCACACATAGAGGATGGAGACGAGCAATCCGGGGATAACCATCAGCATCAGCGCCCAGATCGGGGTGCGCGTACGTGGATGGACCGTGGCGACGGCTTCCGGCAGCACACGGTCGAACGCCGCGGCGAAGATGACGCGCGTCGACGAGAGGAAGACCGTGCCGGCCCAGCCGAAGAACCACATACTCATCGCCAGGATGACGATGAACTGCAGGACGCGGCTGCTGGTGATGAACATCGTCAGCAGCGCTGGGTAAGGCCAGAAATTCAATGGCGGCGCCTGGTCGGTGTAGCCCCAGCGATAGTTCCAATAGGCGCCATTGGCCTTAGTGTAGAAGTCCCAGGTGATCGTCTTATTGATCAGTAGGAAGAAGATCACCGCGAGGATCGTAGTCACGACGAGCGCGCCGCCCATGCCCCACATGTTGCGCTTGAAGTCGTCGGCGCCCTTTACTTCCCCATAGAGCGTCGCGCCCCAGTTCGGCCACAGGTTGAAGAAGACGATGTAGGGCATGGCCAGGAAAATGGCGACCAGGCCCCCACCGGCCAACGGAAGCACGGCACCTGCCTCCTCGCCGGCTGCCAGCGTGGCTTCATAGACGCTGCCACCGGCGACCTCACCGGAGCCAAACATGGCTGGCGCCTGCGCCTCCAGGCCCGCGCGGAAGCTGTCGTGGCTGCCAAAGAGCAGAAAAAGGAAGACAATGGCCAGCCCGGCCATGCCCACCCAGAAACAGAATTTCTGCACCTTGGCATACGCACGCATACCCAGCGTGATGATCAAGGTGACGTAGCCGACGGTAATCAGCGAGACGATGAACCAGGCGTTTGGGTTCCAGGCAAAGTAGTCAGCCGCGCTCTGTAACCCGAGAATGCCGAGAAGTGGCACGAAAAACTCGTGGCGCAGCATGTCCGCGTAGAGCGGCGTCCACAGCCAGAGGATGAACCACCAGCCGGTGACAGCCAAGACAAAACCAATGCCGCCGCCGAGGATACGGCTCTGCCAGACGTAGTCACCACCGGCGCGCGGCATGACGGCGATTAAACCCGCATAGACGACGACCTGGCTGAGGATGATCACGCCGCTGACCAGCGCCGTCGTCAGCAGCCCGCCCTCCAGGTAGTACATCTGGCTGAAGATGTAGAGGCCCAGGGTGATCAGGTTAATCGAGAAAAACGCGTAGACGAATGCGTCGAAGACAGACCACGAACGGACCAACCCGGTGGCCCTTCGCAGAAACAGCGTTGAACTGCTCATCTCAATCCCTCCTAATTGATTGCCTTACCGGCACCCCCACGAGCAATCCGTCACTTACAGTAGACCCGGCGCACCTCCTTTCCCTACCCTGTCGTGAGCATATAGCTGCGCAGCCCGCGCCGCCTGTCAAGATTGGCGATCACCCCTTGCAACACGCCTTGCTCGTACAGGCTGCCGGCGTTGATCGCCAGCGTCTTGCCCAGCCGCGCCGTGCCCTTCCCCTCGTGGATGTGCCCGTGCAGCGAGAGCAGCGGCTGGTACTTCAGAATGGCGTCGCGCACCGCCGTGCTGCCCACCGGCACGAGCGAGCGCCCCGCTTCTTTGACATCCAGGTTGTCGTCGATTTCCGGCGCCTCATCAAGATTGGAGCCGTACGGTGGCGGGTGGAAGTTAAAAATGGCGCGCCGCAGATCGTGCTTGCCGGCCTCGAGCAGCGCGACCATCGCTTCAATCTTCGCCGCCAGCTCCTCTTCACTCGCCTCGCGGTACGTCTTCCACGGCGTCACGTTCGACCAGCCGGTGCTGATCATCTGGAAGCCATCGCCGAGGTCGACGACACGCCCCTCGGCGAGCTCCACGTGTTTCGCCTGGCGGATCACCTCGTCTACCTCCGCCTCGTCGTCGTTGCCCGGGCAGACGTAGCAGCGCAGACCGCTCCCTGCCAGCCGCTCGTCGGCCAGCTCCATCCATTGTTCCACGACGTCGAGCATCTGCTGGCGAAAGAAGACGTCTACCTTCGCCGGATCGTCCTCGAAATCGGCAAGCTCCTCGCCGGTAACGCGGAAGGGATAGTAGCCGCGGCTCTTTACCCGGCGCTCCATGTCGGCAACCGCCTCTTCATCCTCGAGGAAGAACTCCTGCTGCAGCAGGGTCGCCTTGAATCCCCCGCCTGGCAACGCTAGGATCGGCACCAGCGCCTTGCCCGTCATGTCCCCGCCGAGGATCAACACATCGGCCTCATAAAACTTGCCGGCGTTGAGAAACTTACGCCAGCAGATGTCCGATCCATGAATATCAGTCGCAAAGAAGACGCGCGGCATAGACCTTCCCCAAGAACGAACCGGTTGATATGGTTGTAAGCACGAAGCAAACTGGCAACAATGGGGGGTAGTATAGAGGTTGTCCACGAGGCGTCAAGTCTACACTTGCCGGCCCGTCACGTGGCGATCGCGCTCGCTGCTGCAGAGCGCGCTAATACCCGCAGCGCGCGCAACGTCACCCACTTGCTCGGCTTCCCCTTTTCCTCCACGTCAACCCACGTCTTGCCGTTGTAGCTGTACTCGAGCCGCCAGCGGCCGTTCTTGTCCTGCTTGCGGAGCAGGAGGTCGAGCGCGTTCGCCAGCCGCGGATCGGCGCCATAGCCGAGACCGGTCAGCACCTCGAGGATCTGCAGCACGTCGGTGACGTAGCCGAGGGGATAGCCGAACTTGAACCAGCTACGGTTGGGCTTGCTCGTGTAGCCCATCGGATATGCGGCCGTCGCCGGATCGCAGCTGAAGAGGAAGTCGATGCCGGTTTCCAGCGCCGCGTCCATCGCCGCCGTACGCCGGCTGGGCGGCACTTTACTCAACGCCAGGAGAGCCTTAACCGCACCCCAGGCACACGGCGAGTGGTTGTTGGCACTGCACTCAAATCCCGGCGCACTGTTCCCGCTGCGCAGATAATGGACCGGCCTGTCCTTCTGTGAATTCGGCGCAATCCCCTCACCCGTAATGCTGCGCGCTAGCCAATCAAGCGCTCGCTGCAGGCGCTCGTCGTCCAGGTAGCCGAGGTCAAGCAGCGCGGCACAGAGGTTGCCCTGCAGGCAGTGGATCAGGCCGCTGTTGCGGCCGTCCGCGCTCAGCCCGCCGTGCTCGGCGACGGCGTAGTCAAAGAGGTGTTCGCAGGCGCGCTGGATACGCGGATCGTCGCCGTTAGCGCCAAGCTGCGCCAGAAAGATGATCGACCACATCGTCCCGTTGTATTTCGGCAGATAGCCGGGCTGGATCCAGTAACCATCAGGATGTTGCTCGGCGAGGATGGCCGGAACGGGGCCGGAGGCCATCACCGCTTCCTGCGCAGCGACCAGGTCGGCCGAATCGGGCGGCAGCCCCACCATATCGCGCAGGGCAAAGTAACGAACGCCGGGGTTGTCGGCGTCGTGTTCGAGGAGCCAGGATAAGGGATCGTTAGCGGACCTCATGATCACGATTCACCCCCAAGAAGCTCTATGCAGAATCGCTTCCAAGCTACGAAGAGAAAATGGCCCTGCCCACAGATGGCAGCATGAACCCTGTCTGCGCTGCATACCGTTCCCACTCGTCTCCGAACTTGCTCCTGAGCGCCGCTTCTTCCAACCGCGCGCGGTACACTTCGCTGGGCAGGAACAGCAGGAATACGGCAAGCAATCCTAGCCAACTGCGCATGGCAATCGTAGCTCCCGCAAAGGCCACCGTCATGCCCAGATAGACGGGATGGCGCACCAGCCGGTACGGCCCGTCTTGAACGAGCGAATCGAGCACCGGTTCCACTTCGCCGAGGAAAGCGCCGCGCAGGTGATAGGCAGCCCATAGCACCAGGGCCATGCCGGCATAGACGACAACAAACCCCACCGGCTTGGCCAACTGCGCAGACAGCGGAAACGACAGGTCGATGAGCAAGCTAATCGCAAAGACGGCGGCCGCGGCAGCCACATTCAAGAGAGCCGGACGATATTCGGCCAGGGCGTTCATCTCTCCTTGGTTTCCTCGTTCAGTCCAGGCCGGCCAGAAACTCGCTGATCGCCGCGTTGACCGCCTCCGGTTCCTCGACTGTCGACGTGTGACCGGCGCCAGGGATGATCACCAGCCTGGAATCGGGGATGCTCGCGTGCATGCTCTCCGATTCGGCGGGTTCTAACGTTACGTCTTGATCGCCGACAATGATCAAGGTAGGCACCGTGATCGCCTCGAGCTGATCGTTGACGCCAGCACGATGGATTACACCCTTGACCGCACGCGTGATACCGATGCGGTCGTTGGCGAGCAAGCGACGGCGCCACTCCTCGCGCAGTTCCGCGCGCTCCGGATCGGCCATGAACTTCTGGCCGAACATGATCTCCATGACCGGGGTGGCGACGAGCCGCAAGCTAAGCCAGCGGGCAACGAAGTTGAGCAGCTTGTAGCGCCTGATCTTCTCCGGCGGCTCCGGG
>JAVVFG010000342.1:0-4520 GCA_032260445.1 Anaerolineae bacterium | reverse complement strand
GGAGAGGCATCCGGCGACGCTGCCGGTCGGTTCGCGCCCTCGGGCTGGGCAATGGTGATCGCGCCCACGGGAATGGCCTGCTCTGCCGCAGCGATCCGGGCGTATTCGATGCGCGCATCGACGTCGGCGACATCGTGATAGCGGTCCACACTGAGGGACAAGTCCTGGACGAGCCCTGCAAACGGGCGCAGGGTCTCAATCGCGTCGGGCACGCTGGTCGCCCAGTAGGCGTTGGAGACGATGCCCACAGAGAAGCCCATTATGACCGCTCGGCGCACGCCAAAGAGCAGCGTGGCATAGTAGAGGAAAGGCTCGCCGCCTTCAAAGTAAATGCTGTCGACTGTGCCCAGCGACTTACCTTCGCGGAGGATGTGGTCGACGGCGGCGGCGGTCATCGTCCCGCTCTGCCAGGGGCTGCCCCAGACAAAACAGTGGTCGCATTCGTAGGTGCACTGGTAGGTCAGCAACAGGTGTAAGCCGGTTAGTTTCATCGCGGTCTCCTCGGCAACCGGAGATTGTTCCGGCAAGGGTCGACTTTCGCTCAGTATAGCCCGACCGCAGGCGCGCAGATAGTGGCGGTTGCCACTGCTTCGGCGTGACTTTCATCAGCTTCCAGGTTCGGATATCATCGGCGCGAGGCAGCAGGCCAGCAGAGCGCAGTCACAAGGAGGTGTTCGTATGAGCCAGATAGAGCGGGAACTGCCGTCCGACCTGCGTCGCATCCTCTTCTCCCAGGAAACCATCGCGGCGCGCGTAGCCGAACTAGCGGCGCAAATCTCGGCCGATTATGCTGGGTCTGACCGGGTCCTGTTAGTGGGGGTGCTCAAAGGTGCTTTCATCTTCCTTGCCGACCTGGCGCGGCAGCTCACCGTCCCGCACACGGTCGACTTCATGGCGCTGTCCAGCTACGGCCAGCTCGGGGCGGTCTCTGGCGCCGTGCGCCTCCTGATGGACCTGCGCGAGCCAGTCGCCGGCAAGAACGTGATCATTGTCGAAGACATCGTGGATACAGGGCAAACGCTGGCCTATCTCAGCCGTATGCTGGGCGGACGGGAGCCAGCGTCGCTGCGCCACTGCGCTTTCCTGCGCAAGCCACGGGCCGACCAGGCAGTGGCGATCGATTATCTTGGTTTTCATATCCCTGATGTCTGGGTGGTGGGCTACGGGCTGGACTACGCCGATCGTTACCGGACGCTACCGTATATCGCCGAGCTGATGCCCGAGGTCTACCAACAGGCGTAGTGGTTTAGCCGCAGGCTGCTTCCGGGGATCATACCGTATGCCGCTATTCGCGCTCGCCGAGCACGGCACGCAGCGCGGCGAGGTTGATCGGGTCCATGTCGATTGTGGAGCCATCGTCGCCGGTGCGGGTTTTCGGCGTTTCCAGGTGGGCAGGGTGGTCTGACCAACGCGGATCGGTGACGAAATTGGCGAAGCCGGCGAGGCCGATCTCGCCTTCGCCGATGTGTGCGTGGCGGTCTTTGCGCGAGCCGAGCCCGTGTTTGCTGTCGTTGAAGTGGAAACAGGCGATGCGCTCAAGGCCGACGACGCGGTCAAACTCGTCGAGCGTGGCGGCATAGGCATCGGGCGTGCGGAGGTCATAACCGGCGGCAAAGACGTGACAGGTGTCGAAGCAGACGGCAAGGCGCTCGTCGTCCCCGGCGGCATCGATGATGCGGGCGAGGTGCTCGAAGCGATGCCCGAGGGTTGTGCCTTGACCAGCCATCGTCTCCAGGCAGATGGAGACATCGCTGCCGCGCGTGTCGGCAAGGAGCTGGCGCAGAGCGCGGGCGATGTTCGCCAGGCCGGTGTCCTCGCCGGCGGTGGTGTACGCGCCCGGATGAAAGGTGAGAGAGCGCGCGCCAACGGCCGTGGCGCGCTCCACCTCGACGCGTAACGCCTTATAGGAACGCTGCCACAGCGCGGGATCGGGGGAACCGACATTAATGAGATAACTCGCGTGCACGGCAACGGGATGGATGCCGGTGAAGGCGCGCGCAGCCGTGTGGTATGCGTCGAGAGCGTCCGAACTCAGTTCGGGTGCATGCCATTGCCGGTTGTTCTTGGTAAAGATCATGATGCTGTCGCACTGGGTGTCGGCACCACGTTGGAACGCGTTGTGCAATCCCCCGGCGACACTGATATGGGCGCCAAGTCGCATGAACTATCCTGTTGGGTGCCCGCCGCCCGCGGCAACGGGCGGCGGGCGTGTGGGCGCTAGTAATCGAGATCGTCGGCGAGCTCAGAGCCGAGAAAGCCGATCGTCTCACTGCCGTCGAGCGTGCGCAGGGCATCGCCCTCCACGCGCCAGACACGATTGCCGGCGGTGTCGACGATGAAACCATCCTGGAGCGTTCCAGTCAGTTCATCGTCGAGCGTGTACAGTGTGTCACCGCGGAGGTAAGCGAATAACTCACCCTTGCGGTCTATCAGGCCTCGGGTTGCCATACTACACCTCCTATGGAATTTGATAGGTTGCCTGCACCGTGTCTTCGGCGTCAAACAACGTGACGGTTTCGCCGGGCTCCCAGACAGCCGACTCCTGACCCCAGTAGAGGTCGGAAGGACCGTTCCGTCCGGCCTCGGTGTGGACGAGAATTGAAGGGTTGCCGGCGGTGCTGCTACCAAACAGAGTGACGTCGCCAAAGGTAAAGATGTTGCCATGCTCATCGGCGAGCTTCCAGTCACGCAGGGCGACCGGCCGCGTACCTGCGTTCGTGATGCGCACCGCTTCCGTGGCGAGGTCGGTGACGCCGATGACCTCACTGATCTCGACGATGGCCGTACCACTGGGCAGCGGCTCGGTTGGGCGCGGCGTGGGCGGTACCGCAGCGGTCGGCTCGAGCGTGGGCAGCAGCGTGGGCGTAGCTAACCCGCCGATGGGGATGATCAGCTCCTGCCCGATGGAGAGCGCATTGATGTTGACGATCCCGTTGGCGGCGACGATATCGTCCAGCTCGACCTCGTAAAGCTCGCTAATGCGCCCGAGGGTGTCCCCGGCCTGGACAATATGTACAGTGGGTCCCTCCTCTTCCGTTTCCTGCTCTGGCGCTTCTTCTTCGCTCGCCAGTTCGGGCGCGGCGGGGCTTGACAGGCCATCGCTCGCGGCGACGGGAACGAGCGGCGCAGGTGTGCCCTCGCTCTCGCCCAGCGGGGCGAGCGGCGTGGTCGCTGGCTCCACCGGCGCCCGGCGGTCCCACAGATAGAGGACGCCCAGAATGACCGCCAGAGAGACGACGACGTTGAGCAGCAGGAACGGCAGCGTACGACGCAACGACATAAAGCTCTCCTCAGTACTATCACTATTGTAACCGCGGAGGGGCAGGCAGCAAGACGGTAAAGGTCTGAGGCGGTCTGGTAAGCGGCAAGCGCCGGACAGGCGGCGCTTACTTGGCTCTCACCCTGGCCAGGGCAATTCCAAGGTCATAAATAATTCCCAAGCTGGAAGCCAATGGCGGCATCGAAGCGACGTTGGGCAGAGGCGAGGTTGTGGAAGCCGAGTTTACGGGCGAGGCCAATGACGAAGTTATTCAAGACGGCCATGACTTCCGCCTGCTGGGGATGGGAGATGCGGGTCTGGTCTTCCTGAAGAGTCGTGTCGCGTCGATAGTGTAGGCCGTTTTCAATCCCCCAATGGCGTCGGGTGAGCATAAGTAACCGCTGGCTGGAAGCGCGCTCGGGCGTCAGACTTGTGATGGCATAACTTGTTTCGTGACGGCACTTTCCTGTACGCAGACATTGCGTGCGGCGCTCAACTTGGAGAACCTGCGCCACGGCTGGCCAGTCGAGATAGGCAGTCTCATCGACGATGGCCGTCAACCTTCTTTGTTCCAGCCGGCCGTGTGCTTTGTTCCATTGGGAGGAAGTCGACTGGGGCAACGGCGGTTGCGACCAGCCGGGTCGCGTCTCTCGGACTTGAAAGAAGCGCTGGACGTCCTCATACAAGGTGGGTTGGTTCTCCTTGACAAACCACAGGTAGTCTCCGCCTTGGGCCGTGACCTGCACCGATAGATTCCGCTGCGTGAACATCGCATCGCCCGAGACAACCCTGCCTCGCAGGTCCAGTTGGGCTAACAGCTTGGGGGCAGCAACCAGCTCGTTCTCGTGGTTGGCGACCGCTTCCTGCGCCAGGGTGACTCCCTCCTCCGGCAAGTAGGCGCTGAGTAGATGCACGCCCTGGCTGCTACCTCTGGCAATCGTCCCGCGCATCGTTTTCCCATCGATGGCTATGGACACCGTCTGCTGTCCTCCATACTCCTCGTGCAGGAACTGGCGGCAAACCTCCTGCAGTTCCCTAGCCAACACACTCTCTGCCAGGGTACGCTGAATGGTGCTAAGGGAAGGTGCCGGTCGCCAATGCGCCCCCATCGCCGCCATGAGCGCTCGGTACCGCAGACGTATCCATTCCGTGATTCCGGTCGGCGTATGCTCTCCACTCAACTTTGCCAAACAAATCACCGTCAGCAGATACCACAACGGGTAGATCCTGCCCTGCCGCCCCCGCCTATCATTCAATTTGC
>JAVVFG010000341.1:0-4523 GCA_032260445.1 Anaerolineae bacterium | reverse complement strand
CTCAGCTATCAGGAGGCACGCGATGAGGATCTGCTCCCAGACTTCGGCACGCCTACCCCCGAAGAGCCGCCTTCAGAGCCCTATATCAGGCAGGAGCGTGTCGAATACCGTGGCGCGCCGCCCCCGCCGCCATCGCCCCCGGCCCCGCCGCGCAGCAACCGCACCCGCAACATCATCCTGATCCTGCTCGCCCTGGTCCTCCTCTGCTGTTGCTGTATCATCCTCACCGGCTACTACTGGTGGGGTGACCTGCTCATGGAGTACCTCGGCCTCTTCTAGCGGCTAGCGCCCCATCTTACGCCGCTCGTCTTCCGTCACTGGCTCGTGCTCGGCGTCGACAATAATCGCGTCCTTTAGCGGATCCTCTTCGCGCGCCTCGAAGCTGTGCTGGTAGCGCTCGACCACGTGCGGCGGCGCCATTTCCACGAACACCTTCGCGCCGACTAACAGGGCCATCAGATCGTCCATCTGGCCCAGGACCGGCACCAGGTCGGGCGCGAGGTCGGCAGGGAAGATGACGTAGGCAATCGCTGCCAGGGGTAGCAGCTTCAGATAGAATGGCACCTCCGGATCGCGCATCAAGTAATAGACCAGACGCGCCTGGTTCCACAACTCCCGCCAGAAGGCCGGATCTACTGCTTTCTGCCCTGTTCCACTCGGGTTGCGCTCTTCGCTCATTGATTGCCTCCTTACCACGTCCCCCTAATTGTAACGCAGGGCGCGGTACAAGGCAGATACAAATCCCCGCCGGCGAAGTCACATCTTTAGTGCTGGCTTGCGGCGTATGCCGTCAGCTGCGGCAAGATGCTGTTCACGTTGTAAGACTCCCACTGGCCGAAGCCACCGGCGGTGAACACCGTAAAACCGATCACGTAACCGTCGGCGCGCACCCCGGCATCGTACCACGCAAGCTGGTTGATGTAGGCCTGTTCCGGGCTCTCGCCGATCCCCTGTTCTACCCAATAGCGGCCAAAATCACGCCAGCCGAGGCCCGATGGGCCGGGCCGGTGGCCAATAATGCCGTCAATTCCCGCCTCAGAGATGACCAGCGGGATGTCGAGACCGAACGGGATCAGCATCTCTTCGTAGAACCAGCGGTAGCGAAAGGTCAGAGCGCCGCGATTAGGATCTGGCGCCATCTCCGGCAGATTGGCGCCAAAGCCATAGGTCATCACCGGTGCGCTATACTCGTGCAGCGAAAGGATGCCGCGGTGCTCCTTCGCTACCCAGATGGCCGCCGTGAACAGCTCAAACTCGTCGAACTCAGGCACGCCCGTCGCGAAGCCGCCGATCGCTGCGCGAAAGCCATATTCCGCGAGCGCTTTCACCCGCTCCTGCTCAAAGCGCGAATACCACACCATCCCGTCGTGATTCGGATCGGGCTCGTTATAACCTTCCCAATAGTCGACCCCGGGGTTGAGGCGGTACTGCTCAAGCTGGCTGGTCACAAAATCGCGCGCAGCCTGTTCCGGATTCTGCTCGTAGTGCGGGCCCGACGCGTTGATGCGGCCGATCGTAATCGTGCGCGGCGACGCCTCTTTCACCTCCGTGAGAAAGCCAACGTCGTCCACCGCTTTCATCACCGCCGGCTGCGCCTGGCGCACGAAATTCATGATATTCGGGTCGTTGTTGCGGATCACGTGCAGGCCCAGCTTACTCGGCCCTAGCGCATCGGTCGGCGGCAGGTTGGGGATGGTGCGCACAAACCGCGTGGCAGTCGGCGTCGGCACAGTCGGCGTCGGGGTAGGGGGGATCGGTGTTCTCGTCGGGATCCACGGCGTCACCGTCGGCAAATCGGTGGGTTTCGCCGCTGCAGCCATGCGAAAGCTGTCCGCACTTGCCGGTCCGCGCGCCGCCGGCGTCCAGGTCGGCGGGTTCGTGTTCGCCGCTATCGCCTCCGCCGCTGGCACAACCGTAGGCAGCTCTGCCCGCGGCAGCAGGGCCGGCGCTTCCAACCCGGCTGGTGCACAGCCGGCGACAAACAACAAGATGAACAGCACGAGAAAGAGCCAGTTACGATGCATAGTGGCAATCATAACACACGGTGAGGGTACATGGGTATGGCACCATTGGCACACTCCGCCGCTATTGCTACAATCCCAACCCAGATCTTATGCTACTCTTTATCCTGAAACTCCTGCTCGTCCTGGTCTTTCTGATTGCTTTCCTGCGCCATCCCCGGCCCGTTTGGGGCATTGGCCTGCTCACCGTTGCCGCCGCCTTCCTGCTCGACACCTTCGTCAACACCTTCGGCTGGACCACCGTCCAAGAAACCCTCGGCCCCTTCTTCTACGTCGTCGTCGGTGCCATCGTCGGCGGGGCGGCCGTCTGGTTCTGGGCGCTGCTGCGACCGTTCGTGAATACGGCACCGTCACCCGCAACCCCAGCCCCTGTCCCGCCGCCGGCAGCCACCCGCCCGGAAGGCGCCGCCGCGGTCGCCTTCGACCGTCGCGAGCTCTACGACATGATCCGCGAGCGCCTCGGCTCGGAAGATATGCGCGACCTTGTCTTCGATCTTGGCATCAACGAAAACGACATCTTCTCGCCCGGTTACAGCGCCACCGAAAGCATCGTGCGGCTCATGGATCTTGCCGAAGCACAGGGCCAGTCCGGCGACCTGGCGCTGGCAGTCGAGCGCATTCTGACGCCGATCGCCACGACAGATCTGCCGCGCGTCGAGAAACTGACGATCAGCTCGCCGCCCACCGTGCTACGCCACTACCTCCTGGCGCACTTCACACTCGAGGAGCTCGCGACGCTCGCGCGTGACCTCAGCATCGACTCGGAACAGCTCGGCGGCTCGAAGCGCGAAGTTGCCCGCGGCCTCCTGCTCTATCTGCGCCGCCGCAACCGCCTCGACGACCTGATCACCGCCCTCCAGAGTGAAGCCGCCGCTGCCGGCAGCGCCTAGCCCCTAACAGCCGTCGCTCTCTCGCTCAGGCAGCAGCCGCAGGCTGGATGGTTCCAGCGTCAGGTGGATCGTTTCCCCCACAGGCGGTACTTCCTCATCGGCCTCGAACTCCAGCTTGAGCTCCACCCCCTCGCCCACGGCAATCGTGCTCTGCTGGTAGCGCCCGCGAAAGCTGCAGGAAATGACCTTGCCGGTGACCAGATTGAGGGCGATCGCCCGGTCTTCACCCGTCGCCGCCACGTGCCCTGCATCCGGGCGCACCAGTAGCAGCCCTTCCGCCAGCCCGGCCGGCGGCGGGTCCACCCGCAGCTCACCCAGCGCGCTGCTGACCACCGGCGGCTGGCGCTGCACCAAGCGCGCCGGCAAAAGGTTCGACATGCCGATGAACTCGGCGACAAACGGCGTCGCCGGCTGCCGGTAGAGCTCGACCGGGCTGTCAACCTGCTCGATACAACCGTGGCTCATAACCACCACACGGTCGGACACAGTAAACGCCTCTTCCTGGTCGTGTGTCACGTAAATACTGGTGGTCGCGTTGCCGGCCGCCACCCGCGTCAAGATCGAGCGCAGATCCGCTGCCAGCCGCTCGCGCAGCGCCCGGTCAAGCGCCCCAAGCGGCTCGTCAAGTAGCAGCAGCCGCGCCCCCGGCGCCAGGGCGCGCGCCAGGGCCACCCGCTGCTGCTCGCCGCCCGATAGCTCGTAGACACGCCGCTCCCCAAAGCCTGGCAGGCCGACGAGCGCCAGCAGCTCCTCCACGCGCGCGCTGATCCGCTCCTTGCGCCAGCCAAGCATGCGCAGGCCAAAGGCGATGTTCTCGGCCACATCCTTGTGCGGGAAGAGGGCGTAATCCTGGAACACCATGCCAAAGCCCCGCTCGTGGACGGGAATCGCCGTCAGGTCTTCCCCTTCGAGCAGCAGCTCGCCGCTATCCGGCGCGGTCAGACCGGCGATGATGCGCAAAAGCGTCGTCTTCCCACTACCGCTCGGCCCGAGCAGGGCGACGACTTCGCCAGCCTCGATTTCCAGAGAGATCGAATGGAGCACCGGCTCGCCGTCGAACGACTTTTCGACGTTGCGGATACTGAGCATGAAGGGATTGTAGCGGCTCGGGCCCGTTTCGAAAAAGAGATGGCGAATCCGGTCAGGCTGTGGTCAGCATCGTCTCTGCCGCCGTCGGCCCGGTGTCATGCACGTTCCTCAAAATCGACGTCTGCTGTCTACGGGCGCGGCCGGCGCAGCAGGCGCATCCCGTTGAGCGTGACGAGGAGCGAGGCGCCCATATCGGCAAAGACCGCCAGCCACAGCGAGCCGCGACCCAGCAGCACGAGGATGAGAAAGGCAACCTTGATGCCGATGCTCAGCGCGATGTTGGCCCAGATCGTATTCATCGTCGCCCGGCTCAGACGCAGCAAGAAGCCGAGCAGGCCCAGATCGTCGCCCAGCAGCGCCACGTCCGCCGTTTCCAGCGCCTGCGCTGTCCCCGCGGCACCCATCGCGATGCCCACGCTCGCCGTCGCCAGGGCCGGGGCGTCGTTAATCCCATCGCCGACCATGGCCACCGCGCCATACTGCTCCTGCAGCGCCTCGACCGCGCCCACCTTGGCGGCCGGCA
>JAVVFG010000340.1:0-4540 GCA_032260445.1 Anaerolineae bacterium | reverse complement strand
CAAGTTGGTAATAATCTTGCAAGATGTACGCAACTTAATGAAGCTCCGGAGACAAGAATGAACCCAGTGATCGGCCAATGTCCAATCTGCCACCATAACTTGAGTGTTACGCGGTTGCACTGCCGTAACTGCGACACCTCTCTAGAGGGGCATTTTGCGCTAGGCCGCCTCTACCACTTGAAGAAGGAACAGCTCGCGTTTGTCGAGATCTTTATCCGTTGTGAAGGGAAGATTACTCGAGTCGAGCAGGAAATGGGTCTATCCTACCCGGCCGTGCGGGCCCGTCTCAATGACGTCATTCGCGCGCTGGGCTATGAGGTGGGAGAGACCAGCAAAGGTATACTATCGGAAGAAGAAAGGCGCTCGATTCTGGCCGATGTGGCTGCGGGGAAGCTGGCTGCCGAAGAGGCGGTCGAGCTGCTGCGCGGCTGAACCAGGTACTGGCATCGCGAACGGGCATCTTCCTCCGGCAAAGGAGTAGCTATTATGAACGCCGACGAACGCCGGGAGATTCTGGATTTAGTCGCCGCGGGCAAGCTGAGTCCTGAGCAAGCCTCGCTCCTGCTACAAGGGGAGCCAGCCACCGTGTCGGCACTGGCCGGCGCCGCTGAGCAGGCTGAGCAGGTTATTCCCGTCGAAGAAGATGAAGTAGAAATGGTCAAGCAGGAAGAAAAGGGGGAACCGCGAGGTCGCTGGCTGCACATTCATGTCAACGACTTGAAGTCTGGTGACCGGCGTGTTAGCGTGAACGTCCCCTTGGGCCTGCTGCGGGCGGGGCTGGCGCTTGGCGGGCAGGTTTCACCTGAGCTGCGCCGCTTTAGCTGGGATGACCTCAGCGCCGCCCTCATTGACGAACAGGGCGGTCTGATTGTAGAGGTGAAAGACGAAGAGGACGGCGAGCACGTCCAGATTTTCGTCGACTAAGAGGTTGTCATGAGCAAGGAGTATTACGAACAGGGTAAGACCGCCTGGGTTACGGTTGACAGTTGTGCCGGGAATCTCCTGGTCAAGAGCTGGAGTGATAGCCGCATCGCCGTGCAGGGCGAACATGAGGCGGAAGAGAAGGACGGAATTTGGACACTGGGCAGCAGTGGCTCGCTAACGGTCTGGCTCCCGGCGGGCACAAGTCTGTCCATTCATTCTGTACAAGGTGATCTGGTCGTGAAAGGGGTGGACGGTGAGCTGCAGGTGGATACTGTCGAGGGCGATTTCGTCGTCAAGATGATCGGCGTTGCCGGTGCCACGATCGAGGCAGTGCACGGCGATCTGGCTGTGCGCAGCGTGGATGGTCCGTTGCAGCTTGGCACGATTGACGGTGACGTTGCCTGCCGCAATGTCGGGTCGCTGCGCATCGATACGGTGCACGGCGATCTCGCGGCGCGCTACGTCGAAGGGGATGCCGCAGTGGGCGAGGTGATGGGCGACGTCTCCCTGCACACGGTCAACGGCGACGTCGCGATTGCCCACGCGCACCGCGACGTAAACGCGGGCAATCTGGGCGGCACAGTCGATGTGAAGCAAAGCGACGGCGACATTCGCCTGCGAGGCAGCCTGAGCGCCGGCAAGCATCATCTAACCGCGCGCGGCGACATCGTGGTCCGTTGGCCAGCCAAGGCGCCGTTGAGGATCCACGCTACGGCAAGCAGCTTCACGAACCGCCTGCCGCTCGAGGAGGTCGAGGAGCAGCCCGGCGAGTCGAATGGGCGGACGTCCCTGACCGGCCGGATCGGCGATGGCGAGACGGTTCTCAACCTGGATGCCGGCGGGCGGATCGTCCTCAAGGAGACGGGCGAGGCGGATTGGGAGACCGACTTTGAAGCTGGCTGGGCCGGCGCGGCAGCCGGTGCAGCGGTAGATCTCGGCGGTCTTGCCGAACAGATCAGCACTGAGATCGGGGCACGTATGGCTGAGTTTGGAGCACGCATGGAAGAGCGGTTTGGTGGCGATTACGCCCAGCGGATGGCCGAGAAGGCGGCACGAAAAGCAGAACGGGCCGTGGCGCGCGCTGCACGCCGGATGGAACAGCAACAGCGGCGTGGCTATAGCTGGGATGTACCGCCGGCACCGCCCGCATCCCCGCCTCCGCCGCCGAAGCCCCGCCGCCAGCAGCCAGCGGCGGAAGAACAGGTTAAGATTCTGAGTATGCTAGAGAAGGGCATCATCAGCGTTGAGGAAGCGGAGACGCTGCTAAGTGCCCTGGAGAGTTAACTGAAGGAAACTGGTCGGCATGGTAGCGGCGCCGCTTTCCTTTGACTCCCAGACGGGAAACGGGTTGCGGCCCGTCAACCTGAGTCATGACGTGGCTCAGGTTGTCGGGCTGCTTAACCTAGCCTTTCGCTCCGCGCTGCAGGCCGAGGGGCGGCGGCTGGGAAACGCGCAATTAGCGGCCTACCCAGGCTGGACCGTTCGTTGGCGGCAGTTCAGGCAAGGGCTGGTTCCCGGTTTCGTCTGGGAGGTGGATGGCCGCATAGTTGGCAACGTGTCGATCTTGCCCACACGGATCATGGGCCGGTTTGCGGTTGCCAACGTCGCCGTACACCCGGACTTCCGCCGCCGCGGCATCGCGCGCAGCTTGATGGAGGCGGCGCTTGACATGGTTGAAAACCACAGTGGGCAGGTGGTAATCCTGCAGGTACGGCATGATAATGATGGCGCAATCCGGCTCTACCGTTCGCTCGGCTTCCATACCGTCGGCAGAGTGACCTCGTGGGAGGCAAGCTATTCGCAGGTGCGACACCTACCGGTCCCGGTCGACAGGCGCCGTCCCGACCAGGTTGGTCCCTACTTCGTTCGTCCCCTGCGGGCCAACGAGTGGCGAGCGGCGTGGGAGCTCGATCGCCAGAGCGTCGAGCCAGATCTGCATTGGCCAGAGCCGTTAGAACCAGACGCGTACCGTCATGGCGTCTGGCAGCGCCTGGAGCAGCTATTCAGCGGTCGGCGGCGGGAGTATTGGCTGGCATTGACTGGGCAAGATCAGTTCGCCGGCGTCGCGACGATCCTGAGCGAGTGGGGGCGAGCACATCACCTGGCATTGCGTGCGCATCCCGCATGGCGTGGTGAGGTGGAGCGACCACTTCTCGCCAAGGTGCTGCGGCGACTCGAATATCTCCCGCGCCGCCACATCCGGCTGGATCATCCGGCCGGCGATGTCGTCACAACCGATCTATTGTCGGACGCTAACTTCGGTGTACGGCGCACGCTGACGGTCATGCGATATGACTGCCGCTGAGCGCCAAATTGATTAAAACGAGGAGAGATAACATGGCCAGCGTCGAAGAACGGATGCAGATCCTGAGAATGATTGAAGAAGGGAAGATTACGGCAGCAGAAGGCGCCGAGCTGCTGCGGGCTCTGGATAAGCAGGAGGGCAAGGCAGATGCTGAGCCGCTCCGCGGCGCGAGCAAGCCGCGTTGGTTCCGTGTCCGGATTACCGACTTGAGCACCGGCCGTAACAAAGTTAACGTCAATATCCCCATGGGCCTTGTCAACGTGGGCGTGAAGATGGGCGCGCGCTTTGCTCCTGACATGGAAGGAGTTGATTATGAGTCGATCATGGAGGCCATCCGTAGCGGCCAGCAGGGAAAGGTGATTGATATCACGGACACGGACGACGGTGAACGCGTCGAGATCTTTGTCGAGTAGTCTTACTCTTCTTCAACCTGATTGGGATGGCTTGTCCTCACTCGGCTGGCGAAAGCGCTGGTGAGTGGCCACGGCGCGGGAGCATGCTTACGGACCAGGACGACAAATCGAAAGGGGATTCTGTGGCGATCGTCGGCAGGGTGAGTCGTTTCCGACGCGATTTCCCACTCGCTCATGTCTACCGGGGGGAAGAAAGTATCTCCGGGGAAGCGCCCTTCCACATGCGTTAGATAGAGGCGCGTCGCCTGCGGCAACAGCGCCGCGTAGAGGGTGGCGCCGCCGATCACCATGATTTCGCCGGCTCCTTGCGCGGTGGCTGCGACGAGCGCAGCCCCTGGCGACGAGACCACCTCGCAGCCAGGCGCATGGTAATCGCGCTGGCGGGTCACCACGATGTTGTGGCGTCCCGGCAGCGGTTTGCCGATCGACTCGTAGGTGCGCCGCCCCATAATCACTGGCTTGCCCATCGTCATCTGGCGGAACCAGCGGATATCATCCGGCAGCCGCCACGGCACGCCGCCTTCGTAGCCGATGACCCCATTCTGGTCGAGGGCCGCGATCAGGGCGACTTCCGGCTGGGCTTCTGGAGTCATGTTCGCAAATCTAGACGGCTATCGGCGCCTTGATGTGGGGATGGTGTTGGTAACTGACCAGCTCGAAATCCTCATAACGGAAGCTATACAGGTCGGTAACCTCCGGGTTGAGGTGCATCTGTGGCAGGGGTAAAGGTTCGCGTGCCAGTTGTGTCTTGGCCTGCTCGAGGTGGTTGCGATAGAGGTGGACATCGCCGAACGTGTGGACGAGTTCTCCCAGCTCATAACCCGTGACCTGGGCGACCATCATCGTCAGGAGCGCATACGAGGCGATGTTAAACGGCACGCCGAGGAAGATGTCAGCG
>JAVVFG010000339.1:0-4550 GCA_032260445.1 Anaerolineae bacterium | reverse complement strand
GCCTTTCACCCTTTGCCGTTCCTTAATCCACTGGCAGCAACCACCACGCTGCCGTACACTCCAACCCTATGATACGCCCGCCGCTCCTGGTTTTTGTCCTCTGTCTCACCCTGCTGGCCATGGCCACCCTCGCCCCGGCAGGCGCGTTGGCCAACGCGCCTGCGCAAGTGGGTGACCGTACCCCTGCCGACTTCTCCCTGCTCCTCGCCGGGCGCGGCGTCACCATCTACCTGAGCGAAGAAGAGCCAGATGATGCAACAAGCACAGGCGACGGTGACAGCGCCGAAGGCGGCGAAGCGACGGCCGAGCCTGTCTTGCGGCGCGAGCTCATGCAAGTCGTCGATCTCTCCACGGGCGCCCGCCTCACCCTCCACCACGGCCCCATCCTCGAGCGCGGCAACGGCGACGGCATCTACGGCGGGCCCAACCCCCGTATCCAGCGCCAATACCTCGAGACCGTCTGGCAGGTTGCCGCGGACCACGCCCACGCCTTCTGTGTGAGCAACGGCACCTTCTTCCTCGACATGCAAAACGGTGCGCGCGTCGATCCCACCGAGCTCTCCTTCCCCCTCAAGAGCGACGGCCTGGTTGTCAGCGAAGGCAACGAACACCGCCGCTTCCGCAACGCCCGCGTCATGTTAGAGCTCTGGAGCGACCATGCGACCATCGTTCCGCTCAGCCGCCAGGCCTTTTACAGCAGTGATGCACCCGACGTCGTCGTCGGCCTCTCCCCGCGCGCGTCCCTTCGCTCGCTCGCCAGGGTCGGCCGCTCCTGGATTGGCACGGCCGATCACGACGGCGACGGCCTGCACGAAATCCTTTACCTCTACTCCGCCCTGGCGGTGACCCAATCCCACGCCGAGCGGGTCATGCGCGCTTTCGGTGCCCAGGCGATGCTCATGCTCGACGGCGGCGGTTCCACCCAACTCATCTGCGAAGGCGACGGCTACATCACCCAATCCCGCCCCCTGCCGCAGACGCTGATCACCCTGCAGGCCCCACCGCCGCCCCTGCCCTGGCCCATGCCGCGCGTCCCGATCTTCGGTGTTGGCAACTCTCCGACAGTGGAATAGAACGCTAATCGGCAGACTCTGTTGGCGGCAGCGACTGCAGATACAGCCACAGTCCCCTCAGCTCGTCGTCTTCCAAACTAGCATAGGCCTCGTAGGGCATCCACTCGTTATCAAGCTCGTGCCCGTGAGGGCTGACCCCGGTGCGCATCGCCTGGATGAACTCCGCTTCAGACCATTCACTCAGCTCGCCGCCCGGCGTCAGGTTCGGCGCCCAGGGTGAGTTCGGCTCGGTCGGATCGACGATCTGCCCGGCGAGGTCTGCCCCGTGACAGTCAGTGCACCCGGTTGCAACTGCTAGATACGCGCCATAGTCGACGTTCGCGCCGATTTCGGGCATGGGCGGGAAGGGCTGGTTGTGGTCGATGAGCTCGGCAGGGAAGACATCGCCAAACAGTCCTGCAGCCAGGAGGATACGCCCCATAAAGGAGAGATCAGGTTCTGGTAGCCGCTCGCCCGACGCTGGTACACTTTTCAGGTAGGCAATCATTGCCCCCAGGTCTTCGGCGCTCATGTTAACGTATATGTGGGACGGCATGATGAGCAACTGCCGGCCGTCACTAGCGACACCATGCCGGATCGCCCGTATCAGGTCGGCGTCGGTGTGGGTGTCGCCGAGACCAGTCAGATTGTCTGCGTACACCGTGCCAATGGTCGGGTCCTCGATCACCACATCACCGCTCAGATCCGCGCCGTGACAGACCGTACACAGTGCCGCTCCCTTCGCCAACTGCTCACCGCGCGCAAGGACGGCTTCATTGTTGTGAATGCTAATGGCTTCCGCCTGAATGTCGCGGCTCTTATTAAGCTGTGAAGTGCCGAGCGCGTACAGAATCACTGCCGCCACCACCAACAGCCCCAGCAACCCGGCAAGGATGAGCCCCAGCCATTTTAGTACTCGTTTCATTGTGAAATTCTCCTCTGGCGCTAGCTGTTTAGCGGTCCCGCTCCGTCAGTCGGCAGATAGCAGGGCCGCGTCCTCATAGCACCAGATCCAGTCCATCCCCCGCTGCTTGTAGGGCTTAATCAGGGGATGGCCCGTCGTTTTGAAGTGCTGGAGGGCATGATCGTGCCGCGACGAGCTGCAGCAGCCTACGTGTCCACAAATGAGGCACATTCGCAGGTGAACCCATTTGTCTCCAAGCTGGATACACTCTTCACATCCGTCGGTGCTCGGCGTCACATCCCGAGCGTGAGCAAGGTGCCCGCAAGGTTTCTCTCTTATCTTTCCCGTCCACGCAATCCTGAGAAGAGCATTCAGTATTCTTGAAGATGACATGACGATTACCACTCCAGGGTCTCTTGCACGCCAAAGCCCAGATCCTCGTCAATCAGGTCAATCCGGCTGGGGGTCACGCGCACCACCACGTAGAGCGCATGCGGCTCGGCCGTGGAGAGCCAGCGCGGCAGCAAGGTGGCCCAATCAGGCGCTTCTACTTGTTGAACCGTTCCCTGAATCTGCAGCCAGCGCAGCCCCGCGCCAGAGGCGGCTTCGACGATCAACAGTACCCTGCAGTCTGGCGTCAGATGATGGGCGATGTCGGCCCAACGCGGCACCAGGCAATCGACTTTCAGGTGGCGGCGGCCGGACGCACTGGAATCGGGACGGTACCAGACGGGCATGGCCCACACGCCGGGTGACCCCGTCGTGCTGATGACCCCCGTACGCTGGTGGGCCAAAAAGGAGGCAATCCGTTCGCGTTGTCCGTCACGTAAGGAGGCGCGCATCGCTGGTAGAAGCCCTCGCTATCGGACCAAGCTACTCTACATCGCTACCTTCGGGACCGGCGCGTGCTCGAAGGGCCTTGACCAGAGCGCATAGCCCATCCAGGCCAAGGCAGCGCCGAAGACGACAGTGGCGCCGGGGAGCTCCAGTAGGAGAAGGACCAGCAGCAAGACCGCGCCCACCATCAGCAGCGCTGCCGCACCCCCTGGCAGCACACCTGCTTGGCGCGAGACCCAACCGAAGAGAAGCCAGCCGAGGGCCAGCAGCACAAAGCTGAGCAGGAATGCGGCGCTGAGTAGACCTGCAGGTTCACTGTCCAGGAGCTCGGGGGCGGCCGAAGCGAGCCAGGGGCCGATGAAGGCCGCCGTCCATTGCGCGCCGCCGACCATAAAAGTGCCAATGAAGGCCAGAAGGAAGGCGATCAGTCCGAGGCCTCCCGTGTATTGCGCCTGCCGCGCATAGAGACCGACCAGCCCGAGGAGCATGAGCAGCAGAGCCGCCACGAAAAACATACGTACCGTGACGAGAGCGCCTGATCCCGCTACAGCACTTTCCGGTTGCCCGCCGATGAGAGCAAATTCCAGAAGCTCGACAGTGACGAGCAGCACGCCGCCGATCAGGGCAGCCAGACCAGCCCAACGCATAAGACTTGAGGACGACATTTGTATTTCCCTCCCTTAACCTAATGTAAAGCCGTACTTGGCTCTATCTAAGCGGACGGGAAGGCTCGTGTCATCGCACTAAGGTGTGCTCTGGCTAGAAAGGGGATGAATTCGGCGGGGGATTTGCTGGCCTAGGCTATCCCTAGTTGTTGGGCGCGAACCACCGCCTGCGTGCGCGAGGCAACGTCCAGCTTGCGATAGATCTTGGTGAGGTGGGACTTGACCGTCCACTCACTGATCACCAAATCCTCCGCAATAGCCCGGTTGCTGCGTCCGGCTGCGACGAGCTCGAGCACTTCGACCTCGCGCGCGGTGAGGGCTGCCGCACTGCCGGGTATCGGAACCGGCCGCGGCTCGTCGTCGGCACCCAACAAGTCCAACAGGTGAACAGCGTACCGCGCGTGCACGCCTTGCGCGACCGCCAGCCGTAACAAAGGCACGATACTCTGCCCTTCCACCAGGATCGCGAAGGGAACGCCCAATCGCTCGTGGTATTCGAGCGCTGCGCCGAGCGCGGCCAGCGCTTCATCTTGCCGCTTCTGATGGTAGTAGAGGCGGGCGAGCATCAGGCGCGTGCACCCGTTGATCCGTGAGCCGCGATCGTTCTGCTCGAGCACCTCCGGCTGCCGCAGCGTGCGCTCGGCCTCCCCGTAGCGCCCTTCTGCAAATGCGAGCAGGCTGCGCATCCATGCTCGGCAAATGCGGTTTTCTGGATAGTCCAGGCCCGCGTGTTTCTCCATCAAGGCGCACATCTCCGCGTCGATTTCGCGCACTGCCGCCAGCCGGCCCTGGAGCCAGCGGATCCGTCCCACGTAGAACAAGTAGGCGGGGAGGTCGGCTGGAGGGTGGCTCGTTTGGCCAACGCCGAGAATCAGCTGGTCGAACAGCGGCTCAACGGCGGCAAGATCGCCGCGCGCAGCGTAGGCGACCATCAACAATAGCGCCGCGTCCAGACCGGTGTAAGGCTGGCCTCCCAGCCGCTGGCGGAGCGCCAATGCCCTTCTGCCGCTGTCGATCGCTTCCGCCAGCTCCCCCCGAAATAGGCGCAACACCACGGCTATCTCCTCTACCATCAGGCGCGACGGCCCCAGC
>JAVVFG010000338.1:2432-4578 GCA_032260445.1 Anaerolineae bacterium | reverse complement strand
GGATATTTCATTAGAATCGGCGGCAAGCCGGGATTGTCAGCTGGCGTTAAGGGTCCGTACCAGAGCGCGGTGTTCCTGGGCGCCGGCGGGCGGACCGAGCAAGACAGCTTGAATGAACGCCTGCGGCGGCTGGTAGTTGTGGGCGGTAATGTAGTGCACGATCAGGTCTGGCGCGGCGTAAATGTCCGTTTCGCCGAGCACGCGGATTTCGCCGGTGCCGGGGTGTGCGCTCTGTCCCTCGCGCTCGACAGGTGGGACTGCTTCGTTACACAGCTGGCAACGGCGGGCGACACGCACGGCACAGACGACATTTTCGTCGAAGGTGAAAGGGAGCAGCGCGGCGAGGAACGGCTCGGAGACTGGGCCGGTGGGGTAGGGCTGGTTCCGCTGCAGCCAGCCGACGCCCAGAGGATCGAGGCCAAGCGCCGCGTCGGCGGGGCAGCCGAGATAGGGTTCGAGATCGGCCGGCCCTTCGCGGCGGCGATGGCGCTGTTTTCCGGTGTCGCGTTTGCGGGCCATCGCTATGCTCCTTCTTCTACCAGCTCGACCATCGTGCGCAGGGTGGCGACGTCGGAAACCATCATGTTGTTGAGCGTGCGCACGGGGCTGTCACGCCACAGTTGCAGCCGCTCGCGCACCCGTTCGCGCGGACCGACCAGGGCAACCTCGTCGATCAGGTCGCCGGGGATGGCACTCATCGCGGCAAACTTTTCGCCGGAGAGGTAGAGATCCTGCACTTCGCGTGCTGCCTGCTCGAAGCCGTAGCGCACGGCGAGATCGTTGTAGAAGTTACGGTCGCGCGAGCCCATGCCGCCGATGTACAGGGCGAGCATCGGCCGGACGGCGTTGTAGGCGGCGTCAAGACTGCGGTCGATGACGACGGGGACCATGGGCGCGAGGTCGAAGCTGTCAAAGGATTTGCCGCCGCCGGCTTTGGCGAAGCCGGCTTCCAGCGCGGGGCGGTAGATCTCGTCGAACTTGGCCGGCGAAAAGAAGATGGGCAGCCAGCCGTCGGCGATTTCGGCGGTTAGCGCGACGTTTTGCGGGCCGATGGCGGCGAGGTAGATAGGGATATCCGGCTCGGCGTGGAGGGTGCTCTTGAGCGGCTTGCCGAGGCCGGTGGCACCTGTGCCGGTGTAGGGGATCTGGTAGATGGCGCCGTCGTACTGCAGCCGCTCCTCGCGGCGGAAGATGGCGCGCAAGATCTCCACATATTCGCGGGTGCGGGTAAGGGGCCGGGCATAGGTGACCCCGTGCCAGCCTTCGACGACCTGCGGCCCGGAGAGCCCCAGCCCAAGGAGGAAGCGCCCACCGGAGAGCTGGTTGAGGGTCATGGCGGTCATCGCCGTGTTGGCCGGCGTGCGGCCCGGCATTTGCATGATCGCGGTGCCGAGATGGATGCGCTCGGTGAGCGCACCGAGCCAGGCGAGCGGCGAGACGGCGTCGGAGCCGTAGGCCTCTGCCGTCCAGACAGCGTGCACGCCGAGGCGGTCTGCCTCCTGCACGAGGGTGATGGGCAGCTCGAGGCGGCCTGCCGCGTAGCCTAACATGATGCCGAGTCTCATGGCTGGTCTCCTTGGTATGGTGCTGGCGTGATTGTAGCGGGGATCGGGCCGGCGGCAATGGCGACGGGAGGACGGTAGAGAGCCGTCGCCGCCGATTGACACCCCAGGAGAAAAGTCCTATGATCAAAACGTCCTGCCTTGCGCCCGTGGTCTTTGGCGGCGGTGCTCGCACGGCTGCGGGGAGGCTTTTACTGTGCGCGTCGCTGCAACCCCGGGGGGATCGGGGCTAACAATCGCCTGAGAGATAGGAGATACAACATGAAGACGAGACGGCCGCTGGCTTTTTTCCTCTTGATCCTGGTGATAGTCGTGGTGGCGGCGGGCATCGGACGGCTGCCGGCGGCGCGCGCGAGCGACACGCCGGACCCGAGCACGGTGACGCTCGCCGGCAGTTTCCAGAGTGAGCTGGGCTGCCCCGGCGACTGGCAGCCGGACTGCACAGCTAGCGCGCTCCTGTACGATAGTGAGGACGATGTGTGGCAGGCTACCTTTACCATCCCGGCGGGTAGTTGGGAGTACAAGGCAGCCCTGAACGGGAGCTGGGACGAGAACTACGGGCTGGGAGCGCAACGGAACGGCGC
>JAVVFG010000338.1:0-2332 GCA_032260445.1 Anaerolineae bacterium | reverse complement strand
GCGGCCCATGCCGAAACCTGGGACGAGAACTACGGAGCTGGGGGCGAGCGGAACGGGCCGAACATTCCGTTTACCGTTGGCGCCGACTGCTCACCGACCGCATTCGAGTACGATGTGGACACGCACATCCTGTCGGTAGGCCCGGCACCGGAGCCGGTACAGCCCGGCAGCGTGACGCTTGCCGGCAGCTTCCAGAGTGAGTTGGGCTGCCCCGGCGACTGGCAGCCAGAGTGTGCGTTGACCGACCTGACATACGACGCTGTCGATGGAGTCTGGCAGCAGACGTTCACCATTCCGGCCGGCACGTGGGAGTACAAGGCTGCCCTGAACGGCAACTGGGACGAGAACTACGGAGAAAATGCGACCTTCAACGGCGCCAACATTGAGCTTTCGCTGGCCGAGCCGGCGGACGTGAAGTTTTACTATTCGCACGAAACGCACTGGATCACGGACAATCAGAATAGTGTCATTGCCACGGCACCGGGCAACTACCAGGATGAGCTAGGCTGCAGCGGCGACTGGCAGCCAGACTGCCTGCGCTCCTGGCTGCAAGATCCAGATGGAGACGGCACGTTTGCCTTCAGCACCGGCCGCCTGCCGGCCGGCAGCTATGAGGTGAAAGTGGCGATTGACGAGTCCTGGGACCTGAACTACGGCGAGGGCGGCGTGCAGAATGGGCCGAACATTCTGTTCACCGTGCCGGCCGCGTGTACGGATACCTTCTTTAGCTATGAGGACGTCAATCACATCCTGACAGTGGGCGCCGAGGGGCTGCCCAGTGGCAACCTGAATCAGGCGAAAGCGCACTGGCTGGCAGCCGATCTGATCGCCTGGAACATTGGCGAACCGGCAGCGGAAACAGACATCGTCCTGCACACGGCGCTGAACGGCGGCCTATCGCTGACGGCAGACGGGGTGCAGGGTGCCGACGACAACATCACGCTGGTGTACGACGGCGTGATGCCGGACGCGGTGCTGGCGGAATGGCCGCACCTGGCAGGCTATGAGACGTTCCGCCTTGCCGCGGACGACCTCGGCAAGGTGCCCGATTTCCTGCGCGGGCAACTGGCGATCTCCGCGGTCTCCGGCGACGGTACGCTGTTGGACGCGACCGGGCTGCAGATTCCGGGCGTGCTCGACGACCTGTATACCTATGATGGGCCGCTGGGAGCGACGCTGGTGGATGGCACCGTCGAGCTGGCCGTGTGGGCGCCGACGGCGCAGTCGGTTCAGCTGCATCTCTTTGCCGATTCTGATCCGGTGACAACGAGCACCGTCTATCCAATGAACTACGATCCGGTGTCGGGTGTCTGGTCGGTGAGCGGCGACGCGGGCTGGGTCGGGCAGTATTATCTCTACGAGGTGCAGGTCTATGCGCCGGAGACGAAGCGGGTCGAGAACAATCTGGTGACCGATCCCTATTCGCTCAGCCTGGCGGCGAACAGCACGCGCACGCAGATCGTCGACGTCTCCGATCCGGCGCTGATGCCGGACGGATGGGAGAAACTAGAGAAGCCGGCAGTAGCCGCGCCGGAAGATATCGTGCTGTACGAGCTGCACATCCGTGACTTCAGTTGGTACGACGAAGATGTGCAGCCCACGTACCAGGGGCGTTATTTGGCCTTCACGGAGACGGAATCGGCCGGCATGCGCCATCTGCGCGCGCTGGCCGAGGCGGGCCTGACGCATATCCACCTGCTACCGTCTTTCGATATCACGACGATTCCGGAGTGGGCGGAGGACCGGGTGGAGCCGGATCCAGCCGAGTTAGCTACGTACCCGCCAGATTCTGACCAGCAGCAAGCGATAATTCAGGCGATCGACGACCAGGACGGCTTCAACTGGGGCTACGATCCTTACCACTACTCGGTGCCGGAGGGGAGCTACGCGACCGACCCCGATGGACCGGAGCGGATTCGTGAGTACCGCGCGATGGTCCAGGCGCTGAACGAGGCCGGCCTGCGGGTGGTGGCCGACGTGGTCTACAACCACACGTCGGCGGCCGGGCAGAATCCGCGCTCGGTGCTCGACCGCATCGTGCCGGGTTATTACCATCGCTTGAACCTGAACGGCGGTCTGGAAACCAGCACCTGCTGCGCGAATACGGCGACCGAGCATAACATGATGGAGAAGCTGATGCTCGACTCGCTAGTGGCCTGGGCGACCGTCTATAAGATCGACGGCTTCCGCTTCGACCTCATGGGCCACCATATGCTGGAGAACATGATCGCGGCACGCGACACGCTGCAGGGGCTGACCCTGGCGGAAGACGGTGTGGACGGCGATGCCATCTACATCTACGGCGAGGGCTGGAACTTCGGCGAAGTGGCCG
>JAVVFG010000337.1:0-4636 GCA_032260445.1 Anaerolineae bacterium | reverse complement strand
CGCTAACCCCCGGTGAATTCCTTCAACGTCGAGCGTATCGATTGCACGCTCCCAGGCCTTTAGCGTATTCTGCCGCTCGGCGCTCAGGGCTGCGAGTGCTTCGCGCTGCCGGCCGCCGGTGAGGGACTGGCCATAGGAATGGAGGAAGTTGATGTAATAGGTCGTGTGCTGTCGCCGCGTTTCCTGTGCAAGCTTGGGGTCGGCCTCAAGCTTCTCACTGGCGTACTGGCGGATCACCTCAAGCAATTCATAGCGCCCGCCCGGGCTGCGGCGGAGCAACGACTTGTCAGTGAGAGCCAGCAGTAGGGGTAGTGACGCGCCAGCAATCTGCTCGGCGGCGTCACGCTGCATCCCGCCCCGGAACACGGAAAGGCGCCGCAATACGTCCCGCTCTTGTGGTGAAAGAAACTGCCACGAATAGTCAAAGATCGCGCGCAGACTCTGCTGGCGGCGGGGGACGCTTGGGGAACTCGTTGCCAGAAAGTCGAGTCCCTTAGCGACCTCGGTGGCGATTTCGTCGACAGTCAGTACGCGCGCCCACGACGAGGCTAATTCTATGCCCAACGGCAAGCCGTCCACCAGCTCGCAGATGCGGACGATGCTTGCTTTATCGCTACTGTTGAGACTCAAGTCGGGCGCTACCCGGTGGGCGTGATTGAGGAATAATTGCACTGAGGCGAATTGCTCGGCAACCTCCGTTGACCCGTCGCGCGGCACTTCCATTCCGCCAAGCTCATACGCCCACTCTTCCCGCAGATTGAGACGCTCGCGCGAGGTAACGATTACTTTCAGTCTCGGGCAGTTAGCTAGGAGATCTGCTACGGTACTGGCCTGCCTCACTAGATGCTCGAAATTGTCGAGCACCAGCATCATTTCCTTTTCCGCCAGGTACTCAAGTAACTGCTCGATCGGCGGGTCAGTACCCGAAAAGGGAAAGCGTAACGCCTCGGCAATGGCGGTGATAACCGAACTGCCAGGCGAAAGCGGAGCGAGACCAACCTGATAAACGCCGTGGGGGAAGCTCTCGATGCTCTCGGCCGCTATCTGGAGTGCCAGGCGAGTCTTGCCCACGCCGCCAGAACCATAAATGGTGACCAGCCGGCAGGCAGGATTCGACAGTTGGTCGAGGATTTCGGCAAGCGCCTGGCGGCGGCCGATAAATGGGGTCGGCTGCGGCGGAAGGTTGTGGGATCGTGAGGACAGGGAGCGCAAGCGCGGGAATTCTCGTTCCTCGCCGGATGGCACGAGCCCGAAGATCTGCTGTGGGTGGCCGAGATCCTTGAGCATGTGCACGCCGTAGTCCCGCAGCACGCCATCTGGCGGCACCGGCAAGGCGCGTACAACCTGTTCGCTGAGCAGGATTTGGCCGCCCCAGGCAGCATAGAGCAGGCGCGCTGTGCGATTCACCACAGCGCCGAAATAATCGTCGCCGCGCTCTTCGGCGTCACCGGCATTGAGGGCAATACGGACACGGAACGTTCCGATCGGCCCCCAGTCAGCGTACTCAATCCTCCGCTGGATGGCCAGCGCGCACTCAAGCGGCTGCCCCTCTTCAAACACGGCGAAAACGCCGTCTCCGGTGTGCTTGACGATCCGCCCCCTGTGCTCGGCGACACAGTCGTGTAGAATTCGGTCGTGTTGGTTTAGCGCGACACCCATGGCCCGCCCGTGGATCTCCCACAACTGGGTCGACCCCTCGATGTCAGTGAACAGAAAAACCGGCATTCCCCTGCGACGCCTCTATTAAACGCATAGGCGGATTATGTGCCAGCAGAGCGTGCCTGTCAACGGGCGCTATGGGGATCCGTTTGGAGAGATAATTGGGCGTGCTATAATTGCGGTGGAAGGACAGAGGCGCGCTCGGGGGCCGCGTTTCTGTGGACGGAGATAGTTTACATTCCCACGACAAAAGGAGCACTAAGTGAATCTCCACGAGTACCAGGCAAAACGGTTGTTTGCCGAATATGGTGTGCCGATTCCCCAGGGTGATGTGGCCACATCACCGGTTGAGGCGCGCGAGATCGCGCGCGAGCTGGGCGGAAGGGTCGTTGTCAAGGCGCAGGTGCTTACCGGCGGGCGCGGCAAGGCTGGCGGCGTCAAACTTGCGTCATCGCCAAACGAGGCCGAGCAGCGTGCGACCGAGATCCTCGGCATGGATATCAAAGGATACACGGTACACAAGGTACTGGTTGATGAGCAAGCCCCCGGCATCGAGCAAGAAATCTACCTTGCCGTACTGCTTGACCGCGAAAAGCGGTTGCCGATGATGATGGCCTCAGCTGCCGGTGGCATCGACATCGAGGAAGTGGCGGCGACCACCCCCGAGAAGATCTTCCGGGTTCATATCGACCCCAACATCGGGCTGCGCAGCTACCAGACGACTCATCTCGCCTCCGGCATCGACCTGCAGCCCGAGCTTTGGCGCGAGTTTCACAAAGTGGCGGTTGGTCTTTACGACGCGTTTCGCCGCAACGATGCCTCGCTTGCCGAGGTGAATCCCTTGGTGATTACCGGCAGCGGCAATCTCCTAGCGGTTGATGGCAAGATGTCGATCGATGACAATGCACTCTATCGCCATCCGCGGCTGGTGGAGATGCGCGACACCGACGAAGAGCCGGTTGCCGAGCGCGAGGCACGCGCAGCCGGCTTGAGCTACATCAAGCTTGACGGCGAGATCGGCTGCATGGTCAACGGCGCCGGCCTCGCCATGGCGACGATGGACATGATTAAGCTGTTTGGCGGCGAGCCGGCCAATTTCCTGGACATTGGCGGGACGGCCACGCCAGAAAGTGTTGCCGTCGCATTTCGCATTATCCTCTCCGACCCGAACGTGAAGGCCGTGCTGGTAAACATCTTCGGCGGTATTGTCCGTGGCGACGAGGTCGCCAGCGGCATTATCGAGGCCTTACAGCAAGTCGAGACCGACGTCCCGCTCGTGGTGCGGCTGCTGGGCACGAACGCCGAGGAAGGGCTACGCACCCTCGAAGAGGCCGAGATGGAGACGGCGCGGACCTTGACCGAAGCCGCCCAGAAGGCCGTGGCTGCCGCCGAGCAGGCTGGCTAAGACCAGAATCCGCGGGCGATAACCATAGGCAGTCAGTGGCAGCAATTCTCACCAGTGGCTGTAAGCCCGCTCAGAAACGATAGAGGAGAACATGAGCATCCTGGTTGATGAGAATACAAGACTGGTGGTACAGGGTATCACGGGCCGGCAGGGTGAATTCCACACCATGCAAATGCTGGAATACGGAACGGAGATCGTTGCCGGCGTGACGCCTGGCAAAGGCGGGCAATGGGTCCAGGGGGTCCCCGTTTTTAATACGGTGAAGAAGGCGGTCGAGGCCAAAGGGGCCAATACGTCCGTCATTTTCGTACCGGCCCGCTTTGCGCCGGACGCCATTTACGAGGCAGCGGACGCCGGCATCAAGTTAATTGTTTGTCTCACGGAAGGGATTCCCGTGCTAGACATGGTCAAGGTACGTGCTTACCTCGACTCAAAAGGCGCGCGCCTCATCGGGCCGAACTGCCCCGGTTTGCTGACGCCGCTCACCGATAATCGGGGCGTCAAGGTGGGTATTATCCCCGCTTCGATCGTCCAGCCCGGGCCGGTTGGGGTGGTATCGCGCAGCGGCACGCTGACGTATGAAGTCGTCTACGCTCTTACCGAGCGCGGCGTCGGGCAGAGCACCTGCGTCGGCATCGGCGGTGATCCCATTAACGGCACGAGCTTCATCGACGTGCTGCAGATGTTTGAAGAGGATCCCGAGACCGAGCAGGTTGTGCTCATCGGCGAGATTGGCGGTAACGATGAAGAGCGAGCTGCGGCATACATCGCGCGCCATATGACGAAACCGGTCACTGCCTTTATTGCCGGGCGCACCGCTCCACCCGGCCGGCGCATGGGCCATGCGGGGGCGATCGTCGAAGGGAGCAGCGGCACCGCCCAGGGGAAGATCGACGCCCTCACCGAAGCCGGTGTACGCGTTGCCGACCATCCGGAACAGATCGTGGAGTTAATTGCCTGAGAATGGCAGAACCCGAACCAGACGCGGGTCACCCGTCTGGCAAGAGACGTGAAACGCCTCTGTGCTCGCGTTTCACGTCTTTATCTTGTAGAGAGCGTTAATGCGAGGTCGGTTACGCTGGTTTAGCAGCGGAGTGGCCGGCGTGCTGGCGATGGTGGCGCTGGCCTTGTGGCCGTTTTTATCGCGGCCAGGCTTGCCACGCTTCACAGACGCCGAGCTGCACGTATACCGGCTGGCAGAGCTGGCGCGTCTCGTCGGCGCGGGCGAGCTCTATCCTCGTTGGGCGCCAAACTTCTACTTCGGCTATGGCTACCCGATCTTCAACTACTATGCGCCGCTAAGCTATTATGCCGGCTTACCGGTGGCCTTGCTCCCGTGGTGGGACGCTGTCGCTGCCGTCCGCGCCGTCTTCATCACCGCGACGATAATGGGCGCGCTGGCAATCTATGCGTTCACCCGCACCCACTGGGGGGGCGCCGCGGGACAGGTGGCTGCGGCTGCCTTTATCTTCGCCCCGTATGTACTCTACGTCGATCCTCATGCGCGCGGCGACCTCGCCGAGGCGTTAGCGCTCGGGTTGTTTCCCGTAGCACTGTGGGCCGTCGATCGTT
>JAVVFG010000336.1:0-4644 GCA_032260445.1 Anaerolineae bacterium | reverse complement strand
GCCGGATCGTGCGCAGATTCGCCGTATTCGGTTCCGCTACGGCGCCAGCCGCCGCACTCAGCTCGCGAATCAGCTCGTCCGTGTCCCACGGTTCGATCATCCCGTATCCTCCTCGCCATCCAGCTCGCCCGCCAACCAGCTCTGAAACGTTTCGGCCGTCAGTTCCGCAAGCGCGCCGCCCGTGAACGACGGATCGGCCGTCACCTCGCGGATACAGTCCGGGAGCGGGCAGGGCGGCACGTCTCGCGTATCGGGGAACAGATGCATCTCCGCCAGGATTAGGCCATCGAGCGGACCTTCAAACTGAACAATGGAAAAGCGAATACCCTCATTAAGGAACGGGTAACGGCGCTTACGCAGGGTCGCCGCGGGCAGGCGCGCCAGCATCTCGTATTCCTCAGGGGTCAGGTAGAGGTTGGTAATAACCGTCTCCTCGGGCGGCAAGTCGGGCCTGCTCCACTTCCGTGCCAGCTTAAAACTGACTGCCCTGCCATCGGCCGTTTCCATCCGCCGCAGCCGCAGCGCACTATCCGGTAGATAACGGTCGATGATCCGCAGATACTCCGTGCTCCCTTCGAGAGAAGGCGGCAACCGCCGCAACAGATAGCGCCGCTCCCGCTCGATCTGCGCATATTTGTCCGGGCGCCCGTCGGGGGTTGTAATCACCAGCACCTCCTGAAAGGGGAAGTTTGCCACAGCACTCCCCCATTGCGCAAGCAACTGCCTCCGTTACCGCCGCCCCCCGTCCCGCTATCTGGATACGGATTGGCCGCAGCATCTGCCCGCCGCCGAACCCCGCCGAGACGGCGCCCGCCACCAGTTGTACCTTCCCGCCGCCTCAGAACGACCCGCCGAGCCATTCCTCATCTTCACCGCCGACAAATGCGGCCCCGGCGCCTTCAACTTCCCGCTTTGGACTGTCTTCACCAGTCCCCTCTTTTGCGCCGGCCTCATGTTGCCCAAGATGAAGGCCGGCTTCCGCTTCACGATCATCGACATGGAGCACGCCGGTGGTGATCGCATCATCGAGCTCGATGCGCCCGAACAGCACATCGACCTGGCGATCCTCTTGCGCGACGAGAACCGCTACGGTATCCAGGCAATCCATTCGCGCTATTACCCCCACCAGCAGGTCGCCGCCGTCTCTACCGACCGCCTCCACACCATTGCCGGCGAGTACAAAGGCAAAGATGATCCCGTCGCCATCGTGCGCACCCAGGGCATCTTCCCCGCCCCGGAAGAAGTCGTCAGCCCCTACCTCGTCGCCCACTACGTCGCCGGCGACGCCCGTGGCAGCCACCACATGCCGCTGATGCCCGTAGCCATCAACACCCCTGTCGCCAGCGCCTACTGCCTGCCGCTCGTCGCCTGTATGGCCTATTCCGTCACCCGTGACGGCGCCCTGTCCGAAGGCGTGGACCTCTTCGGCAACGTCGCCTGGGATGCGACTCGTCTCAAGGCCCAGCAAAAGGCTGCCGAGCTGCGCCAGCAAGGCTTTGCCGGCCCGGCCATGCTGCCGCTACAAGAGCTGGAATACAGCGCTTTCCGCCAGTCCCTGGCCGCCCTCGACGAAGCGTTCTTTCTTAAAGACGCAGGTGGCGGTTAGCGCGCAGCACGTCAAAACCAATCGTCGACCCATGCCCCTGGCGGAGCCGCGCATGCGGGCGAGCAGCGCGGCTCCGTACCAGGCAAAGCTCCTGAGCAGCCGGGCACCGCTACAACAGCGGGTACTGGCTTCCTTCCGGCAACCGGATCCCTTCTGTTTCCATCGCCTCGATCACACGCTCAGCGCCGGTTGCTTCGATCGCCTCCGGCCGCCGGTCCTGGACGACGAGGCTCGGCCCGCAGCCAAACAGAAGGCAGCCGGTTACCAGGCTCCCGTAACGCCGGTGCGGGCTACAACTATGCCCGTGTGCGGTGAGCAGGAGCAGGTCGACGGCGTCGCGATGCACGATATCGTGGAAAGCCTCCACGACGTCGTCGTTCACCCGTACCCGCACCTGGCTGCGTATCGGCAGACGCTCTTGCAACGCCTCAAAGTACTGCAGCGCCTCTTCCCGGTTTCGCTCGAGGAACCATTCCAGGTAGTCGACCTCCTCAGTTGAAGGTGGCAGATGGTGGAACATGCGCGGCGGGACCAGCACGTGCACGAACAGCAGCTCGGCGTTCCAGTAGCGTGCCAGCTTCTCCGCCAACGGGAGCGTACATTCGGCGCGCTTCGAGCCATCGAGCGGCACCATGATGCGCCGGTAGGCCGTGGGCGCCCCTTTCCACTCCGGCTCCTCGTAAGCACGCACCAGCAGCAGCGATGTCTTCGCCTCCTGGATGACCTTCTGCACCACGCCGCTGACGTTCCAGCGTTCAAGCCCGCTGCGCCCGTGGCTACTCAGAATGATAAGATCCCCGTCGCGCTCGTGCGTATAATCGATGATTCGCGTCGCTGGCGCGCCCTCGAGCGCCGCGATCTCCGCCGCCACCCCGTGCTGCTGGAGCTGGTTCGCTAACACCTCCAGATAGCTGCGAGCTTCAGCCATCCGCAGTTGCCAATCCAGCAGATCAGTCACCCCACGCCCTTCGCCACTTCGCCGCTCCACGACCCGGATCAACTGCAGCTCTGCCTGGCAGGCTAAGGCAACGGCGACTGCATGGTTCAGAGCACCCTCTGCCAGGCGAGAACCATCTAGCGGGACGACAATCCGCTTAAACATGGTCCATCACCTCCGGACGGGACAGTCTCGACGTAGCCGCGGCTGGTCGAGTACATCGGATGACAGAAACGTAATGGTGCTAGCGGAGTTACTACACAGAGAGTTTGGAAGCTTCGGTATCGCCTCAGCGCCGGCTACGCGAATGTCACCCTGGCCATACATGCTTCCGTTCCCCAACAGGATAGCACAGTAAACGGCCGACGGTAAGTACCGTAGGCAGGATTTCAGCGACGGCTCAGGATCAGGTCGGTAGCTAGTTTCCCCGCCGTACCTGCCACCACACAGTCAGCGGCGCATCCCTCGCCTCAGCGCCCGTCCCTACGCCGGATCTGCTGCGGGCTGCTGCCGGGGATGCGCTCGATCTCGCCGCGCGCTTCCAGGTCCAGCTTCACCGTCGTGTAATACCACCCAGCCGAGCCTTCGAAGCTGTCAGGTAACACCTTTTCGACGCTGTCCAGGAGTCCGTAGAACGTCTGTGGCTCCTGCTGTTCCAGGGCAGTCAAAATCGCCGTGCGCATCGTCTCGTACTTCGCGCGGCTGATGCGCGGGCCCTTCTTATTCGGGTCGGGGTTTAACGTTTGAATGCGTTCGTCCATCGTCCTCTTGCTCGCGGCTGGCACAGGGTTGCGGTTGCGATTATCATTCTAGGGAACACCGCGGGCGGCGTCCAGGCGCTGCCTGCAGCTGAATAACAGCGGGCCACAAACACAATACCACTGGGAAGCTCTAGGATCATGGGCATCAATTTGGGGAGCAAGCGTCCTATCCGTGCTTATTACAGCGCGCCGGTCGCTCGCTTTTGCACACAGAACACGGCCTCCATTGTCGGCGAACTAACCGGGAACGCGGCCAAGGCCGGCGCCTACCAGCAGCTGCACACCCAGACCGAAGCGTGGTCACGTCAGGTCACTATACTCCGTACCGCCCTCGCTAACTGCTGTGAGCACGCACATCTCCTTCTCGAGTACATTATTCCCCGCCGCGGTAAACGAGCCGACGCAATCCTCCTCCTCCGCGATCTGATTTTCGTTATCGAGTTCAAGATCGGCGCACGCACCTTCGCCGCGCCCGACATCGCCCAGGTCGAGGATTATGCGCTCGATCTGCGCGATTTCCACTTGGCGAGCCGCGAGCGCGTTGTGGTGCCGGTTCTCGTCGCGACAGCGGCAACACAGATGCGGGAACTGCCGCGCCTCGACGAAGCCATGCTCCCCGCCACTCGCCTTTGTAACGCTGAGCAGCTCGCGCAGACCCTGCACCATGCCGTTCGCCGTTACTCTGACTCGAATCGCCCGGCAATAGATGCCGCCCAGTGGGAGTACAGCGAATACCGCCCGACGCCGACCATTATCGAGATTGCCCAATCCCTTTACGCCGGCAAAGACGTGCAAGAGATTTCGCGCTCGCACGCCGGCGCAACCAACTTAACGCTCACCACTGCAGCCGTCCTGCGCCAGATCGAGCAGGCCAAAGCAACTGGCAGTAAAGTCATCTGTTTTGTCACGGGCGTGCCAGGAGCAGGCAAAACCCTCGCCGGCCTCAACGTGGTCCACAACCGCGAGCTCCATGAGGAGAACCTCGGCGTCTTTCTCTCCGGCAACGGCCCGCTCGTCAAAGTCCTTTCAGAAGCGTTGGCCCGTGACTATGCCGAGCGTGAAGGCGTCTCGCGCCACGAATCACGGCGGCGCGTGCGCACCTTCATCCAGAACGTGCATCACTTTCTCGACCACTATTTCTACAGCGACGAACTACCGGCCGATCGCGTCGTCGTCTTCGATGAAGCACAACGCGCCTGGGACGCCGCCCAGTCAGAACGCAAGTTCAACCGCCCCTTTTCTGAACCGGAAATGATGCTCGAGATCATGGATCGCCACGACGGCTGGGGCGCCGTGATCGCCCTGGTCGGCGGTGGTCAGGAGATCAACCGCGGCGAAGC
>JAVVFG010000335.1:0-4646 GCA_032260445.1 Anaerolineae bacterium | reverse complement strand
CCGCCGGCGGCGCGGCGCTGCTCATCGGGCGTGCCCAGGAGGCGCTGGCGACCATCGAAGGCTCCTACTCCTTCGTCACCGACACGCCCGACTTCTGGCGCCGCGCCCATGCCGAGTATCCCTCCCACGGCGACCGTTTCACCGGCGAACCTGCCTACTTCAAACATATCACCGCCGCCGCTGAGGCCTTGATGGAGGCGCTCGACCGCGCCGCGTCCGATTATGCCTGGGCCGTCTTCCACCAGCCCAACGTCAAGTTCCCCGAGCGCGCGGCGAAGGCACTCGGCTTCAGTCGCGAGCAGATCGCGCCTGGTCTGCTCAGCGGGCGCATCGGCAATACTTACGCCGGCTCCGCCGTCATCGGCCTCACCGCCATTCTGGACGTCGCCCAGCCCGGCGACCGCATCCTCGTCGTCAGCTACGGCTCGGGCGCCGGCTCCGATGCCTTCGACCTGCACGTCACCGGCCGCATCGAAGACGCGCGCGACCGCGCCCCGCAGACCGAGGACTATATCGCGCGGCGGGTGGAAATTGACTACGCCACCTACTCCCGCTTCCGCGACAAGCTAAAGATGAGTTGACCATGACCAACGTATCCATTATAGGTATTGGAAAGACAGACGTCGGCGAGCACTGGGAAACCTCCCTGCGCCACCTCGCCTGGTACGCTATCGAAGGGGCGCTGGATGACGCCGCCACCACCGAGATCGACGCCATCTTCGTCGGCAACATGCTCGCCGGCAGCCTCAGCCACCAGGACCACCTCGGCGCGCTCGTCGCCGACTTCGCCGGCATGCGCGGCACCGAATCGGTCACCGTCGAAGCGGCCGACGCCTCCGGCGGCGCCGCCATGCGCCAGGCCGTGCTCGCCGTGCAAAGCGGCCTTGTCGAGACCGCGCTCGTCGTCGGCGTGGAAAAAGTGTCCGACGAAACCGGTGCTGCCGTCGTCGCTGCCATGGCCTCTGGGCTCGACGCGGAATATGAGGCGATCCACGGGCAGACGCTGGCTGGCGCTGCGGCGCTGATGATGCGCCGTTACATGCATGAGGTTGGCGTCAGCGTCGACGACTTCGCCGGCTTTAGCGTCAACGCGCACGCCAACGGCGCCCTCAACCCGATGGCCATGTTCCGCAACCAGCTCCGCGCCGACCGCTTCGCCAGCGCCCCCGCCGTGGCCACACCCGTTACCCTCTTCGACATGGCCCCGGCCGGCGATGGCGCCGCCGCTATCGTGCTCACCAACCGCGAGCGCGCCATGGACATGGTGCCCCAGCCGGTGCGCGTCGCCGGCTCGGCGCTGGTCACCGACACCATCGGCCTGCACGATCGCCGCGATATGCTCTGGCTCGAAGCTGCCGCGCACAGTACGCAGGACGCCCTCACCCAGGCCGGCCTGACGCTTGACGACGTAGACCTCTTCGAGCTACATGACAGCTTCACCATCCTCGCCGCCCTCGCGCTCGAAGCCGCCGGCTTTGCCCCGCGCGGCGCAGGCTGGAAGCTGGCCCGCGACGGCGAGATCAGCCGGTCCGGCCGCATCCCCATCAGCACGATGGGCGGCCTCAAGGCCCGCGGGCACGCCCTCGGCGCCACCGGTGCCTACCAGATCGTCGAGGTCGTGCAGCAACTGCGCGGCCAGGCCGGCGACTGCCAGATCCCCAACGCCCGCACCGGCCTCGCCCAGAGTCTGGCGATGACCGGCGCCACCGCCGTCACCCACGTGCTCACCTTGTAGCAGTTGCCGCGAGTGCCGAGCAGCTGACGGTGCCCGGCACTCGCCCACGCACTGGTACGCTGGTCACATCGTCCCAGTGAGCTCATTGACAAGCCAGCGCTCCAGCCTATACTGATCAGTGGCGGATGCGCTCACGCTCCCCCACTGTCCCCACCTGACATCCGCGCTAAGTGCCAGTTGATTTGAGCCGCTGACCTGGGCCAACCAGGCCCGATCTGTCGTCCAGTTTTTTCCGGCGCACGCCGCGCTTGAGTCGATGGCCGCGTGCGCTCTATCTCCAAGCTTCCATCAGAGAACGGCGCATCATTGTCTGATGCGACAAGCGGGCTCCGGCTACAGCGTGTGTTGCTGTAGCTGCGCCCCCTACTAATTTCGGCGCTTCATTCGCCCTCATCATACAGGGCGAAGGTGATTGACGGCTACCGGAATGACGTGCCGCTCGTCTCGTCCGTGCGGCGGGCCTGAACTTGGCAGCCATGGACAATGAACCTGGGAGGCTCAAGATATGAATAACGGTATTGGCGACGCTGGTGATGATTGGACCGGAGCACACTTCAGACTGACAATTGAGCGTAAGCGTAGGTTAGCTTTGGCGATTTTGTTGCTTGCCATCATCCTGCTCTTGCCGCTCTCGAGCGCGAGCGCTCTGATGGGTGGTCGGGGCTTAATGTGGACGGTGTGGGCGAGCGCGCCAGTACCGCTCGTCGTCTGCTGGGAGAACCCAAGCGCCGCCGAGCCGCTAAGCGGCGAAGTGGACCAGACCTCGGGTGCACAGCGCCGCGAGCATGTGCGGCTCGCCCTGAAGCGCACCTGGGAACGCGAGGCGCGCATCATCTTCACCGGCTGGCAGACGTGCCAGAAGGAAAACACTGCGGCGACCCCGCCGCACACATATGGGCCCAGGCGGCCCGGTACCGCCGACGAAAACCTAAAAGTGACTATCACGAACAGCGGCGGCGGTCAAAACCCTGGTCACGGCTCCTGGGGGGACTATCAGAAAGAAGGCATCATCCTGAACCTGCATTGCGGCAGCCAGGCCTGCATCGAATATCTGGCAATCCACGAATTCGGCCACGCCCTGGGCTTCTATCACGAAGAAGAGCGCGGCGACTGGCCGACGAATATTCCTGGTTGCGACAAACAGACCTGGCCGGATACCTATCCGTGGTGGCCTGTCCCCATAGCAGAGCTGCGCTGGGGAGCCCCCGATCGCGATTCGGTCATGGCCTATTGCTCTGGACAACCCACGGCGCTCAGCCCAGGTGATGTCGCCGCCGTGCAGCGCGCCTACGAGCGCCACCTGCCCGGCACGTTGCTTTCGCAGCCCGGTTCGCTTTGTCTCAGCGCCCATGCCACTGCCGCCAATGGTGAGAATGCCTTTGGCTGGGCCTGCGATGAGGCAAACGATGACCAGGAATGGCACTATGATGCCGTCAACCAGGCCCTCTACATCACCGAGCCTGGCAAAACAACCCGCCGCTGCCTCGACGTAGACACGCTCAACTATAGTGACGTCCAGATCTGGAGCTGCCACTACGGCGCCAACCAACAGTGGCGGTTCCAGTCCGTCGCCATCCGCGGCTATGGCGGCCTCTGCCTGACACGACCGGTCGCCGGCGCCGGCTCGCTGACCATGCAGACCTGCAATGGCTCGGCGCGACAACTGTGGCGCGTTGTGAAGAGTGACCTCACCGGCTTTGTCCGGCTCTATGCCGGCACCGGCAACCTCTGTCTGACCCTGAGTGGCGGCTCGGGTAGCGATGCGCTGGCCCAACCCTGTTGGACCGACTTCCTCTATCTGCCATCCGTCGTGAACGCCTCCGCAACGAGCCGCTCGGCTGCCGCGTCGAGCCCGACCACACCAACCCAACCGGCCGCGTTCGTACAGGACTTCGTTCTCGGAGACAAAGGGCTTATCGGCGTGCCGGGCTTCCCCGCGGACAGCCTCTGTCTCGATGTGCAGGATGTCTGGGACAGCGATTACATCACCGGGCAAGGCGGTCCGGTAGCCGGTCGCCGGGTGCAATTCTTTAAGTGTTACAGCACGCAGCTCAATCAGAAATGGAACTTCAGCGGGCACGTCGTCTCCGGCGGCAAATGTCTGGCCCTGAGCGGCAGCGCCACCAACAATGGCGCCGGTGCCAACGTCACCACGTGCAGCACGGCCCCGCAACAAAATTGGGATTATTACTGGTAGATCTTACGTCAGTCTCCCACCTTCGGCCTCCGCTACGGGGCCTCATAGGCGGCGCGAGCCGGTCGCAGTCCTTGTTGGCCGGCCAGCTCGCGCGCCGGGCGCGATCCATCTCCGTTAGTTAACATAAATATAGATCCCACCCTATTTTGCCATTTCCTCGTCCAAAAAAGAGCGCTTTGACAGCTTTTGACAGTGTCGCAGGCCGGATTGACAGCTTGTGGTAGACGGTCTGCGCCATAATGGTAACAGTCGTCACCCGGCTCGCCGCGGTGGCGACGCTACTTGGAAGAGCGAGAGACGAGGAAACGATGCAAGTATCACAACATTGGCGTCTGCAATCACAACGTTACAAGCTGGTCGGCGAAACGTGCGATTCATGCGGGGTCAAGCTATTCCCGCCGCGCGACGTTTGCCTTGAATGCGAAGCGCCGGCCAAAGAACTCTATACCTTTACCGGCCGCGGCGAAATCTATTCCTACACGACCATCTACGATGCCCCCACCGGCTTCGAGCAGCTCGCGCCCTATACCGTCGCCCTCATCAAGCTAGAAGAAGGGCCACTGGTCACCGCCCAGCTAACCGACATGGCCGATGACGACATCGCCATCGGCACGCCCGTGGAAATGGTCACCCGCAAGCTGCGCACCGAAGGCGAAGAGGGCATGATTGTCTACGGCTATAAATTCCGTCCCGCCGTCCCCGTCCACATCCCCG
>JAVVFG010000334.1:0-4656 GCA_032260445.1 Anaerolineae bacterium | reverse complement strand
CTCAACGAGATGATGTGGTTCCCCACCGCCTACCTCGGCGACAACATCACCTGGGCGGCGATTGACGACCATTCGGCCCGTGTGACTCTGACCGATAAAGGCGAAAGCGTTTCCGCGGTTCTCACTTTCGATGCTGAAGGACGGCTCACCAATTTCATCGCCGAGCGCTACGCCAACGCCGGCACGCCCGAATCGAGCCTGGAACCCTGGTCGACGCCGATCAGCGCCTACGGCGAATTTGAAGGGCTGCGCCTGCCTGTTGCCGGTAGCGGCGTCTGGCACTACGAATCCGGCGATCTTACCTATATCGAACTGCAAATCAACAACCTCGCCTACAACGTCTCGGAGTAAGCCTCGTTTCCGGTGCGCGCGTGCTGCGGAAGTTCCCGGTTCGGTCTACCATCTGTCCACAGGAATTCATCATAACCGCTGCGACGGCCGTATGCGTCGGCCGGGCGACCTAGGCGGCCTCCGCCCATTGACCGATACCGCCGCCAGCGCCACACTCCGCAGCCCGGCCGGGATTGTCATCCACCCCCTAAGCAAATATACTTACCGTCATCCAGGACCAACGCATCGTCCTTCAATCCGTCCAGCCGCCGCGAGTGATCTGGCTGGCCCTCGCGCGGAACCATGCTCATCGTTCCCAGATTGGCCCCTTTCGTTTCGGCGTAGGCCCGCACGTGCCAGCGCCTTACCCACCAGGTAAAGGAGGTAACCTCGTGATCGATGACTCCCGCTTTCCCGCAATGCGTCGCCGGCAATGGTTGCTCATTCTTTTGCTCCTTCTCCTCGCAGCAGCCGTGCCCGCCGCTGCCCAGGGCGTAGCGCACGCCGAATTCCTGATCTCGCTTCCGGCCACCGTTGCCGGCAACGTCACCGGCGGTAATGCCCGCCTGCACGTGGCGGTGCCCGAGGGCGTCGCGCTTGACGCCGTCAAGGTGCTCGTCAACGGTGAGGACCAGCGCCATCACCTCGCGCCCATCCCCGGTACCCATACTCTCAGTGGCGTCGTCGACGGCCTCAAGCTCGGCAAGAACCAGGTCATGGTCCTGGCCACCGGCCCGAGCCGCGTGCGCCCCCATCCGGTGCGCATCGAGCTGACCAACTATCCCATCACCGGCCCCGTCTTCTCCGGCCCGCACCAGACGCCCTTCATCTGCACTGTCCAGCGCCACGGCCTCGGCCAGCCGCTTGTCGACAACGACAGCACCGGCTTCACCGTCTTCGCCCCCGATGGAACCGTCGCTGGCTATAGCACCAACTGCACGGCCGAAACGCTCGTCACCTTTATCTACCGCACCACCGCCGGCGCCTGGCAGCCCTACGATCCCGCCGCGCCCCGCCCGGCCGATATGGCCCAGACCACGACCCTCGACGGCAACACCGTCGACTACGTCGTGCGCTGGGAACGCGGCACGATCAACCGCTTCATCTACAGCATTGCCGTGCTTGCCCCCGACGACACCAGCCCTGACGACCTCACCCGCTCCGCCTGGAACGGCAGGCTCCTCTATCACTTCCAGGGTGGGGTGGGCATCGGCCGTTACCAGGGCGATCCCAGCACCGGCACTATGCTCTACGAGCCGGCGCTCTCGCAAGGTTATGCTATCGCCTACTCCACGGGCAACCGCACCAGCACCCATTACAACCTCGTCCTCGGCGGTGAGACCGCCCTGATGGTCAAAGAGCGTTTCGTCGAGCTCTACGACGCGCCCCTCTACACCGTCGGCCTTGGCGGCTCCGGCGGAGCCATCCAGCAATACGTCTATGGTCAAAACCATCCCGGCCTGCTCGACGCCGCCATTCCCCAATACTCCTATCCCGACATGGTCACGCAGACCATTCACGTCGGCGACTGCGAGCTGCTCGAGTTCTACATGGACGTCCTCGACGGGACGAACCCGCGCTGGCAGACCTGGTCCAATCGCACCCTGCTCGAAGGGCTTAACGCCAGCGATACCTTCTTTAATCCCTACACCCAGCAGCTCGGCAGTACCGAGTGTATCAACGGCTGGCGTGGCCTCTCGCCGCTGGCCCTGAATCCCCACTATGGACAGGCTGGAGGCCAGGAGTTTTACGTGCCACAGTCCGCCATCGAAGCCGTTCACTGGACCCACTTCGAGGATATCGTCAACATCGTCGGCGTCGCCGCGGACGGCTACGCGCGCAACTACTGGGATAACGTCGGCGTGCAGTATGGCCTGGAGAGCGTCGCTTCGGGCACGATCACGCCCGCCGAATTCCTCACGGTCAATACCGCTGTCGGTGGCTGGAAGAATGAGCCGGAGATGGTACAGGAAGGCTCGCCCTTCTTCCCGCCCGGTGTCGTCGATCCAACGAACTGGGATCCGTGGAGCCGCCGCAACCAGATCTTCAGTATCGACCCTGCCAATCCGGCGCCGCGCACAGAAGGCGACATGCAAGCGATGAATGCCGTCTACGAAGCCGGCCTCGTCTTCGTCGGCGACATCGACATCCCCATCGTCGACTGGCGCCATTACCTTGAAGAACATCTCGACATGCACAACTCGCACCAGTCCTTTGCCAGCCGCCAGCGTATCCTCGAACACAACGGGACCTACGAGAACCAGGTGATCTGGTTTACTGACGTCGGCCCCGGTGGGCCAGAGTTCGACCAGACGCCCGAAGCGCTCGCCGTCATCGACCAGTGGATGCTCAACATCCTCGCCAATCCGGAGGCGGGCGTTGCTGCCAACAAGCCACCCCTGGCCACCGACCGCTGTTTCGACGCGGCCGGCAACGAGCTCGCAGCTGGCGATGGCGTTTGGGCCGGCATCCTCGACAACGCCCCGGCCGGTGCCTGCACCCAGCAATTCCCCATCTACGCCACCTCGCGCATCCTCGCCGGCGCCCCGCTGAAGGGTGGTATCTTCAAGTGCCAGCTCCAGCCTGTCGCCCAGGCGATTGCCAGCGGCGCCTACGGCGTCTGGACGCCCAGCGCCGCCGAACAGCAGGTGCTCGAGCAGATCTTCCCCGATGGCGTCTGCGACTACAGCCAGCCTGACGCTGGCCGTCCGGTCGGCTGGTAAGCGACCGGGAACCTGAGATAATCACGCCGGCGGGAGACGGGCCTATCGTCTCCCGCCGGCGAAACCATGACGCACGTAACCACACCCGTCACCGAACATCTGCGCCGTCTCGGCATTCCCCACCGGACCTTTACCCATCCTGGCCCAATCCGCTCCCTAGAGCAGGCAGCGGAGGAGCGGGGGCACCGGCCGGAACAAGTGGTGCGCAGCCTCCTCTTCCGCCTCTCCGAGGATGACTTCGTCATGGCCCTCGTCGCCGGACCGGCACAGGTCGACTGGCGCGCGCTGCGCCGCTACCTCGGCGAATCGCGCCTAACGACGGCGAGCCAGGAAGAGGTACGCGCCAGCACCGGTTACGAGCCGGGCGCCGTCAGCCCCTTTGGCTTGCCCGTACCGATGCGCGTCCTCGTCGACGAGAGCGTACTTGCTGAAGAAGAGCTTTCCATCGGCTCCGGCATACGCGGCACCACAGTCATCCTCCGTGGCAGCGATCTTCTTGCCGCCCTCGGCGAATTCGAAATCGTCGCGATAGCCAAGCAGTAATCGTCTAATCTTCTCCTCCTCGAGGTCACCCACCTCTCTTTGCGCTTCCGCAAAGAACGAACCGCTGCGCCCGTCATAATACGAGCGTGGGCTCCAAATCGAAGTCAGAGCGAGCTGAATACGAAACGGCGCTGCGCGCCGACCTCAGCGTAGACACGGTGATGCAGCGCTGGCCCGAGACAGTCTCTGTCTTCCAGGCGTTTAGGACCGCTTGCGTTGGCTGCCTCATGGCTCCCTTTGACACGATTGAGGATGTCGCCCGCAACTACCGGCTGGACCTCGACGAACTCATGCACGCCCTGCGACAACGGATCGATGCCGCCCGCCGCGGCGGCGGACCCGGTCCCTAGCCTGCGCGTCCTGTGTGCAGAGGGGTGCCCGCTCTTTGCGCTGGCGCAAAGACGCTCCTCCGTCGCCTAAGTAGACTATGTCCAGATCGACTCCACCCTATTATGCGACCTGTCCAGCCCGTCCCAAACCTGATGGTTCACCAGCTTTAGTTTCTATGAGGAGAGGTAACACATGGAATTAGCCAGTCGCAACCGAACGAAGGCTTATGTCTCAATCGTATTCGTGCTGTTGCTCGGACTCGTCCTTTTCGCCGCCTGTCGCGACGAAGAGGGCGCAACCGACAATGGCGAAAGCGCCGCAGTCGGAGTCTCGCAGGACGCCGACGCCATTGCCGAAGCGCGCGGGCTGACGCCCGATGACGTGGCTGCCGCACTCAAGACCTACATGCCCACCGGCCGCCACGACGACTACATGTTGTTTGCCTCCGGCGGCCACGCCGGTCAGGTCTACGCCATCGGCCTGCCGTCGATGCGCATTCTGAAGCAGATCGCTGTCTTCACTCCCGAGCCGTGGCAGGGCTACGGTTACGGGGCCAAGGAAACGATGGAAGTCCTTGAAGGCGGCTATGTTGGCGAGATGCCCCTTACCTGGGGTGACACCCATCACCCGGCCCTCAGCGAAACCGGCGGTGATTATGACGGGCAATTCCTGTTCATCAACGACAAGGCCAACGCGCGCGTCGCCGTCATCGATCTGCGTGACTTCGAGA
>JAVVFG010000333.1:0-4664 GCA_032260445.1 Anaerolineae bacterium | reverse complement strand
AGGGCCGTGGCGCTGAAAAACAGGATGGAGAGCAGGGTGCTGCTGCCATAACGGGCATAACGGCTGGCGAAGAAGGCGCGCACGTCGTGCGGGTGGAAGAGCGCGAACACAAGCAGCAACAGCGCCCCGCTGGCAAGCAGGAGGTTGTTGAATAGCTCGAAGCGGCGCGTAACCAGCGTCACAACGGCCCCCGCGGCGACGAGCACGAGGCCGGCCCAGGGCAATAAGCGAGCAGGGGGAAGTCGGGTGTCCATGATGCAGCACTTACATTAGCGCCAGCGGCGGCTCTCCAGGACTCGCGCCGCCGCAAACAGTGATATGGCCGACACAGCCAGATAATAGAGAACGTCTTTAGCGGTAATCAGCCCGTCGAAGAAGCTGTTCAGGTGATTCTGTAGCGACAGTTCGCTCAGAATGGTGGCGAGTGTAGGGCCAACGCTGAACAACTCGGCAGGAATCAAAGTCAGGTAAAGCAGCAGGATAATGCCAAAGGCGATGATAAACGCATTGATTTGGTTCTCTGACAGCGCCGAGGCCAGCAGGCCGATGCTGAGCAGCGCCGCGCCCCACAATAGCGCGCCGAGATAGGTGGTGACCATAGGGCCGATATCCGGATTGCCAAAGCGCAGCAGGATAACGGGATAAATGACCGTCAGGGCGACGATGGTCATGTAGAAGAGAAAGGCAGCCAGGAATTTGCCTAGAACGACCTGGAGATCGGTGACCGGTAAGGTCATTAACAGCTCGATGGTGCCCGTCTGCTGTTCCTCGGCGAGCAAGCGCATGGTGATGGCCGGTGCGGCGAAAATCGTCAGGAACGTAAAGGTACTGATAATCTGCGCGACGTTCGGCGGCGGCCCACCCTGGAACAGGGGGAAGGAGATCTGCGCCGCAAAGAGCAAGCCCGTGATTAGCGTGATTGCCATGGCGAAGACGTAGGCGATAGGCTGGACAAAAAGGGCGCCAAGTTCGCGGCGAGCGACGATCCAGATGTTACGCATCACTCCTCTTCCTCGACGGCTGCCAGAGTCTGGCTAAACTCAGCCTCCCGCAAGCGCTCGAGGAAGACTGTCTCCAGGCTTGGCTTCTCGACGGTAAGCTCTAGAAGGCCCCAACTGGCGTTCACGGCCGTGCTGGCGATGGCAGCTCGTGTCGAGTCGCTGCCGTCAAAGCCAACGCGATAGAATCCTTCGGGCTGGACCGTCACCTCTGTGACGCCAACCAGGCTGGAAAGCACCCTGCCAGTATCGCGGCTCGGCGCGGCGAGCTGCAGACGCAGCTCGCTGCCGGCAGCGCTGCCGACAAACTCCGCCATCGAGCGGTCATCCCAGATGCGGCCGTCAATGATCATGATGACCCGGTCGCACAGCTGCTCAACCTCGCTCAAGATATGCGTGCTCAAGAGAATCGTGTGCCGCTGGCCAAGCTCCTTAATCAGCTCTCGCACCTCCACAACCTGCCGCGGATCCAGCCCAATGGTGGGCTCGTCGAGAATGAGGACTTCCGGATCGTGCAGCATCGCCTGGGCAAGCCCGACACGCTGGCGCAGCCCTTTCGAGAGCTGCCCGATGTAACTGCCGGCACGCGCTTCCAGGTCCACGGCGGCGATCACCTCGTCGATGCGCTCCCACAGGTTGGGGACACGGCGCAATTGGCCCGCGAACGCGAGATACCCTTCGACACTCATTTCCGGGTATAGGGGAACCGTTTCCGGCAGGTAACCGAGCTGCTGCCGGGCCTGCAGCGATTCGGTGAGCGTGTTGTAGCCCGCAATATAGGCTGCGCCGCTACTGGGCGGCATATAGCCGGTGAGGATACGCATCGTCGTCGTCTTGCCGGCCCCGTTCGGGCCGAGGAAGCCGACAATTTCGCCGCGCCGGCAGGTAAAGGAGATCGATTCGATAGCTGGAAAGTTGCCGTATCGCTTGGTGAGCTCGTCGGCGGCGATCATCACATCGCCGTTCTGTTCGTCCATCACGACTCCAACAAAAAAGCACACCGACCCCCCCGCAGAAGACAATGTGCTTGTGCTGTGCACCTGGTTATGCCCGACCGGCTGATTGCGCGCAACAATATAGCGGAAAGGTATGGTCATGTCAAACAGGCGCCAGATAGGTGTAGCCGTTATAATCTCGCCAGAGCCACTGAGCGCGTGTGCCGCCGCGCGACTGGCAGCGTGAAGAAGGAACGGAACTGCATGGCGTGGAAAAAGCGAGAACGGGCGACGCTGATCTATAATCCACTAGCCGGGCCGGGATCGATGGAGGAGACGATCCAGCAGGTCGCCTTGTTCTGGGAGCAAAGAGGGTGGGAGGTGACCATTGCCCCAACGGAATACGCCGGTCACGCCGTACGTCTGGCGCAAGACGCGGCCGAAGCCGGCGAGTATCTCGTCCTTGCCGCCGGCGGGGATGGCACCCTGGGCGAAGTGGCGAACGGGCTCGCCGGCACCGACTCGATCATGGGGCCATTGCCAATCGGCACCGGCAACTCCTTCGGCAAAGAGCTGCGCATGCCTCGCCCCAATTTGCTCGACCGCAAGGCGCTTGTCGAAGCGGCCGCTCTCCTTGCTTCCGGCCGCGTCCAGCGCATGGACCTCGGCCGTTTTCGCGGGGGCAAGTATTGGATGTTGTGGACAGGCACGGGGATCGACAGTTTCATTGTTGATGAGATGGAGCCTCGCTCAAAGCTCTCCAAGCGGCTTGGGCCGGCCGGCTATGTCGCGCAGGCGCTCTCCGTCGCGCCCCGCTTTGACCCCATGATGGCACGTGTGACCGTCGACGGAAAGCTGTACGAAGACATCTATCTCCTTGTCCTGATCAGCAACTGCCGTCTTTACGGGGGCGGCGAGCTGTTGCTCAACCCAGACGCAGCCCTCGACGACGGCCTCTTTGAGGTATTCCTTTTCAAGGGGACCGGCCTACCAAAGACCGTGACCTATCTCTGGCAGCTATGGCGCGGCAGCCACATGGGCAGCACCGATGTCGTCCGGCTGCAGGGCCGCGAGGTCGTCGTCGACACCGAGCGGACGATCCCCGTTCACACCGATGGCGACCCGGCCGGCGAGACCCCGCTCCGCTGCCTCATCGTACCGGGTGCCCTGCGCCTGCTGGTGGCGCGCACCGCGCCACGCGGCCTGTTCCGCGGGCCAGGACTGCCACTGTGAGCGTCAACGAGTCGCCGCCAGTCGCACCCTCACTTGCGGCGCCACTTGCCGTCCTCGCCTTTCTCGTACTGCTTCTTCACAGCCGCCCACGCCACCCTGTGCGCGGTCTCCTCCCGTGAAGCGTCGCCGCGCCGTTCTTCAGGGTCGTCGTACTGCTCCCAGGCGCTGTTGAACGCTTCCATGTAGATTTCCTGGGCATGGTGGGGGACATTGTCTTCGACAGAATCGGGGAGCTCGTCAACGCTCTTGTAGGGCATAAGATCTCCTTCTTGCCGGTTGTCATTACCTGGAAACTGGCAGGCAGTCGGCTCGTGCAACCACACCAATTACGTTTTTGCCCGTGCGCCCCAGGGGCGCCCATAGATTGCGGGTACACGGCCGGGTATAAATTGGGTACAAATTGGGAGCCAGGGCCCCTGGTTGCTCTATACTCAGCCTATGGCTGACATCACGACGCAGACACAGGTGTCCGCCGGCGGTGTTGTCTTTCGCGCGCAGGGGACTGCCATCGAAATCGCCGTGATTGGCGTCGAAGCGAAAGGCGAAGAGCGCTGGCAATTGCCAAAAGGGATCGTAGGGGCGAACGAAGAGCCAGAGGAAACGGCGCTACGTGAAGTGCGCGAGGAAACAGGCCTGCGCGCCGAGACGGTCGCCCCGTTAGAGACGATTGAATACTGGTATGTGGGGCGGCGCGGAGACCGCCGCATTCGCTACCACAAGTTCGTTCACTTCTACCTGATGCGTTACCTGAGCGGTGACGTGGCCGACCATGACCACGAAGTCACCGAGGCGCGCTGGGTCGATATTGACGAGGCAGCGCGTATGCTCACCTTCAAGAGCGAGCGCGAGGTTGTTTTACAAAGCGCAGGACTGCTAGGGCATAATACTGTGTGAAGTTGCCTATTGGAACTCAATAAGCTGCGGTGGAATGCATGCTAGTCTTTGTGAACAAGTGGCAGGTAACGAAGACCTGATAGAAGTATCCGGAACTCTGCGATAACCGAATCTCTGACAGGCGCCGCCGTGTCGACGGTGATCTCTATGTTTCCGCTGCTATGGGACCCGATTGCTTCTATCAAGTAAGTTCCCGGGTCCGCTCCATCGGTAATTACGTTCACCTGGAACCCACCGTCGCAAGCAGCCACAAGGAAGCCGCGAGGCACACCGTTGACGTCGAACCTCACTCGTTCTCCGCGAACAAAATCTGCGCCAGCCAACGCTATGATGCTACCTGGAGCCGCAGTATCGAAATCCGCGATAAGACTGCCCGTCTCGCCGGGATAGTCAGCGAACGAGCTAACATAGGTTCCCCAATTGGTAGAAGTGGTGGCGCTTGTGCTGTATTGGCCGACGTACCAGAAACGCACGCCATCTGGATCTGCGGTCAAGCCCGTATAGTCACCCCAGCGCCGTGCCGTCTTCACGCTATTGAGGACCTCGAATGAGGTGTACGCCTTCTGCCCCGCGCGGAGAAGAGCCTCTGGCCGCAGTTGCCCGG
>JAVVFG010000332.1:0-4706 GCA_032260445.1 Anaerolineae bacterium | reverse complement strand
CAGCTCCTCCTGCAGGTTACCGACGCTTTCCTCCAGTTGCTCGGTGCCTGTCGTAAGTATGGTACTCAGGTGATTGACGACGCGGTTCTTCTGCCGGTAGTCAAGTAGCGCGCGGCGCCCGCAGAGAAAAGCGATGCGCGGCCGTCCGCGTTGCCGTTCGACCCGGACGACTTTAATCATGCCCACCTCGCCGGTACGGGCAACATGGGTACCGCCGCAGGCCGTAAGGTCAAACGACGCGATGTCCACGAGGCGGACGGTGTCGCCATCGACCGGCGGCAGCTTGCGCAGCGCAAGCTGTTCAGCCGCGGCGGCACTCAGCATCCTCACCTCGACCGGCCGGCCTTCCCACACGATGGTATTGGCCAGCAACTCGGCCGCTTCCACTTCCTGCGGCTGCAGTGACTCACAATCCAGGTCAATTGTTACGCTGTTGTCGCTCAGGTGGAAGGAGATCGTCTCAGCCCCGGCGATACGGATAAAGGCCTGTGACAGAATGTGCTGACCGGTGTGGTGTTGCATGTGGTCAAAGCGCCGCGGCCAGTCGACGACGCCCTGGAGCGCGCCGTCCCCCAGTTCGCCGCCAACCACGTGCACGATGGCACCATCGTTGCGGATGAAGACGTCGAGCACCGGCCGCCCACCAAGGGTGCCGCCGTCTGCCGGCTGCCCGCCGGACGCCGGATAGAAGTAGGTACCGTCGAGAACAACTGCCGGCTTGCCGTCGTGCACCAATCGCTCGCGCACGTTCGCCTCAAAGTGGGTCTTGTAGGCGTCCTCGTAGTAATAGCGAACGCTCATTAAGGTCAACCGGGCCGAGCAGTCGTGCGAGCCTTAGTGGGGAGGGTGAAATTGAAGCGGGCGCCGCCTTCAGGGACATCGTCAACCCAGATCCGACCGCCATGCGCCTCAACGGCAAGGCGGCAGAACGCGAGCCCGAGCCCCATCCCCTTTGGCGCCCCTTCACCCTGAATGCGGCGAAACTTCTCGAACACCGCGTCGCGATGGCGCGCGGGAATGCCGCTTCCCTGGTCGCTGACGGCGACCTGGATGAAGCCAGAGCTATCGGGCGGTGCGACCGCCACGGCGACAGGGAAACCCTCAGGCGAATACTTGCTGGCGTTGTCCAGGAGATTGACAATCACGCGCCGGATCATGTCGGCGTCGACGTAAACCGGCGGCAGCTCGTCCGGATAGTCGGCCGTGAGCGCGGCCTGGCGCCGGTTAAAAACCGGCTGGACCTGCTCAAAGGCTTCTTCGACCAGCTGCGGCAGCTCGGCGAAGTTCAGGTCGGCAACCGGCCGGCCCGCTTCGAGATGGGAAATGTCGAGCAGGGAGCGGATCAGGGTCTGCAGGCGATTGCTGCTGCGTACGGCGATGTCGACGATGGAGTTGGTTATGTCATCGCCTTCTGGCGGCAGCTCATAGCGCAACAGCTCCAGGCTGGAGATGACGTTGCTGAGCGGGCTCTGCAGGTCGTGGACAAGCATCGCCATTAGGTCAGTCCGCATCTCCTCCAGCTCGACCTCCTGGGTGATATCGCGGTAAATCCACTGCAGCACTTCCGTGCCCGCGGACTTGGTGCGCTTCACGTAGGTTTCCACAGGGGTCGTTTCGCCGTCCTTATCTACCACCACACTCTGAAACGTACATGCCCTCGAAGCCGGAATCGTCTCCAGCTCTGGCAGGTCAGCGTGCTCGTCTCCGGCAACGTGTAACGAGGCGACGGGCAGGCTGAGAAGCTCGCCGTGGGAATAGCCAAGGAACTCGACGGCGCGGCGGTTGGCTTCCACGATCCGGCCGTCGAAGCCGGTGAGTAGGATGGGATTGATGCTATCCTCAAAAAGGCTGAGATAGCGCTCTTCGGCGGCGAGAGTGCGCGCATACTGCTGGGCGTTATTCAGTGCGCTGCTCGCCAGGTTCGCCAGATTGACCAATAGCTGCAGATCGTTTCCGGTAAAGGGACCCTTCTTCGGGTTAATTGCCTGGATGGTGCCGAGCACCTCACCTTTGACCTGCAGAGGGGCACAGATCATGGCTCGCGTGGTCTGCCCGGTGCGGCGATCGCCCTCGGCGTAGAAGCGCGCGTCCCGAGCCATGTCGGGCACCAGGGCCGGTTGGCCATGCTTCATAACCCAGCCGGAGACGCCCTGATTCGAAGGCAGACGCAGGCCGACGATCTCCGCACTGCCCAGCCCTTCGGCGACGGTGTAGACTAGCTCGTCGCGCTGCGGATCGACGAGCGCAATGGAAATGGCCTCGGCGTTGAGCAGCTCGTTCATCTGCGCCAGAAGCGACTGCAGAATCTGGTCGGTATCCAGTGTAGAGTTGATGACCTTGCTCGCCTCGTTGAGCAGCGCCGAGACGCGCAGTTGGCGCTGCGTGTCTTCATATAGACGCGCGTTGTGTACGGCAATCGCGGCGTGATTGGCCATCATACGCGCGACATCCACCTCTTGCGGGCTGAAGTCGCGCGCCTCCTTGAGGTCGAGCAGAACAAGCAGGCCAACCGGCCGTTCGGGAGTGATAAGCGGCAGCAGCAGAAGCGCATGGATCCCCACTTCGGCCAGCCTGCTGTTTTCCTGGGGCGTGAGCAGCGGATGGCCGGGCTGCAGTTGCAGCGGGTCGCCTTCTTCCAGCAACGCCTGCACGACCGCTATACGCTCAGCCGAGAAGCTGAGCGCTTCGTCAGCCCCGGCGCCGGTGACATCACGATTCTGCGAGAAGAGCAGCCGCGGCGAGAGCGTCTGGCTGTCTTCATCCCAATCATAGATCAGGCAGAGGTCGACGAAGAGCAACCTCGTCATCTGTTCGGCGACGCCGCGCAGCACCTCCTCGCGGTCGAGGCTGGTGGACACAGCTGCCGTCGCCGAAATGAGCGCGGACAGGACCGTGGCGCGCTGCTGGCTCTCGCGGTAGAGACGGGCGCTCTCGATTGTCGTCGCCGCCTGACCGGCAATTGCTTCCAGGAGCTCGACCTCGCGCCGCGTGAACTGGTCTCTGCCCTGGCGCGTCATCGTCAGCGCGCCAATTGGCCGCCCGCGCACGATAAGTGGGGTACAGACGGCCGACCAGGGGTCGATTGCCGTGGGATGGCCCGGCCGCGGCAGCCAGCGCTCGTCATCACGCGTGTCGGCGACGACGATCGTCTCTTTCTGCCGCGTCGCCCAGGCAAAGAGCCCCTTTTCGACTACTTCCTTGAGAAATGGCGAGGTGCTCTCTTCCGACCCCTCGTCGTCGATTAGCCAAGCGTGCTGCACGCGCAGCTCTTCGTCGACGACGATAATACTGCCTGTTGCCGCCTGAAGCTCGGCGAGCGCGACACGAAGCACGCCGGGGAGGATCTCGCCCATCTCCAGGCCACCCGAGACAACCTGGCGCAGCAGCTCGTTGACAATGTAGAGGGTGCGAAGCCGGCCGTCGCTGCGTGACGTATCTGGCGATGAGATCGGTCTCGGATTAGACATATCTACTATTGTAATCGGTGCGTATAGTCCCTACAACCCGTACCTTAGTTCCCCGCCGTGAGGTGACGCCGCAGCAGCTCCACCTGTTCCGGCTTGTCCGCATCCATCGCCAGGGTGGCATGCGGGCTGAGCAGGACACGCACGGGCGCGCTGAACACCCGCGTTGCCGCTTCTTCTACCTGGCGCACGGTAAGACGGCGTGTGAGGAGGCGCAGTAGGGTTCCCAGACCGACCAGCCGGGCCGCCTGCCACGCATGTTTCCGTGCGTCGGCAAGAGCATTCCACAGCGCCTCGTCGCTCTCCACGACTCTGGACTGCACGAGCAGAAGGTCCCCGCCGGCAACGTCGGCGTCGCGCAGACGCACAAAGGTCCGGTTGGAGTTGGGAAAGCGAGCTTCCATCGTCTCCCGCGTGACGAGGTTGTAGTAGACAAGATGGTCGAACGGGCGGCACTGGTCGATAAACGCATCGACGACGCCCGCCGTCAGCATGGGGATGTCGGCAGTCGAAACGAGAATCTGGTCACCGGGGCGCGCCTGCTCGAGGCGCCACTCGAGAGCGGCTTTCATATTGCCCACCAGACTGCCCGCATCGGGCAGCACGGCGAGGAGCAGAGGTAGCTGCAGACCGGCCAGAACGCTCTCGTCAAGGCCGGCGACAATGACCCCGTCGACATGACGGCTACCGCCGACGGCTTGGGCGACCCGCTCGAGCATCGTCTGCCCGGCGACGTCGATCAGTGCCTTCGGGCGCCCGTGGCTGTAGGGGAAGAGCGGATCCTCTGGCAGAATCGTGCCGCCGGCTGCGATAATACAGTCCATCTCTACATCTCCTGCGCGTCTAGATCGTGGAGGACCGGCCGGAGCTTAAGCTCCCGGATCCAACCGCTGAGCTCTGCAACGGTGAGCGGGCGGCCCTTGCCGGCGACGGCGGTGATCGCGGCCTCCAGCATATTGGTGCCGAAGGTACGCCCGCCGAATTGCGGAGTCGTCGTCAACACGTAGCGCACACCGCGCTGCCGGAAGGCGTCCAGGTCGGCGCCCGTCGTCGTGTTTGTGACGATGACCTTGCCTGTGAGGTCCGCCGGCATGTGGCGGCGGATGTAGTGGCAGTCGCCGGCGATGACGTCCGCCCAACGATACCAGCGCTCAAAACGTGGCTTGATCTCTTCCTGGCGGCTGCCGGTCGGGTAGAGCAGGGAGAAGGGCATGCGCCCCAGCAGCGGCAGCAGGAGGCGGG
>JAVVFG010000331.1:0-4711 GCA_032260445.1 Anaerolineae bacterium | reverse complement strand
CCGGCGGCGAGACGGGCCACGCGACTAACCTCTACGTTCCTGATTTCGCCGATCTCAGTGACATTGCCGGCGAGGACGTGGAGCTGCCGGCCGAGTGTATCGCCAATCCCGCGGCGTGCGGCGCCCTCATCGACGAGCGCGCTACCGAATTCGGCGAAGAGGCCAGCGTTGTTCCCTACCAACGCGTATTCGGCGAATACCGCGATGCCGCCTACCAGGCGCTGGACGATGAGTACATTCCTCTCGGGATGAAAAGCTACGTGCGAGACTACTTTTCATCTCTGGAGCCATGAGAAGCGTGAGACAGAGGCAACAGCGAGGCAAGCTATGGCAGACGTGACGGCGCCAGTAGAGGAGACGCTTTCCGCAGAAGCGTTTCGCGACACAGCAGCAGCGATTGAAGCGGAGGTGGCACGGGTCATTGTGGGACAGGAGAACGTCGTCCGTCACGTGCTCGTCGCCATTGTCGCCGGTGGGCACGCGCTGCTTGAGGGCGTGCCTGGCCTGGGGAAGACGATGCTCATCCGCACCCTCGGGCAGGCACTCAGCCTTGAGTTCAGCCGTATCCAGTTCACACCCGATCTGATGCCGGCCGACATTACGGGCACGGACATCATGGAGGAGACAGCGGACGGGCAGCGCACCTTCCGCTTCCAACCTGGCCCGATTTTTGCCAACCTGGTGCTCGCCGACGAGATCAACCGCGCCACGCCCAAGACCCAGTCGGCCCTGCTCGAAGCGATGCAGGAAAAGACCGTGACCGTGGCCAACGAGACCTATACGCTACCGGCGCCGTTTTTTGTACTTGCGACACAAAACCCGCTGGAGATGGAAGGCACCTACCCGTTGCCCGAGGCGCAGCTCGACCGGTTCCTGTTCAAGGTCAACGTCCTCTTCCCCACGGCAACGGAGCTCACGGAGATCGTAGCGCGCACGACAGGCGGCGAGGTGCCGGCGGCGCAGCCGGTTGCCGATGGGGCGCGCATTGTGGCCATGCAGCTGCTGGCACGCCAGGTGCCGATGCCCTCTCACGTCGGCGACTACGTCAGCCGCCTGGTCATCAACAGCCACCCCACCGAAACTGCCGTGCCCGTAGTGCGCAGCTATGTGCGCTACGGCGCCAGCCCGCGTGCCGCGCAGGCGCTGGTGCTGGCGGCGAAGATCTGGGCTTTGCTCGATGGGCGCTACAATGTCAGCTTCGACGACGTCACCGCTGTCGCTGCGGCCTCGATGCGCCACCGCCTCATTCTCAATTTCGAGGGACAGGCGGAGGGGATCGATCCCGACACGATTATCGACGCACTGCTTGAGACGGTGCCGCGGGAGGGCTGAACTGTGACCGTGCCCACTGACCTCTTTTTGCTCGCCGCCGTGCCCACGCCCGGCACCCTGCGCCAGCTACAGGCGCGCCTCCTCAGCGCGGGCATCGGCGCAGCCGAGCCGGTGTGGTTGCTGCTCGACGCCTATTACGAGTTCCTCACCGCGCTGGCGGCGCGAGCTACCTCGCGCGAGTTCAGCCATTTCGCGTCGCTGCTCGACATCGGCGCCGTCGGCAGCGTCGCCCTGCAAAATGTGCTGTTGGTGGAAAAAGAAGACAGATGGTGGCAACGTCTGCTGGCTGGCGGGTTGAGTGAGGGCCTGATGGTGCTGGCAGCGCGGCAGTATGTACGCGCCTGGGAAGGGGAGATGGGCGCTGTCTACGCCGCCGCCGGCTGGCGCCTCTATCGCCAGTTATGGCACGTCTCGGCGCGCCTGCAGCCTGCGCTGCCGGCCGAGGAGCGGCGCCGTCTCCTCGATGACCTGCTTGCGCCCCTGGCTGAAGGAGACCTCAGCGGGACGCAGCGTGCCATCCTGGCAACGCGCCTTTTCCAGTTGCTGCTGCTGGTGCGCCTGCAGTGGGCTTTCCCTGAGCCGGCCGGTGCCGCGTGACCCTGGCGATCTTCGACGAAAGCGCGTTGCGCAAGCTGGAGCAGCTCACGCTGGTTGCCGATCGCGTGCGCGTGGGGGTGATGAAAGGTGAACGCCGCAGCCGCAAGCGCGGGACGAGCATCGAGTTTGCCGACTACCGCGACTATACGCGCGGCGATGACCTGCGCCGTCTCGACTGGAACGTCTACGCGCGCCTGGAGCGCCCATTCATCAAGCTCCTCGAGGAAGAAGAAGATCTGGCAGTCCACCTGTTGGTCGATCAGAGCGCAAGCATGGATTGGCCGGATACCCCGGCGGAGAACAAGCTGCGCTATGCGCTGCTCCTGGCGGGTGCGTTAGGCCACATTGCTCTGACCACTGGGGACCAGGTCAGCGTGACTCTTCTAGGTCGCGCGCGGCAGCGTTGGGGTCCCTTCCGCGGGCGGCATAACAGCCTGCGCCTGCTGCAGTTCCTCGACAGCGCGCGCGCGGCGGGCGAGACAAACCTCAACGCCGCGCTGCAGGACTACGCGCTGCGCGGCGGGCGCCCCGGCCTGGCCTTCTTACTCAGCGATATGTTAAGCCCGCCGGGGTACCGCGATGGGTTGACGGCGCTGCTTGCCCGCGGCTATGAGATCGGGATCCTGCACATCCTCAGTCCCGATGAAGTCGATCCTCTGCTCGCGGGTGACTTGAAGCTCGTCGACGTGGAGACGGCGGAGGATGCCGAGATCAGCCTCGACGGGGCGACGCTGGCAGCTTACCGGGAGCGGCTGCGCACCTGGCAGGCTGAGCTTGCCGCATTTAGCAGTTCACGCGCTGCCCACTACGTGCCGGTTACCACAGACGTTCCCTGGGATCAGCTCGTGCTGCGCACGCTGCGTGCGGAGGGCGTGCTGAAGTAGCGATGGCCTTTTTAGCGCCCCTCTCGCTGCTGTTGGGCCTGATCGCGGCGCCAATCGTGCTGCTCTATATGCTGCGCCTGCGACGGCGCGAGGTCCTGGTCAGCAGTACCCTGCTGTGGCGTAAACTCCTGCGCGACCGCGAAGCGAATGCGCCGTGGCAACGCCTTCGCCGCAACCTTCTCTTGATTCTGCAGCTCCTGATCCTGGCAGCGCTGGTGCTGGCGTTAGCCCGGCCATTCCTTCCCGTGCCATCGGTTGTGAGCGGCAGCGTCGTCGTCCTGCTCGATGCCTCGGCGTCGATGCGCGCGACGGACGTGGACGGAAACCGCTTTGAAGCCGCACGCGACATCGTCGCTGCCTGGATTGGCGATCTCGGCGGCGACGACCGTATGACCCTCATTCTCGCTGGGCGAACACCCCGTGTTCTCGCCTCGGCCAGCGCCGATCGCGAAGCGCTGCACGCTGCTCTCGAAGCGGCTGCGCCCGAAGCAGGCAGCGCCGATTGGGAAGCGGCGCTGGCCCTAGCGAGCGGCGCCGCGCAGGGCTTCAGAGATGCCCAGGTGGTCGTCGTTTCCGATGGCGGGCTGCCGGACGACCTGCCGCCGCTGCCGGTCGAGGTGATTTACGTGCCGACCGGCGAAAGTGGGGAAAACTTGGCGCTGCTGGCCCTGGCGACGCGCCGGCTGGCGCCGGGGACGGCGGCCGGTAGCGCTGATCAGGAGGCCAGAACGCAGCTATTCACCAGCGTCGGCAATCTGGGCAGCGAAACGCAGTCGGCTGTGCTTAGTCTGGAGCTGGATGGCGTGCTCTACGATTCGCGGCGCGTACAGGTCGCCGGCGGCGAGCGCGCCAACCTGACGTGGGAGCTGCAGCCCGGCGTCGAGGCGGTGCGCGCCCACCTGAGCGGGCAGAGCAGCGACTATCTGCCGCTCGACGACGAAGCCTGGGCCGTCGTCGAGGGTGGCACGGCGAACCGCGTCCTCCTCACCGGGCCAGGGAACATCTTTCTGGAGCAAGCATTCAGCGCCCTGCCGGGCGTCGAGCTATTTGTCGCCGCGCCCGGCCAACCCCCGGACCCGGGCTTCGACGTCTATGTCTTTGACGGCGTCGAGCTCCCGGATCCGCTGCCGGCGGCGCCGTTGCTGATCGTCAACCCGCCGCCGTCAACAGACCGTGAGTTGTTGCGCGTAACCGGCGTGTTTAGCGATACGGCGGTTATCAGTCGCGCCGAGAGCCCGCTGCTGCAGTTTGTCGATTGGGGCGGGGTTGACGTTCGCGCCGCGCGCCAGGTCGTGGCTCCGTGGGCAAGGCCGTTGCTGACGGCGACGGGCGGCCCGCTCCTGTTGGCCGGCGAACAGGAAGGGCGCCGTGTCGTCGTCTTCCCCTTTGCGTTGACGGACAGCGATCTGCCCCTGCACATTGCATTTCCCGTGTTAATCGCTAACATTACCTCCTGGCTTAATCCGGGCCGCGCCTTTGACGCACCGGCGGGACTGGCGCCGGGCGAGCCGGTGGCGATCACGCCGGGAGCGGAGACAACGGCAGTCATCGTGGAGAAACCGGATGGCGATCGCTGGCTGCAGCCGGTGGAAGATGGCCCGGTAGTCTTTGGCGAAACAGAACAGCCCGGCCTCTACCAGGTACTACTGCGCGACCGCGGAGGCGACCGGCCGGCAGGCCGCTTCGCCGTCAACCTGTTTCAGCCGGGGGAGTCACGGATCTTGCCGGCTTCCAGCCTGCGTCTGGGACAGAGTATGGTAGAGCAGCCTGCAGGTGGCGAGAATGTAGGCCAGCGCGAGCTCTGGCCGTGGCTTGCCGCCGTCGCCGTTCTCATTCTGTTCGTGGAGTGGTGGGTCTTCTTTCGCGGGACCCGGCTGCCCTCGATTGATCTGAAGCGA
>JAVVFG010000330.1:0-4733 GCA_032260445.1 Anaerolineae bacterium | reverse complement strand
CTTGGGATAGCAGTCCCGGCCTCTTCGGTCGCTGGAACCCGCTCACCTACCGCACCCTGACCATTACCGGGTCTGAAGAGGGCGCGATCGCCGACATGACTACGCCAGAGTGGATCCAGCTCTTTGGCGCGCTCCACGTTGGCGGCGGGCCGGCCGCGGTTGGCACCGACGGCGAGCTCCTTAACGCCTCTGCTGATCCCCTCGTCTCCTCCATGGTTGATCCCGTCTCCGGGGAGCTAACCGCCTGGGATTGGCAGCAGTCCGGCATCGTCGAGATGAACTGCTTCCTCTGCCACACGGCGACGCCCGACAACGACGCGCGCGTTGCCGCGCTGCAGTCTGGTGACTTCGCCTGGGCCAGCACCGCCACCCTGACGGCAACGGGCATTGTCGCCAGCAGCACGGACGGTTGGAGCTACGAAGGAGCCGCCTTCGACGAGGACGGCAACGTTCGGCTCGACTACCTGGGGGTGCAGGACCCGACCGACGAGAACTGCGGTGCCTGTCACGGCATCGTGCACAGCGACGCGCGCACGCCCCTCGTCGCCGACTTCTGCGGCGACGGCGACCCGACCGAAGGCGCTGCCTGGAGCACGCTCACCACCGGGCAGATTTTCTCGCCGCAGCGACTGGCGACCACTGGCCTGAACCTGTCTGCTAAAGAGAGCCTGTCGCGCTCCTGGGACATCCACGCCGAGCGCGTCGTCGGCTGCACAGACTGCCACTACAGCCTCAACAACCCCATCTACTACCGCGAGAGCGACGCGTCGCAGCCCTCCCACCTCCTCTTCGACCCGCGGCGCATCGACATCAGCGACTATTTGGAGCGGCCGCTGCACCAGTTCGCCAAGGGCCAGAGCCCGCAAAGTGGCTTAGCGCCCGAATTCGACAACAGCCTGCGCCGCTGCGAGAGCTGCCACAACATCGAAACCACCCACGACTGGCTGCCCTACAAAGAACGCCACACCGCCGCGCTCAGCTGCGAGACCTGTCACGTGCCGCAGCTCTACGCACCCGCGCAGCAGGCCGTTGACTGGACCGTGCTCGACGCCTCCGGCAATCCTGTCTCCGCATGTCGCGGCATCGAAGCTACTAGTAGCGGGCCCAATCTCCTGACCGGCTACCAGCCCGTGCTGCTCCCGCGCGAAAACGGCGATGGGACGACCAGCCTCGCGCCGCACAACCTGATCAGCGCCTGGTACTGGGTCTACGGCGAGCCGGCCCAGCCCGTTCCCCTGCGCCTCCTGCAAGATGCCTGGCTCGAAGGCGACGGCTACGCGCCCGAGCTTCTCGATCTCTTCGATGCTGACGGTAATGGCGCCCTGGCCGAAAGTGAGTTGCGCATCGACGACGAGGCCAAAGAAGCAGCGGTTGCCGCCCGCCTCGGGCAGCTCGGGCTAGAGAACCCACGCATCGCCGCCGAGGTACAGGCCTACAGCGTGAGCCACAACGTCGCCACCGGCGACTGGGCCACGCAAGATTGCCAGAGCTGCCACAGCAACGATTCGCTTGTCACTACGCCTATGCAGCTTGCCAGTTACATCCCCGGCGGCGTCATGCCCGGCATCCTCGCTGGCAACGGCACCGCTATCCGCGGCGAGCTGACCGTGGATGACGAGGGCGCCCTCTATTACCAGCCGCAGACGAAGGGCGACCGTGAAAGCGGCGCTGGCAGCATCTACGTGCTGGGCCACGACAACCTGTCCTGGGTCGATTGGTTTGGCGCCCTCGCCTTCCTCGGCACACTGGGCGGTGTCGCTCTACACGGTGGGATCCGCTTCTTCGCCATGCGCTACGGCGCCCATCGCTACGCCCACCACGACCCCGAGCTGCGCCGCGTCTACATGTACGGCGTCTACGAGCGCTTCTGGCACTGGCTGCAGACACTGGTCATCCTCGGCCTGCTCTTCACCGGGCTGATCATCCATAAGCCCGATATGTTCGCCATCTTCAGCTTTCGCCACGTCGTGCTCGTTCACAACGTCCTTGCCGCTATCCTGGTGATTAATGCCGCCTTGAGCGCCTTCTACCATCTGGCGAGCGGCGAGATTCAGCAATTCATTCCCCGCCCGCGCGGCTTCTTTGACCAGGCCTTCGAGCAGGCGAAGTTTTACCTCGGCGGCATCTTCCGTGGTGAGGAGCACCCGACCGTTAAGACGCGCGAGCGCAAGCTCAACCCGTTGCAGCAGCTCACCTACTTCGGTCTGCTCAACGTGCTCCTGCCGTTACAGGTCATCACCGGACTGCTCATGTGGGGCGCCCAGCGCTGGCCCGAGATAGCCGCCGCGCTCGGCGGTCTTCCCGGCCTCGCGCCGTTCCACACCCTGATCTCCTGGACGCTGGCCTCGTTTGTCGTCATGCACGTTTATCTGACCACCACGGGCCACACCGCCACCGCCAACATCAAGGCCATGATCATGGGCTGGGATGAGGTCGAAGGGCCCACCCAGCCGCAGGAGGTTTCCTAATGACCACGTACCAACCTGTCGAGAGTGAAAGCCACCTCAAGGCGGGCGAGCGTAGCGCCCGCGTTGCGCGCGACTACGTCAACCCCTATCTCGGCGGCATCCTGCTCGGCCTCGTCCTGTTCGGCGCCTTCTTCATCAGCGGCAACGGCCTGGGCGCCTCCGGCGGCATGAACCGCCTCCTCGTCGTCGTCGAGGACTGGCTTGTCCCCGGCCATGTCGACCGCACGCCTTACCTGCTGGAGATGGCTGGCGGCGAGCGCAACCCGCTCGATAGCTGGGTTGTCTTCATTGCCGTCGGCGTCATCCTCGGCGGCTTCGTCTCCGGCCTGATCCACGGTCGCTTCCGCCTGGAGACCAACCGCGGGCCGCAGATTACGGCGCGCCAGCGCTGGTTGTTAGCCTTCGTCGGCGGCAGCCTGATGGGCTACGGTGCCCGCCTCGCGCGCGGCTGCACCTCGGGCCAGGCCCTCTCCGGCGGCGCCGTGCTCTCCGTCGGCAGCTGGGCGTTCATGTTTGCTGTCTTCGGCGGGGCCTACATGTTGGCATATTTTCTGCGTAAAGCCTGGAACTAGAGGTAACTGATCATGGCACCGTTTCCCCTTCCTCTCACAAGCCTGCTTGGCACCTGGGGCGCCTACGCCATCTACTTGCTCATCGGCTTCGCCTTTGGCTATGTGCTCGAGATTTCCGGCTTTGGCAACTCCAAAAAGCTGGCAGCCCAATTCTACTTTAAGGATCTAACCGTTCTTAAAGTGATGTTTGGCGCGATCGTCGTCGCCATGGTGCTCATCTTTGGCGCCTCTGCCGCCGGCTTGCTGGACTACAACCTGGTTTATGTAAACCCAACCTATCTTTGGCCCGGCATCCTCGGCGGCCTGATTATGGGCTTCGGCTTCATCATCGGCGGCTTCTGCCCCGGCACCTCGCTCGTCGCCGCGGCCACTGCCAAGCTCGACGGCGTCTTCTTCGTCCTCGGTGTCTTCTTTGGCATCTTCCTCTTCGGCGAGACGGTCGGCTTCTACGAGAGCTTCTGGCACTCATCCTACCTCGGCCGCTTCACCATCCCTGAATGGCTCGGTCTTAGCCCCGGCGTCGTCGTCGTGCTCCTCGTCCTCATGGCGCTGGCCATGTTCTGGGGCGGTGAGCAGCTCGAGCGCATCTTTGGCGGCAAAGATCCCGCCAAGGCGCCGCGCTGGCGCTATGCCGCTGCCGGCCTGCTCCTCCTCGGCGCGCTCGTCGTCGCCTTTGTCGGCCAGCCGACCAATGCCGACCGCTGGGCGCGTATCGCCGACGAGCGGTGGGCCCAGCTCGAGGCCCGCGAAGTCCAGATCCATCCCGGCGAACTCCTCAGCGTCATCCATGACGATGCGCTCCGTGTGCGTATGCTCGACGTTCGCCCCGAGGCCGACTTCAATCTGTTCCACATTCTCGACGCCGAGCGTGTCGATCCGGCAGCCCTCGATCCCCTGGCCGAGGAGCTACTCCAGGAACCGGCGAACACCGTCTTCGTCGTCATGAGCAACGACGAGGGCCAAGCGACTGAGGTCTGGAAGACCCTGGTAGCCGAGGCCGTACCCAATGTCTACATCCTCGAAGGTGGTATCAACAACTGGCTCGATACCTTTGCCTCGCAGGAGTTTAAGACACAGTACCAGGTCGGCAGCGTGTCCGCCGGCGCGCTCAGCTACCGCCTCGACGCTGCCCTCGGCGCGCGCTATCCCGCCGCCGAGCCCGACCCGCATGCCTACGCCTTGGAATACACCCCTAAGGTCAAGCTTGAGGTCAAGCGCGGACCATCGGGCGGCGGCTGCGGTTAGCCCCACATCCCACCCCACGAAAAAAGGGCCAGCCGCGCGGCTGGCCCTTTTTCTCTTCTTGCTGCAGGTCCCGCGTTTAGCTGTAACCGTCGCTGAAGGTGTCTATCATCAGCCGCGCGTCGCCCAGCGGATAGAGGATCGGGCAGGTAGCGCCGTGCGCGACGTACTCGCGCACTTTAGACTTGACCTCCTCCGGGGTGCCCGTCGCCGAGATGCGTAGCACCAGCTCGTCCGGCACGTACTGCATCGCTTCCTGGATCTGCTCTTTCGTCGCCGGCCAGCCGAGGATCGACTGGATCTGCTGCACCGTTTCCTGATCGACGCCGCTTGCCTTGGCAATGTGTGGCTGCTGCGCCAGGTACTGGGTCAGCAGCATCTTAGCGCCGCGGATCGCTTCGTCGCGGTCCTCGTGTACCGAGCAGACAACCAGTTGCGGGCGGTCGATGTC
>JAVVFG010000329.1:0-4734 GCA_032260445.1 Anaerolineae bacterium | reverse complement strand
CTCAGGGTTCCGTACCTACACTGGTTGTTGCTCGGCTTTGCCACGCTTGGCCTCGTCGGCGCTGCCGCACAGCGGTGGGGACGCGATGCCGTGCCCGCCCAGTCATGGCTTGTGCTCGGCGTCGTCGTGCTGGAGCTCACCCTGATCCCGCTGACGCGGCTGTGGCCGGCGGCCTGGGGCGGTATATGGACCTTGGATGCCGCTGCGTGGGCGACGCTTGGACCGGTTATCGCGGCTATTGCCATGCTGACGCTGCCGAAACGCGGGCGGGCGGAAGGCGTCGAGGCAGGCCCCGTCTTCGAGGCATAGGCATCCTTTAGAGCATCGCCGCTCCCGATGATGAACGAACGAAAGGCTTCCCGTCCCACCATTTTCCGGCGCTCGCTGTTGCTCCCGGCCGAGCATGGCTCGTGGTCATGGCTGCTGGTACCGCTCTTCCTCGGCGCGGCGGTGGGCGGCCGGTTAAACGGCGCCGTTCTGCTCGTCCTCGCCGGTAGCCTGAGCGCTTTCTTGATGCGCCAGCCGGCGACCGGGTGGTTCCGCATCCGCCGCGGCAAAGGCCGCCGGAGTGACCTCGGCCTGGCGCGGGGCTGGACCGTGGCGTTTGCGGCGATCGCCATCCTCTCGCTGGCCGGCTTGCTAGCGCTCGGTCACGCCGAAATCCTGGTGCTCTTCGCGCCTCTCTCGCTGCTGCTGCTTATCTACCTGTGGATCGCGCTGCGACAGCGGGCGCAGTTGCGCAGCCTGGGCATGGAGATGGCCGGGGCCGCCGGATTGGCGATGAGTGCACCCGCCGCCTATGCCGCCGCGACCGGCCGGCTGGACAGCACTGCCTGGTTCCTCTGGCTCCTCGCAGGCATGCTCAATGCGTTGGGTGTCCTCTACGTGCGCCGGCGGCTCGCCGATAACCGCGGGCGCTCGGGCAGCCGCGTGGTGCAGCTTGTGTTTCACGCCGCCGCCCTGGCCGTGGTGAGCGGGCTGATTGGCTGGGGGCTGGTGCCCTGGCCAGCTGTCCTCCCCTTTGCGGCATTAGTAATCCGGGCCGCCTGGCTGGCGCGCCGACCACGGCCAGTTGCCAACGTGAAGCGTTTCGGCTTCACCGAAGTCGCCGTCGAGAGCGTGAGCGCCCTGGCCATCGCGCTCGGCTACTGGCTCTAGAAAGCACAGAAGGCTCGCAGCGAGCCTCGGCCAAGACTCATTTTCCCCTGGCGGAGGGCACGCCTCCGCTTGAGAGCCTATCAGGAAAAGACGCCGCTCTCCGCGACGTGGTAACAGGCGGGGCAGATCAGGACGAACAGCCCGTCATAGTCAAGCTCTGCCTCGCCACATTCGGGACAGAGATCGCCGGGTTTGGGGGCCGCAGAGCACGGTTCATCCACGCCTGTGTCCAGGCGCTTCCACCAGAAGTTGTTGGATGCGGTTGCTTCGTGCTTGTCCATTCCTGACCTGTGCGCACGCTGTGACTTTTGTCAAATAGGGCGGTGACCAACGTCACTAGCCGCTTCTGTGCCAGGGTCTACAATGCAAGAGATGATACCAGATCCTGGGCAGATTGGCGCCTTCTTCTGAACCGGGAGGGAAAGAAAAGCTGATGATTACTGCCGACCGTATTGTGCATACCACCTGTCCGTACTGCGGTGTTGGTTGCCAGATAGACGTTCATGTTAAGAATGATTTGGTTTACCGCGTGAATGGGCGCCGCGACAACCAAGTGAATATGGGTAACCTGTGCGTCAAAGGGCGCTTTGGCTATGATTTTGTCCACGCCCCAGACCGGCTGGTTCGGCCACAGCTTCGCCGGCAGCGGGATGAGGCCTGGCAGGCGACCAGCTGGGATGGCGCCCTCGAGTATGTCGCCGGTCGTCTGCGCGAGGTGCGCAAGCGATACGGGCCGGATAGCGTCGCCGTTCTTACCTCGGCGAAGTGCACCAACGAAGAGAACTACCTGCTCCAGAAATTCGCGCGCGCAATCATCGGCACGAACAATGTCGATCATTGCGCCCGTCTCTGACACAGCAGCAGCGTGGCCGGTCTGGCCACCACGCTCGGTTCCGGCGCGATGACCAATAGCATCGCCGATATTACGGACGCGGATGTGCTCCTAGTCACAGGCTCGAACACGACCGAGGCGCACCCCGTCCTGGCCCTCCAGATGAAAGCGGCGGTGCGCCGCCATGGCGCACAGCTCATCCTCGTCGATCCGCGGCGTATCGAGCTGGCCGATTTTGCCACGCTCCATCTGCGCCATAAACCTGGCTCGGACGTCGCCCTCTTCAACGCGATGGCGCACGTGATTATTGCCGAAGAGCTGGTCGACGAGGCATTCGTGCGCGAGCGGACGGAGAACTACGATGCGCTCGCCGAGGCGGTGGCATCGTGGACGCCGGAACGTGGCGCGGCGATCAGCGAGGTGCCGGCTGAAGAAATCGTGCGTGCGGCACGACTCTATGCGGGGGCCGATAACGCGGCGATTTTCTGGGCGATGGGCATCACCCAGCATACGAGCGGCACGGACAACGTCAAGGTCCTCTCTAACCTGGCGCTGCTGACCGGTAACGTCGGGCGACCGGGCACCGGCCTCAATCCGTTGCGCGGGCAGAACAACGTCCAGGGCGCCTGCGATATGGGTGGGTTGCCGAACGTCTATCCTGGCTACCAAGCAGTGAGCGACGAGGTGGCACGGCACAAGTTCGCGACTGCCTGGAACGTGCCGCACGAGCGACTCAGCCCAACACCAGGCCTCACCGTGACCGAAATCACAGATGGGGCCTTGCACGGCAGAATCCGCGCTATCTACGTGGTGGGCGAGAATCCGATGCTCTCCGATCCCGACCTGAATCATGTCGCGGAAGCGTTACGGGCCGTTGACTTCCTCGTCGTGCAGGATCTGTTCCGCAACGAAACCGGGGATATGGCCGACGTCCTGCTGCCGGCGGCGAGCTTCGCGGAAAAGGCGGGCACCTTTACGAGCACGGAGCGCCGTGTGCATCTCGTCCGGCCGTTCCTGCCGTTGCCCGGCGAGTCCCGTCCGGACTGGGAGATTGTCGTCGACCTGGCGAATCGTCTGGGGGCTGACTGGCACTACGAGAGCGCGGCAGCCATCTTTGATGAGATGGCAGCGGTCACCCCGCAATATGGCGGGATGTCGCACGAGCGGCTGGAGGCAGGGGGGCTGCAATGGCCGTGCCCCACGCCCGACCACCCGGGAACGCCGATTCTGCACGCAGGGCGCTTCACACGCGGGCGCGGCTTCTTTGCACCCGTCGACTTCCGCGCGCCGGCCGAGGAGCCGGACGAGGAATACCCGCTCATCCTATCGACGGGGCGGATTCTGTACCACTGGCACGGGGGCACCATGTCGCGGCGCTCGCCGGGGTTGGACGCGATTGCGCCAGAGGGCTTCGTCGAGATCCACCCTGACGACGCGGCGGCACTGGCGATAGCGGCCGGCGAGCTGGTGCGGGTGGCGTCCCGCCGTGGCGAGGTGGTCGCGCGCGTCAAGGTAACCCGCCGCTCGCCGCAAGGTACGGTGTTCATGACTTTCCACTATGCGGAAGCGGCGGCCAATTTGCTAACCATTGGCGCCGTCGATCCGACGGCGAAAATCCCGGAGTACAAGGTCTGCGCGGTACGCGTGCAGCGGTTGGAACCGGAAGCAGCGTCTGCCTGACCCGACACTCGACTCGAAAGGAGACGACATGGAAATCGAATTCAACGTTGACGCCCTCGTCCCAAAGGAGATGGCGGCGAAAGCCGAGACGCTCGGTGTATCCAAGGTGAACCTCGGCCCGCTACGCATGCTGGCATTGGGTATCTTAGCTGGCGCCTTTATCGCCCTCGGCGCCATCTTCGCGACAACGGCGACGGCCGGTACCGCAGGCGCCCTGCCATTTGGAGTCAGCAAGCTCATCGGCGGTCTGGTCTTCAGCCTCGGGCTTATTCTGGTGGTCGGCGCCGGCGCCGAGCTTTTCACCGGTAACAACCTGATTGTCATGGCCTGGGCAAGCGGCAAGGTGAGCACCGCCCATTTACTCCGCAACTGGGCCATCGTTTATGCCGGCAACTTCCTGGGCTCCATCTTGACTGCTGTCCTGATTATGGTCAGTAAGCAGTATACCTTCGGAAGCGGCGTCATCGGACTCAATGCGCTCAACATCGCCCAAACGAAGGTTGGCTATGACTTCTTCCAGGCACTTGCGCTCGGGATCCTGTGCAACGCGCTGGTGTGCCTCGCGGTCTGGCTGGCGATCGGTGCACGCAGCGCGACCGATAAGATCCTGGCAGTTATCTTCCCGATCTCCGCATTCGTCGCTGCTGGCTTTGAGCATAGTGTTGCCAACATGTACTTCATCCCGGTTGGCCTGCTGATCAAGAGCGGAGCGAGCGAGGCGTTCTGGACTGCGATTGGCAGCAGCCCGGCGGACTATGCCACGCTCACATGGGGTAACTTCCTGGTGAATAACCTGTTACCGGTAACCATCGGTAACATCATCGGCGGCTCGCTCATGGTTGGCCTCGTCTACTGGTTCATCTACCTGCGGCCAGACTGGTTCGCGGCAAGGGATGATAGCGGCGAGCCGCAGCCGGCAATTGCGCGCGAGTAGTCGTAAGCTCGATACCCAATCGTGTTCGCCTTCCGGAACCACGGCATACGCTGTGGTTCCTTTTTTTAACTTGTCTTATCTTTTCAGTATGTATTGTTGACCGCACAGAGGCGTTGGCGATCATTTCAAG
>JAVVFG010000328.1:0-4744 GCA_032260445.1 Anaerolineae bacterium | reverse complement strand
CGAGAAGACGGGCCTGAAGGAGATCGCCGGCTATCTGCTGGCGCCGGTGCACAGCGGCCTATATCTGAGCCGGGACGATATCAGCGCGCTGGCGCGCGCCGTGGAACTGCCGCGGGGTTTTGGCGGGCGGCAGCAGATGCTGATGAACCTGCTGCGGGCAGCGGCGCAGTATGAGACGATGGCAGCGCTCGCCGGCGAGCTGCAGCGGGTGGCGGGCGAATGGCAGGCGGCGTACCGGACGCTGGCGGAGACGGCGCTGGCGCCATATGCGGCCGCCTGGGAGGAGCGTGTGGCGCTGACGGGGCGCCTGCTGGCAGAGATAGGCAGACGCGCACGTGAGGCGCGCGGCTGACGCGCCACCCTGTGGCAGGTGAGCGGCGACATGATGGCCTGGGAGGCAGCCAGGCCGCCGCTGATCGTCGCGTAGCGGTCTCTGCGCCAAATGACGCAGCCAAAGGTAAACTAACAATCATGGCAATCAGCAACCTGCCGGACGTGATCGCCGGCGCAACGAAAGAGATGGGGCAGTGGCGGCGCTTTCTGCCGATCCTCGACTGGGCGCGCGCCTACCAGCGCGACGATCTGGTCGGGGACCTGATGGCAGGGCTGATCGTGGCGATCATGCTCGTGCCGCAGAGCATGGCTTACGCACTGTTGGCAGGGCTACCGCCGCAGGTGGGGCTGTATGCCAGCATTCTGCCGCTCATACTCTACGGCCTGTTTGGGACGAGCCGCACGCTGGCGGTGGGGCCGGTGGCGATCGTGTCGCTGCTGGTGGCCTCGGGGCTGGCGCCGCTGGCGGGTGGGGACGTGGCGCTTTACGTGCGGCTGGCGCTGACTCTGGCGCTGCTCGCGGGCATCGTGCAGGCGCTGTTGGGATTGTTGCGGCTCGGCTTCATCGTCAACTTCATGAGCCATCCGGTGCTGAGTGGCTTTACGAGCGCGGCGGCGCTGGTGATTGGCTTCAGCCAGCTTGGCCATCTGTTGGGCATTAGCATGCCACGTTCGGAGTTCGTCGAGCTGGTACCCTATGCGGTGGCGCACCTGGGCGAAACGAATCTGGTCACGGCGGCGCTCGGCGTAGGCAGTATTGGCTTGCTGGTCGTCTTTAAGCAGTGGCTGGGACCGTGGCTGCAGCGACGCGGCGTCGCCGAGCGGCTGGCGCTGCCGCTGACAAAAAGCGCGCCGTTCGTGGTAGTGCTGCTGACAACGCTACTGGTCTGGGCGCTGCGGTTGCAGGAGACGGCGGGGGTGCGCATTGTGGGCGAGGTGCCGGCCGGGCTGCCACCGCTGACGGTACCTGTCTTTGAGAGCGGGACGTGGCAGGCGCTATTGCCTACGGCGCTGGCGATCAGCTTCGTGGGCTACATGGAGAGCATCGCCGTGGCCAAGTCGCTGGCGAGCAAACGGCGGCAGAAGATCGACGCGAACCAGGAGCTGCTGGCGCTGGGCATCGCCAACGCCGGGGCGGCGTTCACGGGGGGTTATCCGGTGACGGGTGGCTTCAGCCGCTCGGTAGTGAACTATGAGGCGGGCGCGCGTAGCGGGCTGGCGTCCATTGTCACCGCAGCGCTGATTGCGGTGACGGTGCTGCTGCTAACGCCGCTCTTTTACTACCTGCCGCAGGCGGCGCTGGCGGCGATCGTCGTCGTCGCCGTGGCCGGGTTGGTGGATCTGGGCGCCTTCCGTCGTGTGTGGCATTACAACAAGGGGGATGCGGCGTCGCTGGCGGTGACGTTTGTCGCCGTGCTGGGGTGGGGGGTGGAGGTGGGTATCCTCACCGGCGTGGTGGCGGCGATGCTGCTGTATATCTGGCGCACGAGCCGGCCGCACGTGGCGATCGTCGGGCGGCTGGGGGAGAGCGAGACCTACCGCAACGTGCTGCGCCACGAGGTACAGTGCTGGCCGAACGTGGTGGCGGTGCGCATCGACGAGAGTCTCTATTTTGCGAACACGAAGTTTCTGGAGGATACGGTGCTGAGCATCGCGGCGGAACGGGCGGAGGTGGCGCATTTTGTGTTGATCTGCACGGCGGTGAACTTCGTAGATGCCAGTGCGCTGGAGACGCTGGAGTCGCTGCAGCACGAGCTGGCAGAGGCGGATGTGACCCTGCACCTTGCGGCGGTGAAAGGGCCGGTGTTGGACCGGCTGGCGCGGACCGGTTTTCTCGAGCGTGTGGGCGACGCGAATATTCACGAGACGACGCATGAGGCGATGCAGGCAATTGGGGTGGTGGCCTGTAATGCGGGTGTCAGTGAGAAGTAAGCGTCAGATTCGCAGGCCCATAGGACGGTGGTAGTCTCCGAACTTGCAGGCGTTTCGGCTGGGTTGTGGTGGGCCAGATGAACGGGCGGGGAGGCCAGAACGCGTCCGGCCTCCCGATGGCTGGGTGGTTATTCTTCGATGGGTAAGTAAAGGTCGAGGACGAAGTGACCGGGCTTCAGGGCGAGATGGCCGAGGTGTTCTTCCAGGCATTGCCGCTGTGGCGGGTAGTGGTAGTGACTTTCTTCCAGCCAGCGCGCAAGCGCTTCCCAGGCGGCGGGGATGTTGCTGCCATCCGGTAGCGCCTCGCAGCGCAGCACGGCGTAGCGACCGCCAGGCATCTCTTTCCAGGTCACCGTCTCATCGCCATCGCCGGCCTGTTCGGGCGCTACCTCGAACCAGACCTCGTAGCCGTAATTGGGGCTGCCAGGCGAGGGGATGGGGTTGTCGAAGCCGAAGATACGGTGTTGTTGTCCATCGTCGAGGTACCCGTGGCGTTCGGCCCAGGCCTGCATCTGCGCCAGGACGACACGTTCCGGGCTGGCGCCGTAGGCGTGGAAACTGGCCACACGCAGAGGCGGCAGGTCAACCAGTCGTACGTTGTTGTTCATTGTGTCCTCCATGTTGTCTACGCTACGCTGACGCCATTATCATATAGCTAAAAGATGACATCCTTTGTCAAGGAAAAGGTGATTCCGGAGGCGAGTGATGCGCGCAGAGCGGTTGCTGCAGGAAATGATGTTGCTGCAGGCGCGGGGGCAAATGGCGGCGCGGGAGCTGGCAGCTGAGCTCGGGGTGACGGTGCGCACCATCTACCGCGATATGGAGGCGCTGCAAGCGGCCGGGGTGCCGCTGTACAGTGTCTCCGGGCGCGGCGGCGGGTACGGCTTAGTGGATAGCTACCGCACGTCGCTGACCGGGCTGACAGAGGGCGAGCGGCAGGCGTTGTTTATGCTTTCGGTGCCGGCGCCGCTGGAGGTGCTGGGATTAGGCGCTAGCCTGCAGGGCGCGCTGCGCAAGCTGGCGGCGGCCCTGCCCGGGAGCAGGCGGGCGGAGGAGGAGCAAGTACGGCAGCGCTTTTATCTGGATGCGACGTGGTGGCGGCAGGGGACAGCCCCTGTGCCGCACCTACAGACGGTGCAGGATGCGGTGTGGCAGGACCGCCAGCTGCGCATCCGCTACCGCCTCCCGGCGGGGGTAGACGTGGAGTACACCGTGGCGCCCTACGGGCTGGTGGCGAAGGCGGGCGTCTGGTATCTGGTCTATGCTCATGGCGGGCGTGTGCGCGCTCTGGCTGTCAGCGCCTTGCTGGCAGTAACGCCGGGAGCCGGTTCCTTCGCGCGCCCCGCGGATTTCGACCTGGCCCGTTTCTGGCAGGCATGGTGTGCCGCACGCGAAGCCGAGGAAGTGGCGTATACCGTGGAGGTGCGCGTGCGCCCGGCGTTCTTGCCTTTCTTGCCCCCGGTGTTCGGCGTGGCCCCCGACGCGGCAGGGCCGGCCGACGGACAGGGGTGGCACCCGCTCACCCTTTCCTTTGAATCGCTCGCCGCGGCGCGGGCACGGCTGTTGGGCTGCGGGCGCACCGTGGAGGTGCTGGCGCCGGAAGCGCTGCGCGTCAGCATCGCCGATTTCGCTGAGCAGATTGCGGCGCTGTATGGCGGATAGGACGCCGCTGGAGAGCTTACTCCGCTGTGTTCAGCGCGATTTGCGGCAGGTAGAGCTGTTCGTCTAGCGCGATGAGCAGAGCCGGTTCGGCACGGCACCAGACCTGAATTTCCTGGATCTCGTCGCCTAGGCGCATGGTGGCGGTGCCGCAGGCTTCGGCCGGGCCAGCGGTCAGGCCGGGACTAATCGTGGACCGCGCGATGAGCTGGAACTGCTCTTCGGCATCGGTACAGGGTTGCGATGTTTCGCCGGTGGCGACGGCGCCGTAGAGGGGTTGGCTGATGCTAATAGCGATGGTCACCGTTTCGCCCAGGGGGCAGCCGCCGTGGCCGGAGACGACCACGTCGCGCCCTTCGTTGATGAGCGGCAGGATAGGGGCGATCCCGAAGGGGATGGAAATGCGCAGGGGGCTGTTAATTTCGAACGGGCGCGAGACTTCACCGGCCTGCGTAGCGGGGACGGGCACTGTGCTCGTCGCGGGCGCGCCGGCACGGGCGAGGCTGGTGAAGAGGAGGGCGGCGGTGAGCGCGGCGCAGACGGTGGCGAGGAGCAACGCAAAACGTTTGTTCATGAAGGTCCTTCCTTGTGAACTACTGGTTGTCGTCGCTTGAATGAAGGTGGTGTTGTAGCTTGGGGTTTATCTTAGGCGATGGAAAGGGGTGATGTCAACACCGGTTGAAAGCCGAAACTGGGAAGCAGAAAGTGCATCGGCCTGGGGCGGCAAGGTGCGCTACAATGGGGCCGAGTTGGAGGCGTATAGTGGAGGTGGACGATGGGTGAGGCAGTTATTCTGGAAGCGGTGCGGGCGCCGTTTGGG
>JAVVFG010000327.1:0-4787 GCA_032260445.1 Anaerolineae bacterium | reverse complement strand
CAGATGACTAAAGTAGCGTTCTAGAAACCGTTCGGCCGGGGAGACGTAGGGTAACTGTCCTCTTCACCCGAGGCGCAAGATCGGCTACACTGGTTAGCAATGGCCATTGTCGCGTTCATTGCCGGGTGGTTGGCGGGTGTGGGAGCCGCGGCGCAGGTAAGCGTCAGCACGCGCGGCTGGGCAGTTGCCGGGCTGCTTTTCGTGGCTTTCGCCGTGCTCGGACGCCGCACGCGATTTTTCATCGTGTTCGTTCTCCTTGGCGGCGGGGCTCTTGGCGCAGCCCGGTTCCAGATGAGCCAAGTGACACCGGGACCGAAACACGTCATAAGTTACAATGACAGCGGTCATGTAGCAGTTTACGGGCAAATCCAGGGTCCCCCGCGCGTCAGCGATCGTGCTGTCGATGCCGTGATGGAGGTTTCAGCGCTGGCGACCTCAACGCTGCCGCCGTCGGCAAGCCACGGTTTCGTTCAGCTTCGCGCACCTCGCTTTGTCTCCCTTCATTACGGTGACTGGATTACGGCAACCGGCCGGTTACAGACCCCAAGGTCCACGGATGAATTCGACTACCGCGCATACCTCGCTCGCCGCGAAATCTACAGCGAGATGCTTTATCCAGTCGTCGAACAGGCCAGCGGACCCCCACCCAATCCGGTCCGTGTGGCCCTGTACCAATTCAGGGATCGGGCGGCGCGTACCATCAATACCTTGTTGCCTGAGCCACAGGCTGCACTCCTCCGAGGCATCCTGCTGGGCGATGATGACGGGCTGCCGCCGGATCTCCAGGAAGCGTTCCGGATCAGCGGTACAGCGCACATTATCGCCATCTCCGGCTTCAATATCGCTATCCTAGCAGGTATCCTGCTGAGGCTGGTTTTGCCCTTCGCGGGCCCACGTTGGGCCGTATGGCCTGCCCTGGGCCTTGTGGCGCTATACACAATCCTGGTTGGCGCCGAGGCCTCCGTGGTCCGCGCGGCAGTCATGGCGGGGCTCTACCTGTTCACGGGTCGCTGGCTTGGGCGCACCTTGCTTCAGTATGCCGCCCTACTCCTCGCCGCCTTCGTCATGACGGTGGTCCGCCCCGCGGTATTGTGGGAGGCAGGGTTCCAGCTTAGTTTCGCGGCAACGTTCGGCCTGTTGGTCTATGCTGAACCCCTCAGCCGTGGCAGCCGCGCGCTCCTGGCCCGCTGGACAACGGAAGAACGCGCGGACCTCATCAACCGTTTACTCAGCGAAGGAGTGATTGTCACCCTGGCAGCGCAGCTCGTTACGTTGCCGTTGCTCCTCTACCATTTCCAGCAGCTTGTGCTTTTCAGTCCGCTAGCGAACGTGTTTATCCTCCCGGCCCAACCAGGGGTGATGATCTGGGGCGGGTTGGCCACGCTGGCAGGGATGGTGTGGCAACCGCTTGGGCAATTGCTCGCCCTACCTGCATGGCTCTTTCTCACCTATACGATTGCTGTCGCCGAGTGGTTTGCGGGGCTACCGTCCGCCGCCATACGCATCACGCTATCGCCTGCCGGGGTTGTAACGTGTTACGTGATCATTGCTCTCGTTACCTGGATTGCCCGTCACTCGCCACGGCTCGCCCTGGCGAAAGTGCAGGAGCAGGCGCCACGTCTGGCACTGACAGGCGTGGTAGCGCTCGGGCTGGTGGCGTGGCAATGGACACAAACGAGGCCGGACGGCCGCCTGCACGTATCGTTTCTCGACGTGGGGCAGGGAGACGCCACGCTGATCCGTACCCCGAGCGGGCGGCGGGTGCTCATCGATGGGGGGCACTTCCCAAGTGTGCTACAGGGGCATTTGGGGCGATTGCTGCCTTATGGGGATAGGCGGATTGACCTGGTGATTGCGAGCCATCCCGATGCCGATCATGTTGCCGGTCTTCCCGTGCTCGTCGGGCGGTATGAGGTGGCGCAATTGTTGACAAATGGGGCGGCAGCAGAGGGTGACTCTGCATATGCGACGCTGCTTCAGACAGCGGCAGAGAAGCAGATACCCGTCCTTCAAGCTGAAGCGGGACAGGTCATTCACCTCGGAGACGGAGTTCAGATTCACGTTCTTTTCACGGGCAGCAGATCCAGTGGCGATAATGACAGCTCCCTTGGGTTACGGCTGACGTATGGCGCTTTTAGTGTGTTGCTAACGGGCGATGCCGAGGTCGCGGCGGAACAGGCGATGGTGGCGAGCGGCGTTCAATTGAGCTCGCTCGTCTTTAAGGCGGGGCATCACGGGGCGCGAACATCGAGTAATGACTTCTTCCTGGATGCGGTGCAGCCGCAAGTGATCGTCGTTTCTACGGGGGCCGAGAACACGGCCGGTCACCCGCACACGGAGATGCTGCAGCGGGCGTCGGCGGCGGGCTCGGTGGTGCTGCGGACGGATGAGCTGGGGACGATCGAGGTTGTGAGTGATGGGACGGAGTTGTGGTGGGGGGCGATGCGCTGAAGCGGCGGCGCGGCGGGACTAGGGGCGGACGGCCGGCGCGGGGAGCTGGAGGGTTGGCACGGTGCGGATATCGAAGGTGACGCGGCGCTGTGCGAGCATCTCGGCGGGGAGATAGCCCGTGACCAACTTCTCATCGTCGCGCGGGTCGACCAGCTCGACCAGGTACCAGACGCTGCTACCGTACGTGCGGGCGCCCTGGACGGGGAGTAGTAAGGTGACTTCGGTGCCCGTAGGAATCCAGACAAGGTCGCTCTTTTCGCTCGCAGGATCGTAGAGCAAGTAGGCGCCGTTGGCACCGCCGACGCTCACCACCTGGCCGTAAACGTAGGGGAGGTCGTCCCGGTCGCTCAAGACACGATAGCGCAGCGCGCGCGGCAGCGCATCGGCGTTTCCGATGAAGGTCAGATAGTAGCCCGACAGCCAGCCCGTCTGACCGGCGCCGGCAGAAACCAAGATCCAGTCGCCCTCGATCCTCTGCACGGGCAGGCGGGCTGGCCCCTGGAGGCGGGTGATGACGTTGTCGCCGGCGGCGGGTTCGCTGCGGAGGGAGAGGGGGATCGGAGGCAACAAGGCGGAGAGCATGGCGCCGCCCGTCTGGGCGGGGGGCGGCGTGGGCGTGACGAGCATTGCCTGCGTGGCGCGGATTTGCAGCAATTGGGTTGCCGCGACCGCTGCCGCGGCCGAGGCGTCTGGCGTCCGCGAGGCAGTTGCCGTGGTCTCGGGCACGAGCTCGGTGGCCTCCCCGACGCCTGTGGGGCCAGCGTACTCGGCCGTCTGCCCGGCTTCGAGGGTGGCGGCCTGGGCCTCGAGCAGGGTATTGGCCAAGTCATTGGCCTGGGCAGCTTCGGTGCCGGCAGCTATGGCCGTGCCCTGCTCCGCCTGGGCCTGCGCGAGCCGGGCGACGGCGAGCTGCTCGTTGGCCTGGCTGGTGGCAGCGGCAGCCTGAGCCTCGTGCGCGCTGGCGCGCGCCCGGCCCTGCTGGATGAAGGCAAATCCGGCAGCGGCGAGTGCCAGGCTGCCGAGGAGTACGAAGGCGGTGGCAATGAAGGTGAGGCGGCGGGTGCGCTGGCGCTGGGCGGCAAGGCGTGCCTCGATCTCGGCACGCTCGCGATCGCGCTCGGCCCCGGCACTGCTCTCGAGGAAGGTGCGGAGCGTGGGCTCGGCGGTGGTGAGGTTGACTTCTTCGAGGGCCGCAGCCAGTTGCTCGCCGCGGAGGAGGCGCGCAGGAGGCCGGCCGAGCCGCTCCCACTCGACGGCGGCGAGGTAGACAGGGCTGTGCTGCAGCAGCCAGCGCCGGTTGGCGTCGCGGATCGGCTCGATGAAGCGGTCGTGGATCAACTCATACCAGACGCCGCCTGCACGCCGTTCAGGGCGCAGGAGAAAACGGTCGGCAAGGACGTCAACGGCGGCGTTGTCAAGGCCGGCGGTCGTCTCGCGCCCGCGGTAGACGGTACCCCTTGTGCCCCCTTCGGTGAGCAGGCTCTGCTCGAACCATTGGCGCACGCTGGCTTCGGATGCTTGCGTTTCCAGCGCGGCGGCGGCGACAGCTCCTTCATAGAAATCGGCAAGAGCGGCGTCGACCTCGCCGAGCTCCTGCAGGTCGACGAAGGTGATCGCCGGGCCGGGGTGCGCCGCCAGTTTTTGCCACAGACTGAAGCAGACGACCTGTAACTGGACGGGCTCGACGTATTCACCGAGCAGGGTGCCGGCGCCGTCAGGCGCCTTGATCTGGCGCAGGTTGTCGACGAGGGCGCGGGCGACGCCCATGGCGAAGGGGCGGTCCGCTTTCTGTGCCGGCTTTTCGACGGCCAGCAGGGCGGCGTCTAACTGCATACGCTGCATGTAAAAGCGGGCACGCAGGCGATCGGGCAAGAGGGGCGTGTAAGGCTCCAGCGCGGCGACGTGGTCCTCGCGCATGACCAACAGGACCCACAGCAGGGGGTCGGCCCCCATCGCCGCACGTAGCTGGGAAAAGAAGCCCTCACGCTCAGACCAGCGGCCAAGGTTGGTCGTGAGGATCTCTTCAAACTGGTCAATGATCAGGATGTGGGCGGCACCGTCTTCGACAGAGGTATTGGCGCGGTGGGGTAGTACCTGCGCAAGGTATTCAGAAAGTGACAGCGCCGCAAGCTGTGCGGTGCTGGTGCGGCCGCCATCGAGGCTCAAGAGCAGGCTGAAGAGGAAGACGTTGGCAACCTCGCCAACTCCCTCGGGGATGGCCCCGCCAACACGGCCGGTGGGGAGAACGGCAAAGCCTTCCGCGCGCAGGCCGGGGATGAGTGCGGCGTTAACGAGCGAGCTCTTGCCGGCTCCCGGCTGCGCGTAAAAGAGGACGA
>JAVVFG010000326.1:0-4790 GCA_032260445.1 Anaerolineae bacterium | reverse complement strand
GTCACCAACACCCCCGGCGTGCTCACCGCGGCCACCGCCGACCTGACCATCGCCCTCCTGCTCGCCGCCGCCCGCCGCATCCCCGAGGCCGACACCTACCTGCGCGCCGGCCGGTTCCACGGCTGGGAGCTCTTCCAGCCCCATCTCGGCCTCGAGGTCACCGGGCAGACCCTCGGCATCGCCGGCATGGGCCGCATCGGCCGCGCCGTCGCCGAGCGCGCCCACCGCGGCTTCAACATGCCCATCCTCTACACCAACCCCACGCCCGTCCCCGCCGTCGAAGAAGCACTCGGCGCCCGCCGCGTCGACCTCGACACCCTGCTGCGCACGAGCGACTTCGTCAGCCTGCACGTTCCCCTCACCGCCGAGACCCACCACCTCATCGGCGCCCGCGAGCTCGCCCTGATGAAGCCCAGCGCCATCCTGCTCAACACCGCCCGCGGCCCCGTCGTCGACGAAGCCGCCCTCGTCGCCGCCCTGCAAAGCGGCACCCTCGCCGGCGCCGCCCTCGACGTCTTCGAAGAAGAGCCCGCCGTCCACCCCGGCCTCTTATCGCTACACGAACACGTCGTCCTCCTCCCCCACCTCGGCTCCGCCACCACCGCCACCCGCCAGAACATGGCCCTCACCGCCGCCCGCAACATCGTCGCCGTGCTATCCGCGCAGCCGCCCCTCAATCCTGTGGAAGGTACAAGGAACAAGTAATGGACTGACCCTAAAAAAGTAGACAGGGAATTAGGGTGCTTTGGATAAAGCTTCGAACTGCACCGGCGACAGGTAGCCCAGCGACGAATGCAGCCGTTGACGATTATAAAAGGTCTCGATGTAGTCAAAGATAGCCGAGCGGGCCTCCTGGCGCGTTTGGAAGTGACGTGTGTGAATCAATTCAGTCTTCAGCGAGGCAAAGAAGCTTTCCATAGGTGCGTTGTCGTAGACGTTGCCGCTACGGCTCATGCTGCGTGTGACCGCGCTGGGCAGGAGCTGCAGAAAGGGGCCACTGGCATACTGTTTGCCCTGGTCTGAATGATGGAGCAGCTCGTTGTCGAGTTGGCGACGGTTCAAGGCCATCTTCAGCGCGCCGCGGGTCAGACGGTCGTCCAGATAGGCGGCCATGCCCCAGCCAACGACCAGACGGGAGAAGAGGTCCAGCACCACGGCCAGGTAGAGCCAGCCCTCATCGGTCGGGATAAAGGTGATATCGTTGGTCCACTTCTGGTTCGGCAGTGTACTCGTGAAGTCTTGCGCCAGCACGTTCGGCGCTACCGGCAGGGTATGCCGCGACTGGGTCGTGCTCTTGAAGCGGCGTCGCCGCACACCGCTCAACTCTTCTTCTTGCATGAGCCGCGCCACCCGATTCTTGCCTACCACTTGCTCGCGGCGCAACAGGGCGTGCATGCGCCGGTAGCCATAGACCGAGCGATGCTCTTTGTGCCGCAGGCGGATCAGCCGCCGCAGCACCTGGTTAGCTCGCTCACGGTCACTTGGCTTGCGCTGGCGCCAGGCGTAGTAGCCGGCGCGGGAGACCTCCAGCACCTGGCACATCACACCGATGTGAAACACGCCCGCATGCTCCTGGATGAAGCGAAACTTCACCGGCTTTCCTTGGCGAAGAATTGGGTGGCTTTTTTTAAAATGTCGCGCTCTTCCTGTACCCGAGCCAGCTCGCGCCGTAGCCGCCGGATTTCTTCATCAGCCGGCCTCAGCTTGCCGTGGCCGGGAAAGGCGTCCTCCCCGTCCTGCACAAGCTGGCGCCGCCACTTGTACAGGGTATTGGGATGGATCCCCAGTTCGCGAGCCAGCTCGTCGAGAGGTCGCTCACTCTCTTCGGCCAACAGTGCCGCCTCTCGCTTGAACTCGCGCGTATACTTCTTTCGTGCCATCAAACACCTCCGATTTCTCAAGCGTACCACCTTATTTCGGTGTCTACGAAATCGGGGTCAGACCAATCCCCGATCCCTGATCCCCAATCCCCCAGGCAGTTGCCTCGAACCTTTCGTCCCCACCCCACGCAATCCGTCCAAACCGTGCCGTAACACTCACCGGCGCATACGCTCTCGCCACCGCATGATACACCGGCTTCGGCTGGCCGAAATAGTCCACCGCCGACGTACACGCCGCCATCGGATACGGCTCGTTAAACTGCCACGGGAACGAGCCACTGTTGCGCGGCCAGCGCCGCCGGTTCGCCTCCACCACATAGCGCAGCCCCTCCGCCTGCAGAAACTGGATCGCCCGCACCACCGCCGGCAGCTCCAGCCGCTCCAGGTCGCCAAAATACGCCACCCAGCGCTCCTCCCACACCCACCACTCGCCGAGATGGTGCCACGCGGGGTTGTCACGCCGCACCGGCCGGCGCTGCTCGGGCGCGATCACCGCCTCCAGAGCCGCCAGGTTGGTGATCCCCTCCACGCCAAACTCGCTGTGCAACAGCGACGTACCCATGTTCGCCAGCGCATACTGCTTCTCCAGCCCCTGGTAGATCCACGGCCCGTGCACGTCGTGTTGCCCCTCCGGATCCGCCTCGATGTTCTCTACCGCATTGCCGAAGCACGGACCGGTGGGCGACGTTGGCAGCCAGGCCCGCCCCGGATCCGCGGCATCCGCCACGCTGTGCAGCAGCTTGAGCAGTGGGTGGCTGTCGTCCAGCGGCCGGCCCTCCCCATCCTGTAGCTCATTCCCACCGCCCCAGATCGCCAGCGACGGGTGGTTCCGCCGCCGCGGCACGATCTGTCGCGCTTCCTCCTCCATGAAGCGTAGGAAGTCAGCATCGGCCGGCGGCATGTTGTCAATCCCCGAGCTCGACTGGATGAATTCCTGCCACACCAGAATGCCCAGCTCGTCACACAGGTCGTAAAAGCCCTCCTGCTCGATCAACCCCCCGCCCCACACGCGGAGCATCGTCACGTGAGCGCGCTGCGCCAGCGAGAGCAGCCGGCGCCGCTTCTCCGGTCGCGGCACGCCATACATCACGTCCAGCGGCACCCAGTTCCAGCCCTTCATATAGATATTACGCCCATTCACCGCGAGCGTGTACGGCCGAGCGCCGGCCGGTGCCCCCTCGTTATCCACCAGCTCAACCGTGCGCACCCCAAACCGCGCCTGCCGCTCATCCGAGCGCTGCCGCCCCGCTGCCGTCTCCACATCAACCGCGGCACTAACGTCGTAAAGCTTCTGCGCCCCATACCCGTTCGGCCACCACAATGCGGGTCGCGCGAGGGTAAAAGAAACGTGAAGGTCGCTCCCCCCGGCCGGTATCTGATGCCGCGTCTCCTGCCGCCCAATCTCTTCCTCTCCATCCCTAATCGTCGTTGTCAGCACGACCGTTTCCTCGCGGCTGCTGGAGACAGGTACCACGATATCGACGTTCGCCTCCTGCAACTCGTTGTCCAGCTGCGTGCTTACCGCAACCCTCTCGATGCGCACCGGACCCGTCGCCCGCAAATAAACCTCATCCCAGATCCCCACATGCACCAGCCGCGGGCAAAAATCCCACCAGTAGTTCATGCGCGTCTTGTGCGTACGCACCAGACTACTACGGCCCACCTGCGGCTGCTCGAGCGGCGCCGGCTCGAGGACCACGGCCAGCAGGTTCTCCGCGCCGACCTGCAGATGGTCGCCCACCTCGAAGCTCACCGGCGTAAACATGCTGCGGTGGCTTCCCAGCGCCTCGCCGTTGAGATAAAAGCCGGCCTCATAATCGATGCCCTCAAAGCAGAGGAGCATACGGCTGCCGCGGTACATCTCGTCCACGGTAAAGCGCTTTGTATACAGCCACGTCCGCGCCGGCACCCACTCGCACAGGAGGCTGTTCGTCCCCCTGTAAGGATCCGGGATCTGCCCCGCCTGCCACAGATCGTGGTGCACTGTGCCGGGAACACTGCCGGGGATCCAGCCGCTGGTGTCCCGCGTTCCCGGCTTGTGCGCGTCGCGCCAGCGCCAGTCCTCGCCGATATAACCCTTGAGCTGCCAATCCTTGCCGGACAGCGGGATGCGCGCCGGTGCCGCAGCCTGTCCATCCCGCTCAGCCACCCGTCTCTCCCACCGTCACCGCCTCTTCCAACAGGTTCGTCTCGACCACCGGCTGCTCCGGGTCCGCCGGAATGCGGAACGTCTTGATCTCGCAGGGGCGGAACTGTGCGCGGATCTCGCGCTGCCAGTGCGGCAAGCAGATCGTCGCCTCCGTCGCCACCCGTGCCGTCTCGTAGCAGCGCAGGATCAGGTCATCCCCCTCTTCCGCCAGCTTGAGCACCGACACGTTAACATGCTCATTATCGACCTCCACAAACGAATCACGCCACGGCAGGCGCCCATCCTCATGGTATGTGCCGGTGAGCGCCAGCGGGCGCTGGTTCAACTCTGCCGCCTGCCGCACTGTGCCGGCGTCCTCCCAGCTACCGGCGTGCGGCAGCAGCGCGTAGGTGAAGCGCTGTAGTCCCTGGTCCATAAACTGGTAATGCACGTCCGGCAGCGGCTCGGCCGGGATGTGGTGCGCGTAGATCGGGCTGCGCAGCACCGTCAGTCCGATGTCGCGGATATTCACGTCGAAGCTGTACTTGCCATCGTTGAGCAGGCTCAGCCCGTAGCGCTCGCCGCCGTCACGCGAGGTGCCAGAGACGTCCAGCCAGCTCTGCGCCGGCTCTTCTTCGCCGTTGGCGAAGCGTTCGATATGGCCGTAGGGGATCTCGTAGACGGCACGCATGAGAATCAGGTTGAGCGGGAAGCGCAGCTTAAGCACCTTGAACTGCTCGCGCCAGTCCACGGTCACGTGCACGTCAATGCGCTCCAGCCCG
>JAVVFG010000325.1:0-4799 GCA_032260445.1 Anaerolineae bacterium | reverse complement strand
CTCGATCTCCAGGCTGCGCTGCGTGCGTTGCTTCTTCTCCTCCTCCTCGACCTTTAACTCGAGGACGACGTTGTTCGGAATCTGCACCGCCAGCTCCTCACTGCCCTTGCGCAGCACAACTTCATTCCCGTCCAGCTTGTCGGCCAGCTCCCGCAGGAAGGCGGCGACGTCTTTCAAGCTGTGTGGTTCCTCACTGGCAAACAGGACGACCTCTTTACCCATCAGGTTCTCCTTTCTCTCGAGACAGCCGGCAGCCACCGGCTGTCGCCTTTCTCTATTCACCTCTACGCGTGCGCGGCGTCCCCGGTTGCGGTGCTGTGAGCAGCTCGCCGAAAACGTCCTCCTCTGCAAACTTCTCTCCCTCCACCAACACCTGCCCGCGCAAGATCGTGTGCGTAAGCCGCCCGGCAACCCGCATCCCCTCGTACGGCGACCAATCGGCATTCCCATGCAGGCGCGGCGCCTCAATGGTCGTCTCAGCTTTGGGATCCCAGATGATGATGTCCGCATCGCGGCCGAGTGCAATGGCGCCCTTGCGCGCATCAATGCCGAATATGCGCGCCGGATTTTCCGCCAGCACGCTCACCAGCCGTGCGAGGTCGATCCGCCCCTCGGCCACGCCATACGTGTAAAGCAGGGGGAACAGCGTCTCCACTCCCGGCATGCCATTCGGCGTCAGGTAAAAGACGCCATCCGCGCTCTCCTTCTGTTCGCGCGTAAACGGGCAGTGGTCCGTGCCGACGACGTCAATCTCGCCCGCCGCCAGCGCCTCCCACAATGCTTCCCCGTCGGCGCGCGTGCGCAGCGCTGGCGTCGTGACGTAGTAATGGCCCTTCTCACCCTTATAACGGCTCTCATCCAGCACCAGGTACTGGGGACACGTCTCCAGGTAGATTTCGGCGCCCTGCGCCCGCGCCGCCAGCCCGGCTTCCAGCCCCGCCTTGCTGCTCAAATGCACGATATATAGCCGCGCGCCCAGGTCGCGCGCAATCGCCCCAGCCTCACGGATCGCTTCCGCTTCCGCCTCCGCCGGCCGGCTGCGCGCGTGGCAAATCGCCGCCGTCACCCCGGAGTTGACATAACGCTCCGTCTCGCGCTCGATGATCTCGTTGCTCTCCGCGTGCAGCAGCACCACCCCGCCGTGCGCGGCAACCGTCTCCATCACCGCACGGAATTCGGGCCACGTACTCATCATGCCCGCCTCGCGGTACGTCGAAAATAGCTTGAAGCTGTTAAAGCCGTCGGCGATGAGGCCGGGAATTTCACGCAGATAGCGCAACGGCTCCGACGTGAAATTAACGTGAACGCCGAAGTCGACGTGGCTCTTTCCCTGCGCCAGCGCAATGCGTTCTTCCAGGGCTGCGCGCGGGCTCTGCCCCGCCTGCTGCACCGTAAAGTCGAGGATCGTCGTCACCCCCCCAAACGCCGCCGCAACCGATCCACTCGAGAAATCATCCGCCGAGGTCGTCTCCTTAATCGGGATCCCCATATGCGTGTGCGCATCGATAAACCCAGGAAAGACGAGTTGTTGCCCCGCGTCGATCGTACGCCTCGCCGTGCCCGGCAGGCTAGGGGCAAGCGCGACGATCTTCCCCTCGCGCACCCCAACGTCCACGCGGACGACGTCGCCGGGTAAAACCACATTTCCATGTTGGATCAGGAGGTCAAAGTCGGCTTGGACGTTCATCACTCCTCCAGACTCTTTTCCGTCGCCGCTACGATACCACGCGGCGAGGTAAAATGGGAATGCGACGTTGCCCGGCAAACCGTTATAATCACCGCTAACGGTCCGGCACTGCCATTGTTTCGACACCCCCCTTGAGCGCGAAGGAGGCCCTATGTCTAAATTGAAGACGCAACCGAGCGGTGACAGCGTCGAGGCATTTCTGAACAGCATTGCTAATGCGCAGCGCCGCGAAGACTGTTTCACCGTGCTGGAACTGATGCGCGAAGTAACCGGTGAAGAGCCGCGCATGTGGGGCGACGCCATCGTCGGCTTTGGCCAGTATCACTACAAATACGCCAGCGGCCGTGAGGGTGACTGGTTTCGCGTCGGCTTTGCGCCGCGCAAGCGCAACCTTACCCTTTACCTCAATTATGGCTTTGACGAGCCAGCCGAGCTGATGGAACGCCTGGGCAAATACAAGACGGGGGCCGCTTGCCTCTACGTCAACAAGCTACAGGATGTCGACCTCGAGGTCTTGCGCGAGCTTATTAAGCGTTCGGCCGAGTCAACGGCAGCAGACTGAAATCGTGATAAATGGCACCTGCTGCCGGGCTCTAACCCCGCTACAATAGACCGTAGTCTGGGGACACGGAGCTGTGCGCGGCCAACGCGCCGGCACCTGATAGGAGCACGCATGACCAGCGACAACGATCCACGGCAACGGACACGCCCCGCGCTGGGCCGTCCCGATCTCTCCGGGAAGACGCGTATGCGCCGTTATTTGCCGTGGCGCCTGGAGATGGAGCTGCGCCCGCCCAACCGTGGCAAAGAGATCGTCGACAACTTGCCGACCATCGACGTCGACCCGCGTGTGTTGGACATCGCCAGCGAGGTCGATCCCCTGACACCCGAGGGCGTACCCTTTTTCGCCAATAGCCGTGCGCTGATGTGGCGCCTCGAGTTTCCGAAGTGGCGCCGCCACGGCCAATTTTGGCGTTACTTCCTGGGAATCAGAAAGGGCGAGCAGGGCATGCGGCGGCAGCAGGTCGAGAACCGCTTCCGCATCGGCAAGCGCCGAGTGGAACCGGCGGCCCTCAAGGAAGCCATTCGCAGCTATGCTGCTGCGCGCGGCTTTGCCCTGTGTGGCTTCACCCTTGTCGACCGCCGCTTCATCGCTCTGGGGGACGACGATGCGTTTCCTTATGACACGGCAGTCGTCCTTGGCATGGAAATGGACCGCGAGCTCGTGGACGACATGCCGTCGCCGTACGGCCAGCTTGCCGACTACGAAGCCTACGTCGCCGCTGGCATTGCCGTGCTTGAGGTCGCCCGCCACATCCGCTCTCTCGGCTACCGCTGCGTCGCCCGTATTGCCTTCGATCCTGTGGTCAAGTACGTGCCCCATGCAGTTGCCGCCGGTCTGGCCGAGCTGGGTGCCAACGGCCAGGCAATCACCCCCCAATTCGGCCCCCGGCAGCGCTGGGCGATGATCAGCGTCGACGCCGAGATCGAACCAGATCCCCCGGCCGACTTTGGCATCAGCGCCTTCTGCGAAGACTGCAAGCTCTGTGTCTACGGCTGCCCCGGCCGCGCCCTCAGCGAAGAGAAGATGTGGTGGCGGGGCGTCTACAAACACAAGCTTGACCCCGTGCGCTGCTGGCCCTACTTCGCCAAGTTCGACGGCTGCCTGATCTGTAGCAAAGTCTGCCCCTTCCACCGTTTTGGCTACGATGCCTGCATGGAAGCCTACGAGCGCGATGGCACGATTTTGGGGAAGCCAAAGGGCATTGCCCGCTTCCTCGAGCGGCGCGCGGCGCGAAACCGTTAGGCAGAGCTTTCAGTCTTGCGGGCAAGCAGAGGATAACTCCTCAATTCCCGCCACCCCCACGTTCACGCCACTCTACAAGAAATCGACAAAAGTCGTGGAGGCGTCGCGCCCCCTTCCTTAAGCTATTCCTAACACGAAATCGCTTATTGAATAGCGCTCGCCGAGCCGGAGCGAACCGGTTGATAGAAATCGAGCGCTCCTTGACGAATGAAAAGGAAGGAAACCAATGAAAAAGCAGATGAAGTTAGGCGATACGGTGATTGCCAGTGACGGTCCGGCAGGCGTTGTGGCCAAAATCATTGTCGATCCGGAAGGACGTGAACCGGATTATATCGTCGTCCGGCGGGGGCGTATTCGCTACCGGCACATCGTCGTGCCAGTCAGCCAGGTAATAGACGTCAGTGAAGGCAAAGTACTCCTTTCAGTATCCGGCGCCGTGCTAGACGAGTTCCCGGATTATGAGGTCGTCGAGCGCCACGGCACGTATCAGAGACCGCTGTCTGTGGGCACGCGGTACCGGCCGGTGGGCGCCTATCTACCGCCGAGCAACGCCGGTTACATGGTGCTGCACCGGCGCAGCGTGCCTCCGTCGTCGATTGCCGTCGAGAAAGGCATGGTGATCAGAGATGCGACCGGGCAGCGAGTTGGGCGTGTCGCCGGGCTCCTGCTTGACAGTGGGTCCCGTTCGGCAACACACGTCCTCCTGCAGCTTCCCAGGCCGTTGGCGAAGACCACCGCCGCCACCAGCCAGCCATTCATGATCCCGGCTGCGCTCGTAGCGGGCGTGCGGGATAGCGAAATTCACCTTGCTATTACCAGATCCCAGGTGTTCGGTTTGGCAATCTACGTGCCGGCGGCGGATCAAGAGGGGCTGGCGACGGCAGTCGAAGAAGAAGGTGCTTAGAAGAAATGCGCCGCAGCGATGGCTAACCGCCAGACTGCGCCAGCGAAGCCAGAGGAGGCTACTATGAGCTGGTCAATTAAGTTGTTCCGGGTCAAAGGCATAGACGTGAAGGTTCATTTAACCTTCGTCCTGATTCTGATATGGGCGGCGTTCCGGTGGAGCAGTTCCACGGGACAGGGTTGGGATGGGGCGCTATTCGGCGTTGTGGCGACGCTGCTGCTCTTTACGAGCGTGCTTCTGCACGAATTCGGCCACAGTATGCAGGCACTGAAGTTCGGGGCTCCAGTGAAAGATATCACGCTGCTTCCCATTGGCGGTGTGGCGCAGATTGAGGAGATGCCCGAGACGCCGGGTCAGGAATTGCGAATTGCCCTCGCCGGGCCGGCCGTCAACTTCGCAAT
>JAVVFG010000324.1:0-4846 GCA_032260445.1 Anaerolineae bacterium | reverse complement strand
TGGAACCGCCGTGCGAACCGGTGCAAATCATCACCGTGACCACGGCGATCTCGGCGCCGGTCTGCGCCCATCCGGCAGCATGGGTGACCCCCATAGAGCCTGTGCCGGCTATTCCAACTCGCATTGTGCGCCTCCTTGTCTTCCAGCGGCGCCGGCCGCGGCGCCGGCAGACCCTATTTGATCGCCCCCGCCGTAATGCTGCGGATCATCTGCCGCGAGAACAGTATGTAGAAGAGTAAGATCGGCACCATTGCCAGCGTGAGCGATGCCAGAACGGCGTTCCAGTCGCTGACGAACTGCCCCAGGAACTGCTGCACGCCGAGGGTGATCGTCGCCGTGCGGCTGCTCGGTGCGAGCACGAGCGGAAACCAGAGATCGTTCCAGATCGGGATCATCGTGAAGATGCCGATCGCTCCCAGCGCGGGCCGCACCAACGGCAGCACCAGCAGGTAGATACGGTACTCGCTCGCGCCGTCGATCCGCGCCGCATCCTTCATCTCCTGCGGCACCTGCCGCATATACTGCGACAGGATAAAGATGGTCAGCGGCAGCCCCTGGGCGATGTACACCAGGATCAGCGCCGTTACCGTGTTCACCAGCCTAAGATCGACCATCATCTCCAGGAGCCCCACGGTGCCCAGGCGAATCGGGATCATGATGCCCAGCGCCAGGTAAAGGCCCATCAACCCGTTGCCCCGGAACGGATACTCGGCGAGGGCATAGGCCGCCATCGAGCCGACAATCAGGATGAGGATCAGCGAGGCCCCGGTGACGACAATGCTGTTCAAGAAATACGTCTGGAAACTCGCGCGCGCAAAGACCGTTTCATATCCGACGAGGTCGAACGTTTCTGCGCCCGGCAGCGCAAACGGCTCGCCAAAAATGGCGCGGCGGCTCTTGAACGAGTTCATGATGATCAGGATGATCGGGAACAGCGCAATCGCCGCGTAGATCAGCAGGACAAGGTGCGGCGCCAGCGCCGAAAGCCGGAGGCGGGTCCGGTAGCGCCACTGCGTCTCTTCGTGCCGGGGATGGGTTACTGCTGCCATAGCTCTTCTCTGTTTCTGGTAAGGCCGGCCGGTGGAACCATCGTGAGGTCCCTCATCTCAGCCGCTTGCTACAGTTCATACGTGGTGATGCGCCGCTGCCAGAACACCATGTAGAGGAGCACGCCGGCAAGGATGATCAGAAACATCATCGTCGCCACCGTCGCGCCCATATGCGGGTTACCCAACTGCAATTGCTGCCCGAAGAAGGTGCGGTAGAAGAATGTTCCCATGATGTCGGTCGAGAAGTTCGGGCCGGCCAGCGCCCCCTTCATCGTATAAATCAGATCGAAGGCATTGAAGTTGCCGACAAAGGTCAGAATGGCCACAATGCCCACCGTCGGCAGCAACAGCGGGAACTTGACGTGCCAGAAAATGTGCCAGCCGCTGGCGCCGTCGACGCGCGCCGCCTCCGTCAGCTCATCCGGGATGGCGATGAGCGTGGTGTAAAAGAGGATCATGGGAATGCCCACGAACTGCCACACAGAGATCAGCGACACGGTCACCAGCGCCGAGCTCTCTAGACCCAACCATGGGCGGTACAGGCTTCCCAGACCAACCAGATCGAGAATCGTGGAGGACACACCCCATAACGGGTTAAGGATCAGATTCCAGATGAAGCCAATGATCACAACCGAAAGTACGGTCGGCATGAAAAGCACCGTGCGGTAAACCTCGTGACCTTTGACGCGTGAAGCGAGGATAGCCGCCAGCAGCAGGCCGATCGGATTCTGCACTAGCATGTGCACGGCGAAAAAGACCATGTTGTTGGCAAAGGCATTGCGGAACTGGGGCGCGAAGTTGGGACTCGTGAACAGCCGGACGTAGTTGTCCATCCCCGTGAAGAAGCGCTCGGTACCCTGTCGCGTAAAGAAACTCAGGCGCAGCGAGTCAAGCAGCGGGTAGATCATAAAGACTGTGTAGATGATCACCGCTGGTGCCAGAAAAACGACGATGTGCCACGGGAAGCGCTTACGCACAGGAGTAGATTGCATCGGCGTCTCCAATAATCGGAGGAGGGGCAGCGCCACAGGCTGCCCCTCCTCCATCACTCAAACGTTATTGCATCGGTTCGTACCAGCTTTCAAGACCCTGCTGGATTTCGGCAGCGGCCTCTTCGGGCGTTACGTTACCGTTCATGACCTCGGCGCTCAGCCGCCACAGCTCGTTCTCCAGGTTCGGCTCCCCACGAGAGAGAATCTGGTACGAGTTGCGGATCGTCTCTTCGCACTCGTCGCGCCAGCTCAAGAATTCGCGCGCCAGCTCATTCTCCACCTCGATGGCGTGGTTGGACAACGTGAAGAAGCCCGGCAGCTGGTTGGTGTACAGCTCGGCAAACTCCTGCGTCGTCATCCATTCGAGGAAGGTGCGCGCCGCTTCCGGATTGTCGGTATTGGCGTTCATACCCATGGCAATGTCAGTGTGATCGCTAATGTAGCAGGTATCGCCGGCCTCAACCACAGGCGGCGGGAACACCCCCATCTCGAAGTCGACCATCGGCTCAAACACGGAGATCTCCCAGGAGCCGGTCGGATAGATAGCCGCCCGGCCCAGCGTGAAGAGGCTCTGTGCATCCGGGTACTTCACCGCCTCATAGCCGTCGGGCAGATAGGGTGCCCACGAGGCCAGGGCGGCAAACGTGTCCACGTACGGCTGGTCGGTGTATCTGCCTTCGCCGGCAATGAGTGCCTGGCGCCCTTCTTCACCTTCCCAGTAGTTCGGCCCAATGTTCTGGAAGCCCATCGTCGCGGCCTCCCACAGGTCGGCAGTCCCCATCGCCAGCGGGACGTATGTGCCGTCTTCTTGAATGGCGTCCAGAACGGCCATGAACTCTTCCACGGTCTGCGGCTCTTCCAGGCCGAGCTCGTTGAAGGCGTCCACATTGTACATGAAGCCATGGATCACGGAAGCCATCGGCACACAGAATACAGTCGAGCCGTCATCTGTCTGCCACGCGCTCTTGGCGACGTCGCTGAAGTTGTCCATCCCCGGCAGATCGTTAAGCGGGGCGAGATGGCCCTGGTCGTAGAGCTGCAGCGAAAGGTCGAACGGGCGGCAGGTAATCAGATCGCCTGCCGTTCCGCCTTCCAGCTTTGTGTTCAGCACGCCGTTGTACTCGGCCGGAGCCGCCGGTTGGAACTCCACGTTGATATTCGGGTACTGCGCTTCGAACGCCGGGATGATCTGGTCCTGCCAGATCGTCAGGTCGTCGTTGCGCCAGCTCTCGATGATGAGGGTCACTTCTTCACCTTCGGCGGGGGCTACCTCTTCCACCGGTTCCGCCGCCGGCTCTTCGCCCACATTTTCACTCGGGGCCGGTTCTTCAACATCGTTGCCGCCACAGGCAGCAACCATCAAAGCTAGCAACAGCAACAGGGTGAGCAACAGTTGTTTACGCATGTTCTTTCTTCTCCAATTATCGTGTTGTCAGGGGCTGTTACACCCCTGCGGCGTAATCTTAGTTTGCGTCACAATTCGTCAGTTGACACAACACGCTGGGCATCACCTCCTTTCTACCTGATGTCGCGCTTCATCTGCTCGTAACTTGTCAAAATACCAGACCAGGCTCGCTGCCCCGACGGCGCTCGACGCGACCTGTGAGGGCAGAACCGCCAGCACGTCGGCACTCGCTGCCAGCGTCCGGCGTGCCAGCTCTGCGCGTGCCGGCGGGACGAGAAAGTCAAATGCTGCCAGGCCCAGCCCGCCGCCAAGGACAATCAACGCCGGGTTCAGGATCGCCACGCAGGCAGCAATCACAATACCAAGATGCCGGCCCACCTCAGAAAGGGCCGCCAGCGCCAGCTCGTCCCCTACCGCTGCCTCGCGCAGAACCGCTTCAGTTGTTATCTCTTCCCCGGCTAGCCCACTCGCAAAGCGCGCCTCACCCAGGTAGCGGCCGGCCAGCGCCACCAGACCCGGCCCGGAGACAACCGTTTCCGCGCAGCCACGGTTGCCGCAGTTGCACACGGCGCCCTCCGGGTCAAGCGAGAGATGGCCTAGCTCGGCAGCGTTCCAGTTCGCGCCGGTGATCAGACGACCACCAGCAACCACGCCCCCACCCAGCCCGGAGCCCACGCCGATATAGACGAAATCATCATAACCTTGTGCCGCCCCATAGATATATTCGCCCAGCGCGCTCGCATTGGCATCTTTCTGCACCCACACAGGCACCTCATACCCCAGCCGTGCCTTGATCTCAGCGCTGAGAGCGACCTCATCCCAGCCAAGATTGACGGCATTGCGCACGATGCCCGCGTCCGAGTTGACCTGGCCCGGCGTGCCAATGCCCACGCCGCGAATCGCAGCATCGTGCTCGGCGAGCCACGGCTGCATCAGGCGCGCCATGTCGTCAAGTACCGCAGCAGCGCCGCGCTCCGGGCGGGTCGGAAGCTGCTCGGCTGCAGCCACCTCACCCTCGGCCGTCACGAGAGCGGCGGCGATCTTCGTCGCACCGGCATCCACACCGATCGCCAATTGGCCGGCAGCAAAATGGGGGCCACGTCTCTCCACAGGAGTTGCCACGCGTCTATCCTAGAGGTGCGGGTTCAGGCCGCGCCACTTGTTCAACAATGCTTCATTATGGGCAGCGGCGCCATCCATATTCAGGCTGGCAAATACTGGCGCCTCCATCCCTTCCGCTTGCAGCCGGGTCACCGCCTCCGTCACCAACCCGTTCCAGATGAGCGCTGCCATCACTGTCGATGCCGGCCCAACCGACCAGCCGCACGCTTCGAGCGGCACCAGCCCATCGCCGGGAACGCCGCCATTGTCGATCGCCGCATCGACCACCTCGTCGAGCC
>JAVVFG010000323.1:0-4854 GCA_032260445.1 Anaerolineae bacterium | reverse complement strand
TGCTCGGAAAAGCTCCCGGTTGAGCTAATCAATCCCGATGGGGTTACGTCCCCTAGGTCAAACAATCCATGTCAACATCCGGTAAGGTGATGTCTGCGACGAATGCGCTGCGCATCACAACGCTCGGTCGTGTCGCGATTGAACGTGACGGGCTGGCCGTCACTGACCTCGCCTCGCGCAAAGCTGAAGCTCTCCTCATCTATCTGGCCTGCACGGGACGCCAACATCCCCGAGAGATGCTGGCCGACCTGTTGTGGGACGACCGCAGCCAGCGGCAGGCGATGGCCAACTTGCGCGCCGTCCTCTCCAGTTTGCGCAAGGCGCTCGGGCCCTACCTTGCCATCAGCCGCAGTACAGCGGCGGTCGATCCCGACGCCAATCTCTTCCTCGACACGGCGCAGCTCGAAGCCGCAGTTTCCGCAGCCCAATCAGCACAGGGCATTCACGCCACCGCCGCTGCCGAACAGCTCGCCGCAGCAATCGAGCTGTATCACGGCGATTTTCTGGCCGGGTTTTTTGTGACGGAGGCAGCAGGCTTCGAAACGTGGGCGGCGGCCGAGCGCGAACGGCTCCACCGCCTGGCCCTGGATGGCTTGCAGCGGCTGGGCCGCTGGTATCTAAGCGAGGGGCAATATGGAGAAGCGATGGCCACAAGCACGCGCCTGCTGGAGCTAGATCCGCTTGCCGAAGCCGGGCACCGGCAGTTGATGGAGGCGCTTGCCCGCAGGGGTCAGCGCAGCGAAGCCCTGGCCGTCTACGAAGGGCTAGAGGCCACGTTATGGCGTGAGCTGGGCGTTGAGCCGTCGCGCGCCACACGCGAGTTGGTAGAGGCGATTCAGGCTGATCGGCTCGCCGTGCCTCGCGCGACACTGGCAGTCCAAGCTAAGCCTCCGATCCCTCTTCCGGCTCCGGCAACGTCCCTGATTGGGCGCGAGACGGAGTTGGAGGAGATTCAGTCCTTGTTCCTCGAACATGGCGCCAGGCTCCTGACCATCGTCGGGCCTGGCGGCGTGGGCAAGACAAGCCTCGCTCTGGAAGCGGCGCGCCACCTCGTTGATCATTTCGCCGGCGGCGCTGCTTTCGTCAGTCTGGCACCCCTCTCATCGGCCGAGGCTATCGTGCCGTCGCTGGCACAGGCGCTCCAGTTCAAGCCGGAGGGCGCGGAGACACGAGACGCGAAGGTACAGCTGCTGGACTACCTTGCGGATAAAAGGCTGCTGCTCGTCCTGGACAACTTTGAGCATCTACTGGGAGGCGCGCCGCTCCTGACGGAGATTCTCGTTGCGGCGACACAAGTAAAATTGCTGGTTACGTCGCGAGAACGGTTGAAGCTACAGACGGAGCACGTTTATCCGCTTCAGGGCTTGCCCTATGCCCACAAGGGAACTGTGGAAGAGGCGAGGCGTAGCCCTGCGGTCCAGCTCTTCCTACAGCACGGCCGACGAGTACGAGCGGGATATGAGCCGCAAGCGGAAGATATCGAGGCGCTGCAGCAAATCCTACGATTGGTCGAAGGCATGCCTCTGGCGATTATTCTAGCTGCATCCTGGCTCGAGTTGCTCAGCCCGGTGGAGATTGCCGCGGAGATTGAACGCAGTCTGGGCTTTTTGGAGGCCGATTACCGCGACCTACCACGACGGCAGCGGAGCATGCGCGCAGTGTTTGAGACGACGTGGGCGCGGCTAGACGAGCGGGAGCAGACGCTCTTTGCGGCGCTCTCCATCTTTCGCGGCGGCTTCACGCTGGCGGCCGCAAGGGAGGTGGCCGGTGCTACGCCCCGTGACCTGTTGCGCCTTGTCGGCCGCTCCTTGCTGGCCCGGGACGAGGAGGGGCGTTTCGCGGTGCACGAGCTGCTACGGCAGTTTGCCACCGAGCAATTGGCACGTGCGCCGGAGGGCGAAGCGCCGGTGCGCGATGCGCACAGCGCCTACTATCTTGCGTTGTTGTGCGAGAGCGAGTCAGAGCTGAAAGGGGCAGGGGCGGAAGCGGCGCTTGAAGCGCTCGCGGCCGATGCGGACAACTTCTTTGCCGCCTGGGACCGGGCGGTAGCCCAGGAGCAGTTCGCGCGGCTGGAACCTGCAGCGTTCAGCCTGGCCACCTTCTGTGAGCTTTCGGCCCGCTTCGAGGAAGGGCTGGGCGCATTCAGCCGCGCCATTATGTCGTTGCGGGAGCATGTTTCCCGCCCGGCTACCGCGGACCCGGCTGAAGTTGCTACGCTTATACCCTTGCTGGCCCATCAGTGCACGTTGCTAACAACGGTTGGCGCGCTCAAGCAGGTAGAAGCGCTGGGCGAGGAGGCGCTCTCCTTACTGGAGCGGCAAGAGCTACAAGACGTGGATACGCGGCACGAGCGCGCACTTGTTCTGCTCGGTCTTGCACGCGGTTACTCGTTCCAGAACCGGGGCGCGGAGGCGCAGCCTATACTGCAAAAAAGCGTCTCGCTCTTTGAGGCGGTGCGCGATACTTGGTATATCGCACATGCCTACCACGAACTAGCTGGTGTGACCCAGGGGAGGTACAAGCAGGCGGTCCCACACGTGAGGGAAGCCGTGCGCCTCTTCGAACGCCTGGGCGATAAAGGCCGCGCAGCGGAGGCACGAGTGTTCCTTGCGTTTGTCCTAGGTTGCATCGGTGAGTTGGAAGAGGCCGAGCAGAGGCTACGCAACAGCATCGACCCTTTTCTGGAAATGGGCGATGAGGTAAACGTGGCCAGGGTGTGGAATTATCTCGCGATGACGGTGCTTTTCCAGGGGAGGTTCGTGGAGGCGCGGGCATTGGCCACACAGGGCGTTGAAGCGCACGAGCATCTGGGCAGACGGAGAGTGCTGGCCATGAGCAACGGCATTTGGTGCCGCGCTGTGTTGCACCTCGGCGATTATGAGGCAGTGCTCGGCCGGGTGCCCGCCATCCTGAATTTTGCGCAGGCTAACGACCTAACTAGTGTCAGCGCTACTGGCCGGTTCTCAGCCGGCTGCGCCTTGCTTGGCCAGGGTCAGGCGGGCAGGGCACGTGAGGAGCTAGCAGAAGCCACCTATAGGTGGCGCGAGGTAGGCGAACGGGATCTCCTGTGCGAAGCGCTGGTCGCCTTCAGCTGCGCCTGCACTCTCGCAGCGGATCTCCCACAAGCCCGAGAGGCACTTCTTGAAGCAACGAGGATTGCTTTCGAGTTAGAATCACCAATATTTGCACTGCCTGTACTACCGGCGGTCGCTCTGCTAATGGCGGTGGCGGCGGCGCAGCCAGAGCAGGCCGTCGAGCTCTACGCTCTCGCCACGCGTCGCCCCTATGTTGCTAATTCCCGCTGGTTCGAGGACGTGGTCGGTCAGCACGTCAAAGCGGCAGCGTTCGCAGTTCTTGCGCCAGAGCAGATCGCCATTGCCAGAAATCGCGGCGAGACACTTGACCTGTGGGAGACCGCCAGCGAAGTATTAGAGCACTTGGAAGAGATGGCTCCGTAAACGTGGGAAGGCTTCATCTGCCGGGGACGCTGTAGCCGTCACGGAGTAGGGCCGCATCAGCGCGCCTGCTGCGCGAACATCTCCCAGCGCGCCTCCAGCTCGGCATCGCCTACCCGTTCGTCAAGGAAGTCGAGCGCCCAGAACCAGTAGTTCGGCGCCTCGTTCAGCCGCGCTGCCAGCTCGCCCAGATCGGCGTCCGGCTTCTGCGCCAGCAAAAAGGCGACGACAGCATGCGCCTGCAGCCACGCAGCATCGCGCTGCCGCGAAAACGCCTGCCCGTACCAGCTGGCCATCGTATCCTCGAACAGCCTGAAATCGCGCGCCAACAGGAACTCATAGTCCGCACGCGTCAGGGGCCACGGCTGCATCCCCCACTGGGCCAGCTGCGCGTCGAGCAGCGCCTGGAACAGCGGCGCATGGTCGCAGCACTGCCACCCCCACAGCTCGCGTCCCAGCGCCGCCAAGAGCACCGGCCGGGTATACGCCCGCGCCAGCAGCTCGAACCCCGCCTCATCCACGGGAACGCCAATCCACGACGGCGCCGGCAGCGTGAGCGGCCCTTCCTCGTAGACAAGCCGCTCCAGCGACGGCATCTCCAGGCTCGTCGGCTGCGTGGCGAGCACGACCACCATTTCAAAGTCCTCGCGGCAGGTGACCGTCGCACACGCCCGCAGCAGCGCCTCGTCCATCGCCTGCGACAAACGCGCCGCCAGCGCCTCGTCGCGCGCCGGGTACTGCACGGCCAGGTGCACCAGCTCCAGCTGCTCTTGCCTGCCCCAATAGTCGGCCGGCTCGCGCGGCGGCGCATAGAGCCACCCCCCTTCCCCGCGCCGGTAAAGCCACGTGCGCACTAGGTGCCCCGATTCCGCTTCGTCGCCCAGCCGCACCGTTTGCGTCATCACCACAGCCGCCTCGTCCAGCGCCGGCGACAGCGTCTCGACCACCGCCGCCTCACCCGCGGCGATCAGGCCAAGCCCCGGCTCCGCCAGCAGCGTCCCGCCCTCGACCCGGGCGCGCTGCTGGGCCGCCCAGGCCCGGTCCCGGCCCGAGAGCAGGTTCGTCGCCAACTCGCGATCGCGGGCATCGGTCGCCTGCAGCAGCAGCCGGTGGCTCGCCAGCACCTCGGCGACGGTCGCCTCCCGCGCCGCCGCCGTCCGTTCGCGCGCCTCGCGGTAGAGCCATCCAACGGCGGCGCCCAACACCACGACGGCGGCAAGCAGCACCAGCCAGCGCCCCCGGCCCGGCCTGCCCAGCGCACCTTCTGGCTCTTCGTCAAAATACGGCGGCGCCGGCGCCATCTCGTCGGCTACCTGCCACTCAAAGTCACCTTTCACCGGCTACCTGCTCCCAACAGCGGCAATCGACGCCGTCGCAGCATCCTCCTTCCACATATCAC
>JAVVFG010000322.1:0-4864 GCA_032260445.1 Anaerolineae bacterium | reverse complement strand
GGCGATGTCACGGTCGCCGGCAGAGTAGAAGACGCCGCCAGGACCCAGCGCTGGATCGAAGCCGCCGAGCGAACGGACCGCGTCGCGACGGACCGCCATACTGGCACCGATGCCGACGGTGAACGGCGGGCGCCAGAGCGAGCGGATCAGCCGGTCGGTGGAACGGACGTACGCCGGGACGAAACCGAGTTCCGGGTCATGCTCCGCGGGAAGGACATTGCTGTAGGCGACCGCAACGCGCGGATGGCTACGAAAGATGCGCTCAAAGGTCTCCACCCAATTGGGAGGAACCACACAATCATCGTCGGTCATTGCTACGATTGGTGCCCGTGCTATGCGAAGACCCAGATTATGTGCGCGTCCATATCCGACAGTATCGGAATGCACATAGCGTAGGCGAGGGTCTGCCAGCAGGTTGCTTACCGCCGCGGCGGTAACGTCATTCGTACTCTGATCGATGACGATCACCTCAAAGCGTGGATGGTTGCTGGCCAATACCGACTCGATCGTGGCCACGACACTAGGTCCCCGGTTGCGCGTGGCAATGACGACACTGACTGCGGGCAAAGCGGCAGCCGCCTCCTCGCTCGGATTGCCGGCGCCGCTGCTGGCCGGAGCACTGTGTTTGCTGAGTTCTGCCATTAGCGGGATTCGCTCCATTTCATGCTGCTATCCTCTGTGGAGTTAGCAGGCAAGGCGTTGACTATGCCTGGCGGGCCAATAGCTGGCGGTAGAAGGCTTCGACGCTGTCAGCGAGGCGTTGCACGGTATATTCGGTCTCGACCTTGTGCCGCCCAGCCTCGCCCATGCGGCGGCGCAACGAGGGATCGCCGAGCAGGGTGATGATGTTGCCGGCCAGCGCCTCCGGGTCGTCCGGCGGCGAGAGAAGGCCGGTCGCGCCGTTCTCGATGATCTCCGCCGGCCCGCCACTGGTAATGGCCACTACGGGCATCTTCATAGCCATCGCCTCCAGGAAGACGAGACCAAACGGCTCTTCGAAGGTGGGCATGGCGAACAGATCGCCGGCAGCCAGGATCGCCGGGACGTCGGAGCGATGGCCGGTGAAGATGACGTTCTCTTCCAGGCCGAGCTCTGCGACCAGAACCTGTAAGTACTGGCTGTAACGACCGTCGCCGGAGAAGGCAGAGACGTCGTCATCACCGACGACGAGGAGGCGCACGCCGGGGAGCTCGGCGCGCACAAGAGCGAGGGCCTCGATGAGCGCCGCTTGGCCTTTCCACGGCAGGAGACGGCCGACGATGACGATGGTTGGCTGTTCCTCGCCGATGGCGAATTCGCGGCGGAGTGCAGCGCGGTCGACGCCATCGCCGTGCCAGCCATCCAGGTCCATCGCATTGTGGATCCGTACGATGCGCTCGCACGCGTAGCCCATCTCTACGGCGGAACGGGCCACGAAATCGGAAACGGCGATATAGCCGTCGGCGTGTTTCATCGCCCAGCGCGCAAGCGGGCTGATCCACGCGCCTATCTTCATATGCAGGTGGACGACGTAACGAGCCCCGCTGAGGCGGGCGAGGAACAGACCATAGAAGGTCTCGCGCGGCTTGTCGGCGGTGACGTGCACGATATCAATCTGTTCGCGGCGCGCGAAGCGAACGAGCCTAGCGAAATCGGCGCCGAAGGCGGCGCCGCCCAGCAACGCATCCTTGGCCACGGCCAACGGGGCGCGGCGGTACATTGAGGGGCCGAAATTTGTCGGGCGTACGTGGAGGTCGGGGATCTGCTCCAGTGCCTGGGCGGCAGCCGATTTTGCCGGGCCATCGCCATAGTTACAGGCTGCGTAGACTTTCAGCCGCTGTCTATCGAAAGCGCGCATCAAGGTGCCATGTACCTTCGAGTCGCCACCGTAGGCTTCGCGGGACTGGAGGAACATGACCCGCAGCCGCTCATCGTTGGTCGTCATCGCGCCCTCCTGGGACTGGCAACAAAGGGTCTGCCGGCATCTAAGGAGCCGGCGCGGTGCGCGCCCACAGCGCAACATCGCGGATGTGCCAATCACCGCCAAACCAGTTCTCGCCGCGGAAGGAGACCGTCCTAGTGCCGGCAGGCGCAGGCACCCAGTAGGTGCTGAAGCTGCCGTCAACCGCTCTCTCCTGTACCTGCAACTCGGCTGGTTGCCAGGGGCCGCCGTCGAAGCTTACCTCGAACTGCTCGCCGGCCGCTGCGAAGCGCAAATAGGCCCCTTCAGGAGCAGGCTCGGGAAACGACACGGTTGTTTCCTCTTCCGGGGCGACAGTGCGCTGGTCAGCAGGCAGGATCGTGAAGGGTTTCGCCGGCTCGATGAAGATCTCGTCCCAGTGCCAGGTCACGGGTGTGCCGCCGTCCTTAGTAGGATTGTACGAGTGGTGCCCGAATTGCACGACCGCCTCTGTCCAGTCGAGATCGACGCTGGTATCGAGCCACCACTTGTCGTATTCCGGCATCCCGAAGCGAATATGATCGCGCGAAATGCGAAGCTCAAACGTATCGCGCCGGGTCTCGCTCGGCTCGAGGAATGACTGGTATCCGTCACTCAACGCCAGCGGCAGATCGCGCGCTTCGTGGTCTTCGACGAGCCGCGCGATCACCGCCCCTTCGGCGAGCTGAATCTGCAGAGCCTGACGGGGTTCGCCATTGAGGTCTGGGAGCCAGTCCTGTAGAGGCGCGACGAGGTTATAATCAAAGGGCGTGAGCCAGATGTCCCACCAATCGCGCTTGCTCGTCTGTAAGGTCGACAGATCCCAACGGATGATCGCTTCGGAGCCGGTGAAGTCGACCATGTAGGGAGGAGTCAGGTATATCGCGCCATAGCCCGAGCTGTTGATGGAGGTCATCAGGTGGTCGCGGCAGTGATAGACGGCGTTTTCGTAGTCGTCTACGGTATGGCGCGCTTCATCGGGGCCCTCGCAGTTGGCGCCGTGACCCGCCTCTACAGGCTCAAGGCTGTACCAGTATTCCTGGTCGCGGTTGTGGATAGCCACATCCCAGGAGATAGGCCGGTACGGCGCGGGCCGCGCGGGTTCGCCGTCAAACGATTCGGCGAAGAAGATGGGCGTCGGGGTTGGCTGCGGCGTGCTGGCGCTTGCCTGCGCACGGACAGACGCGTCAGCAGGGGCAGCAGGCGAGGACTCGCTCGCCGGCGGAGGCGGCGCCGTCGCGGCGGGCGTCGCGACCGGCGCGGACGGCTCGCTGCATCCGAATAACAGCAGCAGACTCAGGGCGAAGCCAAGCGTTGTAAGCAGATAACGGTGGTTCATCATAGATCGTAGCCGTTGCCCAAAGGAGACCCAGATGGGCCATCTCACCTTTCATCAGGCGACAAGACAGACTGAAAAAGCACGAGGCACACGAACTGCCCGTGCCGCTAAAGCGGCGCGATCATACTGCGTACCACCCGTCATCTGCATGGACAACAGGCACAATTTGAGATATAGGCGGGTTATAGAAGCAGTCTAGGCTGGCAGCCCCGCCCCGACGATTGTCTCGTAAGCGCGCCAATCGTCCTCCGTGTCCAGGTCGAACTTGAGACCTGGTGCGTGGACAATGCGGCTGCTCATGCCGAGACGCTCGGCCTGCTGCAGGTGGCGTTCGAAGCTCCCCTCGCCATAGGAAAACTCAAATCCGAGAGGGGGGCTGATGTAGAGCGCGTTGGTCCCATTCTTGTTACGGTCTGGGCAGATGGTCATCGCGCGCGGCTTGCGCAGGCGGAACGAGCCGTTGTTATGATCGGCCGGGCGGGTAAAGGCCAGGTTGGGTCCCACACCGGCCAGCATCATCTCCACGTCTTCAACGCTGATGAGCGGAAGGTCAGCGGGGACGATGAGGATGCTGGATGCCTCCTGAGCGGCGGCAAGATGGGCGGCGCGCGTCAGGGCGATGTTCAAGTCCTGCTTATCCCCTTCACCATAGGTATAGGCGCCGTGGTCACGGGCAATCTTGAGCGCCGCCGGGTCGCGGCTGATGACCAGACTACGATAAATGCCGGGAACCTGGTTGAGCGTCTGTAGGGTCTGGTTCAGCATGCCGGTCGTCAGTGCCGCACGCTCGTCCGCCGAAAGGATGTGCGCCAGGCGGCTCTTTCCGTAACGAAGTGGCTTGACGGGTACAATTGCCCAGGTCGTCATGCTTCTGCTAGCTCCTGTGTGAAGGCCAGGATTTCGCAGGCCAGGCGGGTGCGGGCGGCACGGTCGTGCATGATCGTGCCGGTGGAGAGCAAGGTATGCTCTGGCGCCGTAACCTGACCCTCATCCTGGTGATCGTAAACAAAAATGTCGATGAGGTCTTCGTAGTAATCAAGGATCCCCTGCGCGGACACGGGCAGCCCTTTTTCGCGCATCATTTTTGCAGCGGGCCCTTTGAGCGCTGCGCCGCCAACAATGGGGCTGACGGCAACGACGGCTTCGGGCAGGTCGGTAATCATGGCGCGGATGGGATAGACGTTGAGAATGGGATCGAGGCTGACAAACGGGTTGGAGGGGGCGAGGACGACGAGATCGGCCTGTTCCAGAGCCGCGATGACCGCCCCGGGCGCACGAGCGTCTTCGGGCAGCAACACCTCGCGCACCGCCGGCTGCCACCGGCGCGCCACGAACCACTTCTGGAATGCAAGGACACCCTCGTCGGTAGATAGTAAGGTCGGCGCTGGCTGGTCGCTCATCGGCAACACGGACGCTTCCACACCTAACTGATCGCAGAGGTGACGGGTAACCGCGGTCAGCTTCTGGCCCTGTTGCAGGAGATGGGTCCGTGTCAGATGGAGGGCCAGGTCAAAATCGCCCAGGCGGAACCAGGAAGGCCCGCCGAGGCGCGCTACCTCCTCAATCGTGCGCCAGCTCTCGCCAGCCCGTCCCCAGCCAGTCTCGGC
>JAVVFG010000321.1:0-4904 GCA_032260445.1 Anaerolineae bacterium | reverse complement strand
GACGTCTCCATCCAGGCCCAGGTTGTCAACCTGCTCGACGATCTGAAAGCGGAGCTGGGCCTCACCTATCTGTTTATTGCCCATGACCTGTCGATGGTGCGCTACATCAGTGACCGCGTTGCCGTGATGTATCTGGGCCGGATTGTAGAAATGAGCGTGCGTGACGAGGTCTACGACCACCCGCTCCACCCTTATACCCAGGCGCTGATTTCGGCCATCCCGATCCCGGATCCGAGAAAGGAAGAAAAACGGCAGCGCATCATCCTCGAGGGCAGCGTACCCAGCCCAGCGAACCCGCCATCTGGCTGCCGTTTCCATCCCCGCTGCGCCTACGCAACGGAGATCTGTGTCGAGGTTGATCCTGAGTTCCGCAACCTGGGAACAGAAACCACGCCGCACCGCGTGGCCTGCCATCATGCAGAAAAATTCATCTAAACCCTGCAGGCAGACGCAAGATCTGGTTGAGAAAACGACTAGCGGACGCTCCCTGAAGGAGGTGATTGCAGCGAAGTTTTTCAGCAGAAGCGTAGTTACCCTAAGTTTGATGAAGCGTAGAGTAGAATCCTAACGGAGGAGAATACCATGTTAACTAGCAAGAAAACGCTCTTGCTTGTAGCAACCTTCTTATTAGTGGCAATCCTCGCGGCCTGTTCCCCCGAGGTCGTCGAGGTGACCCGCGTCGTGTCGGAAGAGGTGACCCGGGTCGTGACCGAAACGGTTGAGGTGGAAGGCGAGCAGGTTGAGGTCACTCGTATCGTGACCGAGACCGTCGAGGTCGAGGTCCCGGCCGAAGAGGAGCCCGCCGTGGCGCTCACCGACCCCAGCCCTGACACCTACGTCGAGCTCGTCTTCGGCGACATCGACACGATGGACCCGAACCTGGTCTATGATACGGCCAGCGGCAATCTGCTCGAAAACGTGATGGAAGGCCTGATCTACTACAACCACAAAGATGGTACCAGCTTCGTCCCGATGCTGGCGACCGAGGTCCCCAGCGCCGAGAACGGCGGCATCAGCGAAGACGGCCTCACCTACACCTGGAACATCCGCGAAGGCGTCACCTACCACGAAGGTGGCACGCTGGAGCCACATGACGTCGCCTACACCTTCCAGCGCGGCCTCCTGCAGTCGGATCCCAACGGCCCGCAGTGGCTGCTCTTGGAGCCGTTCTTTGGCTATAACAACTGCTATGACATCACCGAGGGCCTCGATGCCGAGTGTAACCTAGCCGGCGATCCCGACGCCCTGGCGACCTTCGCCGCGGACAACCCGGACGAGGCCATCGCCGTCTGTGAGATGGTCAAGGAAGCCGTTGTTGCCGACGACGACGCCGGTACGGTCACCATGAACCTGGCCCTCCCGTGGGGCCCGATGCTCTCGACCCTGGCGCAGTCCTGGGGCTACGTCCTCGACAGCGAGTGGGCTATGGAGCAGGGTGCCTGGGACGGCGAGTGTGAAGGCTGGTGGGAGCATTACGCCCCCGGCCCGGAGAACTCGCCGCTAACCGAGGTCGTCAACGGCACTGGCCCCTACATGCTCGACCACTGGACCCCCGGTGAGGAGTACGCCCTCGTCGCCAACGACAACTACTGGCGGACCGAGCCCATCTGGGAAGGCGGCCCGTCCGGTACGGCCCGCATCCAGAACGTCCTGGTGCGCATCGTGAACGAGTGGGGCACTCGCTTCGCCGCGCTGCAGGCGGGTGATGCCGAATGGGTTTCCGTACCAACTGAGCAGCGTGTACAGGTACGCCAGTTCGTCGCCGAGGTCTGTGACTGGCAAACTGACGAGTGTGAGTCGACGGGTAACCCGCAGGGCTTCCTGCGCGAGTGGCCCGGTCTTCCGTCGGTTTCCAAGTCGCACGTCTTCATGACCTGGAACATCCCCACCGACTCGCCCTATCTCGGTAGCGGCCAGCTCGACGGCAATGGCATTCCGCCCGACTTCTTCTCGGATGTCAACGTGCGCCGTGCCATGCACTACTGCTTCGACTATGATACCTTCATCGCCGAAGCGCAGGCTGGCGAGGGTGTCCGCACCAACGGCCCGATCATCCGCGACATGCTCGGATACCCCGAGGATGGCCCGATGTACGAGTATGACCTCGACGCCTGCGCTGCTGAGCTGGAACAGGCCTGGGGCGGTGTGCTGCCCGAGACCGGTTTCCGCATCACCATTGCCTTCAACACGGGCAATGTTACCCGCCAGACGGCCGGTGAAATGCTACAGTCAGCCCTGGCCAGCATTAACCCGCTCTACCAGGTAGACATCCTTGGCCTGCCGTGGCCGACTATGCTGCGCCAGTTCCGCGCCAGCCAGCTCCCGATGACGACGAGCGGCTGGATCGAGGACATCCACGACCCGCACAACTGGGCCCAGCCCTTCACCGTCGGCACTTACGGTGGTCGCCAGGCTCTGCCGCAGGAGATCATCGACAAGTACACCGAGTACGTGGCTGCCGGTGCGGCTGAGGCCGATCCGGAAGCGCGCGCGCAGATCTACTACGACATGCAGGAAGAGTTCTACAATGACGCGATCTCCATCCCGCTCTCGCAGGAGACCGGCGTACACTTCGAACAGCCGTGGGTCTGTGACTGGTACAACCGTGTGGGCGCCTTCGGCAGCTACTACTATGCCTATGGCCTGGAGGGTTCGCTCGGTGGCGGGGCTTGCCCGTAACAACAAATTGACGTCAGCCTTCAGGTGTGTGAGCATCTGACATAGCCCCTGGTGGGGGTCGTCCGCGGCCCCCACCACCTCTCCTCTCGAGGAGGTTCTTATGGTCGCTTATATCATCCGCCGCTTGCTCGTGATGCCCGTTATTCTGCTCGGCGTTACCTTGTTGATCTTTGCCATCCTGCAGATCCTCGGTCCTGTCGAGCGCTCGGCACTGTACGTGCGTGACGTGCCCCGCAACGACGCCGCTGTGGAGGGCATCATCCGCCGCTACGGCCTCGACGACCCGTTTTTCGTGCAGTACTGGCATTGGCTTACCGGACGCGTCGATCCGGTCACCGGCGACACCGTCGGTGGCGTGCTGCGCGGCGATCTCGGCTTCTCCCGCACCGGGCGCGAGCCGGTCATCGAGTTGCTCAAGCGGCGCCTACCGGTCACGGCCGAGCTGGCACTCTGGAGTATGGGGCCGATTATTGTTATCGGTATCTGGCTGGGGATCCAGGCCGCCCTGAACCACAACGGTTTCATCGATCAGGTGGCGCGCATCTTTGCCATCCTCGGCTATTCATTCCCCACCTTTGTCTTTGGTCTTCTCGTGCTCCTCATCTTTTACGCCCGGCTGGGCTGGTTCCCGCCCGGCCGGCTCGACGTCGTCTACAGCCAGCAAATTTTGCGCGCCGGCTATACCCAGTATACGAACATGATCACTGTCGACGCGCTACTCAACGGCCGCTTTGACATTTTCTTGAACGCCTTGCGCCACCTTGTACTGCCGGTGATTACGCTTTCCTATCTCTCCTGGGCGCTGCTCCTCAAGGTCACTCGCTCCTCGATGCTCGAAGCGCTGCGCCAGGATTACGTGACGACGGCGCGCGCCAAGGGGCTGGCGGAGCGAACCGTCATCAATCGCCACGTGCTCAAGAACGCGCTCATTCCCGTGGCCACCGTGGCGGGCTTTACGGTGGCGGGCTTGCTGAATGGCGTCGTCATTACCGAGACTGTTTTTAACATTCCCGGCCTGGGCTCCGCTGCTGCGACCGCGGCGATCAGCCTGGACGTGTTGACGATGCTGGGCTACGCACTCTTTACCGCGGTCCTCTTTATTGTCGTCAACCTCGTCGTGGACATCATGTACGCAGTCCTTGACCCGCGTGTGCGCCTTGAGTAAGGCTGTTCGTCGGAGATAGAACGGAGGTATTAAACCTATGGCTACGGTTGAACCAGTTGGCGTATCCCAGCCTGCCGCCGTGCCCGGCGACTACAGCTTTGGCGAGCGCTCTCGTTGGGAAAAGTATTTTGGGCCCGAGGGCGGGCGTATCCTCAAAGGGCTCCTGACCACGCCGATCAGCGTCCTCGGTCTGGTCATCATTCTCGGCTTCATCTTTATGGCAATTTTCGCGCCTGTTCTCGCCCCGCCACCAACCCCGATCTGGGATACGACCCTCATCCCGCGCGACGGCTTCTCCGCCGAGCCAAATCCGCCAGGCAGTCCCTGGCTGCGCAGCCAGCCCCAGTCCATTCCCTTCTGGTACACAGCGCTCACCGGCAACGAGGAGTGGGTGCATTTGATGGGCACGACGAGCGGCCAGTATGATATCTGGTACGGTATCGTCTGGGGTAGCCGCACGGCGCTAATCATCGGCTTCGTCGTCGTCATGGCTTCGTTCATTATCGGCATCGTCATTGGCGCGATCGCCGGCTACTACGGTGGCTGGCTCGACGAGGTCTTGATGCGCGTCGTCGAGGTCTTTATCGCCTTTCCCTTCCTCGTCGGCGCGTTAATTCTGACCTCGGTGCTGGTGCCGATCATGGGCCGTAGCATCTGGCCAGCCTCGATCGCCCTCATTGTATTTGGCTGGACCGGGTATGCCCGCCTCTTGCGCGGCGATATTCTGGCGACAAAAGAGCGGGACTATGTGGAGGCGGCGCGTGCCTCGGGCGCCAGCGATGCTCGCCTGATTCTACGCCACATCGTGCCCAATGCCATTTACCCCACCCTCGTCGTGCTCACCCTCGACATGGGCGCCATCGTCCTCAGCTTCGCCGCCCTTAGCTTCCTGGGTATTGGCGTCCAGGTCGGCTACGCAGACTGGGGCCAGATTGTCAGCCACGCGCGTGCCTGGATCCTCTCGCTCGACACATACTGGTACATCGTCGTCTACCCCGGCGTCGCCCTACTTCTGTACGGCCTCGGCTGGAATCTCGTCGGCGATGCCCTGCGCGACATC
>JAVVFG010000320.1:0-4910 GCA_032260445.1 Anaerolineae bacterium | reverse complement strand
GTTGCCGAAGGGGACGAAGCGGCGCTTGAGCGATTCTTGGCCTTCCTGGAAGAAGGACCACCGGGAGCGCACGTGAGCCGTGTGGAGACGGCGTGGCAGGAAGCGACCGGTGAGTTTTCCCGCTTCTACGTCAGGAGATAAAATGGACGGCATAGTCAAGCGCAACGACAACGGCGCCCGCGAAAGGGTCGCCTGGGGTGTCCTACTTGTTTCATTTGCCGTATGGCTGGCCCTCTTAATCGCCGTGCCCGCGCTCGCCCTTCGTTACGTCGAACGAGCGCGGCGCCCGATGGTTCTTGCCGTACAGGCCGACGAGGGCACCGTCGGTCTGTCAGATGCGTTGGGCCGCCGCCCGGCGGTGCTTGCCGGCGAGCCGCCACACTTCGTCGAGGGACAGGCAAGCATCCTCACAAACGCGCCGGATACGGCATCGGTTCAGGTCTACACACCGGACGAAAGCGAGATCTTGGCGCGCATGGTGCTCTATGGCGCCACGAACCTAGAGATTATACAGGCCGAGTCGCCGCGCTTCCGCTGGAGTAGTGCCGAGAGCGAGCTGGAGTTGGTGCTGGAGGCCGGCCGCGTGCGCATCGTGCTGCCGCCGCGCGACGGCCGTCCCCTGCGACTGGTCGTGCAGACACCCCAGGGCGGGGAGGTGCTGCTGCAACAGGCCGGGCAGTATACGGTGGACGTTTCTAATCTGGAAACCTGGGTTGACGCTCAAGAGGGCGAGGCGGTCGCGACATCGGCCGGTGCTACGATGCCGCTCTCGTCAGGGCAGGCGGCTGTGCTTCGCCTCGATTCGCCCCCACAAGGACCGATGAGCACGTCGCGCAATTTGATCGTCAACGGGGACTTTAACAATGGTCTTTCCGGTTGGGATGCCGTGGCATGGGATATTCAGCGACGAGACCAGAGTGAGGGCATTACCAGCGTCGTCGACACGCGGGGCGAGAAGGTGCTCCGCTTCCACCGTGTTGGCGAAGGCTTCGCAGGCACCGAGGTGTACCAGCCCATCGATCAGAATGTCGTCGACCTGGAGTCATTGCAGCTACTGGTGACGCTTCAGATCACGAACCAGAGTCTGGAGGTATGTGGGCAGGTAGGAAGCGAGTGCCCGCTCTTTGTCGTCATCGACTATGAAGATGTCTATGGCTCGAACAGGTCCTGGCAACAGGGTTTCTATGCCTTTGGCACTCCGATTCCGGGCTATACGCCCGACTCCTGTCTCTCGTGCGGGGCGCCGCTGAATCCGCACGTCCGTGTACCTATGCACGAGCTGCGCTCGTGGGAATCGGATAACTTGTTGGAGAAACTCGCGCAAGAAAATATGGAGCCACGCCGCATTGACCGGCTCAGGCTAAGAGCGCAGGGGCACACGTTTGAAACACAGGTCTTTGACGTCGCGCTAATTGTCCGCTGAATAGCGCTCGCAACCGGGCTATTCTCTAATCTTCAGACGGTTCGGCCGTCCAATCGCGCAGCCAGCTTTCCAAGTCCTCGGGACTATTGGCGACCACAGGGGTAAAGGTCACGCCGGGATAGTTCTGGCGGAACCACGCGGCGGTGAGCACACCGGGCCAATGATGCGGATTGACGGCAATCACGTGCCGCTCACTCAGATCGCCTAGGCCGGCATCGTCGGCCGAGAAGCCAACCGTGTAGCGCCCCGCGTAACTGCCCCGCGCCGCAGCCACAACCCATTTCTCCGCCGCCGTCGGCGGCAGCAAAATATACACCCGGCGGTAGTTCGTGCGCGCGTCACCGCTGGGCACAAGCTGCGTCTGGCGGGAAACCCGGATCAGCCGCTGCGCCAGTAGCCGCGCCCCACGGTCGCCGACGAAACGGATGTCGTAGAGCCCTTCGCGGTCCGCGGTAAAGCTGTAGCGCCAGATCGAACGCCCATCCTTCTGGGTGCTACCGTCAAACACAGCGGCAGCCTGTTGACGATCGGGGCGCGTGACCGACAGCTCGACAAAGGGATGGTTGCGCGTAGCCGATGCCTCCACAAAGATCTGCTCTTCCGGCTCTGGAGACTCGGGAAGGAGGTTGATGTGCGTGTCGTAGGGGCCGACGATCGCCAGATTCCGCTTGTAGTGCCCCTCCGGCAGCAACACCGCGTTATGCCAGAAGATAGTCTGCTGCCGCTTGGGCAGCGATGGCGCCGAGCGCAAGATTACGGTCACGACGTTTGCCTGTGCCTCGGCGACCAGCCGCAGCGTCGCCCAGTGACCCAGCGGCTGCGCGATAGACGACCAGGCGATGAGCGGGCTGGAGGGATCAAGACCTCCCGTGGGATCGATGCCAATCTGCACATTAACGTCACTCGCCTCCCGGTGACTGCCTGGCTCGTCGTCTTCGCTTGACCACGCGTGGGCCAGGACCGAGAGTTCGTAGCGGTTGCCCGGTGCCGCCGGCACCTGCTGCCACAGACCGGCCGTATGGGTAGCATACGGACTAGACACACGCTGCACGGTCTGGTTATCGAGCGCAAAGGCATCGAAGACCGGCTGGCGGTTCTTCCAGCTCGGCTCGCCGGGCCGCGCCGGCAGCCACCATGGCGCCCAGCCGGCAGCCGTCTGCAAGGTTTCATCATTGCGATATGGGACGAAACGCTCCGACAGCTCCGCGTTACGCAGCAGGTTTTCCTGTTCCATGGCTCATTCCCGCCGGGAGTCGCTGCCCACAGCTTTCCCGGCCCCTCCTAATCCTCAAGTATCGTATAACTGCCGATTGTGTATTCTACGGTATCAATGTAGACGTCCTCATAGGCGTTGTCGTACATCGTCGTGAGGAGTAGGAACGTCGTACCGCGCGTTTCGAAAAAGCTGATGCCGCTGTAATCGCCGCTCGCTGAAGTCCACGTTAGGCGTTCGCTCCCATCCGCTTGCACCCGGTCGTCGACTATCCGGATGTCAGCCGCGTAGGAGCTATGTAGCAGGTCCAGGGCAAGTTCTCCGGCCTCAGAGCGGCCGATCGGGCTGCCGTCGTCGTAGGCGATATTCTGAATGATTGCATGCCCGTCCGGTGCGTAGAAGGTGTCGACAACGGTGTTCTCTGCCTCGCTCCGTTCATACTGCCACGCCGTGGGCACCTCGATCGTAAACAGCCCGTCCGGGCCGGAAAATGTGTAGACCCACAAATACTCGGCCTGGTCAAGTGCCACGTCCGGATTCACGTCGGCAGTATCCAAAACATCCCCATACAGGGCGTCATATGCATCAAAGAAGTCCTGGTCGGACCAAAAATCAAAGCTGTAGATGATCGCGCCATATTGATAGTAGAACGTGATCACCGTCTGGGCGACGCCCTCATAGGTCAGGAACTTGACAATCGTCGCCGCTCCGTTCGCGCCATCAACCTCTTTCGTGATCACTTCATAATCCTCAAAGTCGTCGAAGAAGTTAAGGTCGCGGTATGTCACAAAGTTGGCAAAACCCTCGCTGTCCAGCGCATGCCCGGCATTGGTGATCTGGACGTAGATAAAGCCAGTACCATCGGGGGCATCGAAGCTGGCGGCGCCGCTGCTTTCCTCGATGGTCCAATTAGCGGGCGGAACCAGCGAGAACGCCCCGCTCGGGTGGCTGTAAGCCTCGGCGGCGAGGACCAGATCAGGCGAAGACGAAATGGTCGGCGCCGGAGAGGCCGACGGTTCCGCCGTCGGGCGCGGTTTCGTGTCCGCAGGCTCTGCTCGCGTCGCCGTCGCCGTGGCGCCAGCGCGCTCTGTTGGCTGGGGTACGGCCGTATCCGTTGGCTCCGGTTCGGCCACGTCGACCTGCGCCGCCTGCGTCGGTAACGTCGCGGCGCTGTCATTGCCTCCTCCCGCCAGGCTACAGGCCGTCGCCGGCAGCGCGAGGAGAAAGAGAAAAATAAACCGTCGCAGTCGCGAACTCATTCCGGTATGTTACCCTCTTTGGGTCATCCGTCGAAACCTAACCCCCGCTCTTTGAGAGACACGTAACGCTGCCGCCCGATAATCACGTGGTCGAGAAGCTCGATGTCGAGCAGCTTACCGGCGGTCGCGATTTGGCGGGTCACGTGGATATCCTCCGGGGACGGGGAAGGATCGCCCGATGGGTGGTTGTGCGCGACGATAAACGCAGCCGCATTTTCCCGGATTGCTGCCCGGAACAGCTCGCCCACACGAATCACCGATGTGTTCAGGCTACCGACATAGACCGTTGGCGTCTGCAGGACATGGTTGCGTGTGTCCAGCAAGATCAGCCGCAGGTGCTCCTGTTCGAGCAGCATCATTTCGGCCATCAGCAAATTCGCTGCATCGGCCGGGCTGGTTACCCGCGGCCGTTCTTCCGGTGACATTGCCAGGAGGCGCCGCCCGATTTCCAGCGCTGCCTTGATTTCGATCGCCTTCGCCGGCCCAATCCCGCGCACCGCGCATAGTTCCTTCACCGAAGCGCGCGCCACACCTGATAGGCCGTTACAATGGGCTAGCAGCCGCTCGGCAAGCCGCAGGACGTTTTCACCACCCACGCCTGTGCGCAGGGTGATCGCGAGCAACTCAGTCGTGGATAGCGCCTGCGGCCCTACCAACAGTAAGCGCTCGCGCGGCCGCTCGTCTAGCGGCATATCACGGATCAGTGGAGCGTATTCGACGCCGTCGTTCATTTTGCCCACCCGGGAGGAGCGAACGTTGATTCGCTCCTCGTCTACGGCCCTGTTAGGTCACCCCCTTCATCAGTTCGACAAGCTCGTCCCATTCCTCCGACGTCATGTGCAGCGTCACGCCACCTAATTCCAGATGGAAGACGAACTCACCCTCCTCATCGCTGCGCCACACGAAATAACTCTCCGTTTCGGCAATGATGTTGTCTTCATTCTCGTCGTGATTCATCTTTCTTCCTTCCTTGCTTCAAACATCTGCAAAAAACAGTAAACTGAATCTCATCAGG
>JAVVFG010000319.1:0-4913 GCA_032260445.1 Anaerolineae bacterium | reverse complement strand
AACCTGTATCACGACCAGACCTTCATCCTTTGCTCCAGCGCGCGTACCAATCCGGCGGCGGCGGCGCTGGCAGAAGCGCTGGTCGCCGCAGCCGGCGCCCAACCGCTCTGGCTCGGCCCGCTCCAGCATGACCGTCTTGTGGCCCTCGTCAGTCACTTACCCTATTTTGCAGCCGCCGCCCTCATGGCCGAGGCCGCTGCTGCCGCCCGCACAGGCAATCACGTGTGGCAGGTGAGCGCCGGCGGTTTCCGCGATACCACGCGCCTGGCAGGCAGCGACCCGCTCATGCTGCGCGACATCAGCGAGACAAATCGCGACGAGATCCTCGCCGCCCTGCGCGCATACGCGCGCCGCTTGCAGGAGATCATCACGCTGCTCGAACGTGGCGACCGTGAGGCGCTGCTGGACTGGCTCGCGGCGCGGCAGCGCGAGCACACCCAGCTTCGTGCGGCCAAACAGCGATCTTAATGCATTAGGGGCGACAGCTCCTTCGCCCACAAGAGCTGTGACTTGGACGTTATCGCAAGGAGTAAGAAGACATGTACATGCTCATCATGGTTGTGGATGACGTCGAGCACCTCCCAGAGGTGCTGGAGGCGTGGGTTGGCGCTGGCGTGCAGGGGGTGACCATCCTCGAGAGCACCGGCATTAATCGTGTCCTGAGACGAACGCAGGCGCGGGCTATGTTTATGGGCTTCAGCCAGCTCTTTGGCGAGGCGGCCGTGGGTCACAACACCCTTTTTGCCGTCATCGACTCGCTCGACATTGCCCGAGCAGCCGTCGCCGCCACCGAAGCCGTCATCGGCGATCTGCGCCAGCCGCACACCGGCATCATCTTCGCCGTCCCCGTGGCCATGACATGGGGTTTGCCTGAGCCGTCCGGTGGCGAGATCAGCAACGCCGGGGTCGAATAACGAAGCCAGATGGACATCTACTTACCCTGGCTTATCTTCCTCGCCAGCGCCGCTGTGGTCGTCCTCGCCGCCATCAAACTGGCCGAGTATGGTGACGTCATCGCCGTTCGCACCGGGCTGGGCGGCCTGTTGGTCGGCACGATCCTCCTCGCCGGCGCCACTTCGCTGCCCGAGCTGATCGCCGCCATTAGCGCTTTTCGCATCGGCGCACCCGGCCTGGCCGCAGGCAACTTCTTCGGCAGTAACCTTGTAAACATGTTCGTCCTCGCCCTGGTCGACCTGCTCAACTACCAGGTTCCCCTCCTGCGCAGCCAGGCGATCACCCAGACGCTCACGGCGGCGCTGGCGGCGACGCTCACCGCTGTCGCCTCCATTTTTGTCCTCGCCGACGTCGACGTCGTCATCGGCTGGATCAGCGTCGAGAGCATCCTCCTCATCCTGCTCTACTTCGGCGGCGTCTGGCTCGTCCAGCAGGAAGGCAAGTTGAGCGCCACGACGGGAACCGTCGAGCAGGTCGTTCCCGCAGAGGGTTTCCCCACCTTACGCCACGGCCTGGTTGGCTTCGCCGTCGCCGCGTTTGTCCTTATGCTCGCGGTCCCTCAGCTTGTCGGCGCCAGTAGCGACATCGCCGCACAGACGGGCATGGGCGACAGCTTCGTGGGCACCGCACTCTTGAGCATCGTCACCTCGCTGCCGGAGCTGCTCGCCGCCTGGGCCGCAGTGCGCATCGGCGCCGTAGAAATGGCCGTCGGCAATCTTTTTGGCTCCAGCGTCTTTAACATGCTGGCGCTCGGCATTTCCGACTTCTTCTACCTGCAGGGAAGCTTCCTTAACGACATCGATAACGACTTTGCCCTGGTCGGCCTGTTGGGCGTGCTCCTCACCATGATGGCCCTGCTCGGTAACATTGCCCGCGTCGAGCGCCGCGTACTGTTCATTGAGCTAGACGCCCTGGCTATCGTCGTCGTCTACTTCCTGAGCATGTTCTTGCTCTACTTGCACGGCTTTTGAGCGACGGCTTTTGTACTGCCCACGCCAGGTCACGGCTCAGTCAGGCCGCTGTAGGAAATCGAGGAGTAGTTCGTTGACCCGGTGCGGCTCGTCGTGCTGCACCCAGTGCGTGCTTTCTTCGAGGAACACGAGGTCACCCTCGTCACACATCTCCAGACTTAGTGCGGCCATCTCGCGGCTAAGCGCGACGTCGTGCACCCCCCAGATGATCCGCGTTGGCACCGTCACGCGCAGGCTGTCCAGCCGTTCCGTGTGCGTCCGTGCCATCGCCCGGTACCAGTTGAGCATCCCGCTCATAGCCCCCGGGCGTAACGCAGCGCGCCGGTAGTGCTCCAGTTCACTTTCGCTAAAGCTCCCTTCGCGGCTCGTCCCCTTCACCAGCGCCGCCACCACCTCCGCCTCGTCCGTCGTCAGAACGTATTCCGGTAGCCACGGCAGCTGGAAAAAGGCAATGTACCAGCTCCGCAGACGCTGTTCCCAGCTCCGCCTGATGTACCTGCGCATCACGATGGGGTGCGGCACGTTAAGAATCACCAGTTTGTGCAGCAACTCCGGGTATTTGAGAGCAACCCACCAGGCCACCGCCGCGCCCCAATCGTGCCCGGCGAGGAAGGCTTTGTTGCTGCCCGACTGTCTGATCAAGCCGGCGACATCGGCGGCGAGGAGATCCAGGCTGTAGGCTTCGATGCGCCGCGGCTTCTCGCTGAGGTTGTACCCGCGCTGGTCCGGCGCGAAGACACGGTAGCCGGCGCTAGCCAAGGCCGGGATCTGCTGGCGCCATCCAAACCAAAACTCTGGAAAACCATGGAGCAGGATGAGCGGCGGGCCGTCCTCGGGCCCGTCCTCGACCACGTGTAAGGTTACGCCGTTGGTCGTGACGTAACGGTGCTCTACTGTGGAAAGATCAGGCACAGGGGAGGTCACTCGTCCTCGGCGCCCGCGGCTGACTGCTCGTCCGGGGTCGAACCGGCAATGCGCGTGAGGCTGGCCGCGATTTCGGCTTCCATCTTCTCGACGCGCGCCAGTAGGTCGGCGAACTCGTCAATCACCTGGGATTTGAGCACCGTCAACGAACCTTCCAGTTCGCCGGTTGCTTCGCGGAAGCGCGCGAAAAACTGCTCGGCTTCCGTCTCCATAAAGAGCGACAGCAACCGGCCGGGCAGGAGCGCCTTCGTGCGCCCATCACCGCGAATAGCATAAATCCCTTTGCGCGTACAATACGGCTTGTCTGGACCCGAGGGAATCTCGATACGCAGGAAAGGTAAGCTCTCGGCGTTCTCGACGTAGATCTCAACTTCAATCGGCGGCACGCAATTCTCCGCCTTGTTGATGATGATCAGCTTCTCATTGTCTCCGGCCGGGCAGCCGGCAATCGTACCGCGCTGCAGGCCATTATTGCCCACGATTTCGTCGACGCCAATCATAATCGTGCCCCCATTCGGGGAGTTGGCAAAGGCGACTAGGTCGGCGCTCGCCAGGCCGTTCAACTGGCGTTTGAAGTCGACGTCCTCATTTTCCTGACCGGCGAGCAACGCCTGCGCTCGTGGCGAGACAGATGCTATCTCACGCTCTCTGGTCATTGTGCCTAACCTCGCTTGCGAGCCAGCCTGCTGCTGCGCCCGCAGCCAACCACTATCCTTCGATTATGCGTGTGGAGTAGGTCTGAGGCAAGTACCGTGAAGCGGCATGTCTCTATTTTTCGCGCGCTTCTCGCGGTGGCAGGAAGGCGACAAAAGCAGACGGCTGGTGCGCAGGGGACCGTCAACGCGGTCGAGGGTTGCCGCCGGCACCGTTCACAGGTATTGTCTGGGGAGGAGGTAGCAAAACATGTCCCCTTTACCGGCGTCCGACGAATACGAATTCTGTTCGATCTTCTCCGCCGTCGAGGCCACTGAGCCGCTCCATGCCACGGCAACGCGCGCTGATATCTGGCTATCCCTGGAATACACCGGCCGCTGGGATAGCCGTGCCTTTCCCCAGAGTAACCTCTCCGCTGCCGTCAAGGAACATGTCGCTGCCCTCGAGGAGGCGGTGCCCAACGTGCGCGTGCAATTCATCCGCCGCACGGGCAACTATACGCCCGACCCCATTCACTTCTTCGTGAGCATCGCGCACGCCGATCCGCCGCGGCTCTATAAGTTCTTGCTCCCCGCTTACGATGAGCTGCTGGACCTTGATCTGCAGGCCATTGTGCGCGACGATACCACTTACCAGGGTCACGTTGTCGACGAGAAGCTTTATTTCGTCTGCAACAATGGCCTCCGCGATGCGTGCTGCGCCAAATTTGGCATCCCCGTGCGCCAGGCGGTCGAGGAGAGCGCTGGTGAGCAGGCGTGGCAATGCACCCACATCGGCGGGCACCGGCTCGCTCCGAACCTGCTCTTCCTCCCGCATGCCCTATCATACGGCCGTGGTACGCCGGAAATCGCCTCCACGTTGGTGGCGAGCTACCGCGACGGCGCAGTCCACCTGCCACACTACCGCGGTCGCACGACCTATGACCGGCCGGTCCAGGCCGCCGAACACTTCTTCCGCGAGGAGAGCGGCGAGCTTGCCGTCGATGCCTACCGCCCGCTCTCCGAGGTAAACGAGGGCGAAGGGGCCTGGCACGTGACCTTTGCCGGCAGCGATGGGCACGAACACACGGTCCGCGTCGCCGCCCGCCGCTGGCACGAACCCGTCTACAAGACGTGCGACGCGACCGAAACGTCGGTTGTCGAGCACTATGAGCTTATTGGCTTCGACTAGACCGGACGCGTTCCGACGACAATCTCGCTCGGCATCCCACCCTGCACGACCACTTCACGCTCGACCTCTGTGAACCCTGCCCGCAGCAGGGGATGGCTCAGCCGCAACGGCCGGCAGCCGCCCAGGCTCCTCGGGCTCAGCCGGTAGAACGCCTTCCATCCCGCCATCAGCGCGCGGCTAGCGAGCGTCACGCCTTCCGTCAGCCCAACCAGCACCACCATTCCCCCCGGTCGCAACACG
>JAVVFG010000318.1:0-4913 GCA_032260445.1 Anaerolineae bacterium | reverse complement strand
ATCGCCGGCAGCGTCAAGAGACGATCCGGCTGCACGACAGCGGGCTCCGCCGCCGCCGAGGAAGCAGGGGGCTGCTTTCCCGTGACGTCCGACAGGAAACAGTTTAGCACAGATGTTCGGAGATGTCAACATTGGTTTCAAAAAACCGAACCGTCGTTCGAAAACGTCGCGGTGGCTTTTTCGCGGCGCTTTACGGCATAGTCTAGACGCTCTGGATCCGGCCGGCCCGCGGGCGGATCAGGCGGATGGCCGCGGGGATTTCGCGTCCGCCGAGGAGCAAGTTCAAGAGCAGGTAGACGAGCGCACCGCCGCTGCCCCCGAGGACGACGAACAACAGCGCCTGCATCGTCGCACCGTCGACCAGACCGGTCAGCGCGGCAAGTCTGCCTGCGCTGCCGGCGAGGACTGTGTCGACGGCGACCCGGATGGCGAGGATCGTGACCGTGAGGGCTCCTGTCGCCGCCAGGGCCCGGCCGAGGCTCTGCAGCAGATCGCGCTCGCCGAGGCTGCCCAAAGCGCGCCGGTTGAGGAAGAGAAGCAGCGCCGACTGCACGGTAAAGCCGACGGTTGTCGCCAGGGCCAGGCCGCCCACGCCGAGATCGTCCACAAAGACGTAGAGCAGTGAGACGGTGACGACCAGCCAGACGATCGCGGCGTACATCGGCGTCAGCGTATTGTGCTGCGCATAAAAGAGACGCGCGACGATCTCAAGGGTCGCTTCGGCGACGACGCGCACGCTAAAGAAGATGAGAACGCTGTAAACCAGCGCTGTCGACTGCGCGTCAAACTGCCCTCGCTCCAGTACCAGGGCGATTGCCGGCCGGCCGAGGAGAACCAGGAACGCTCCGGCGGGAATGGTCAGGGTCCACACAACCTTGAGCGCATTCATCGCCGTGCGCTTGAGGCGCTCGATGTCGCCGGCGTTGTACAGCTCTGCCAGCGTCGGAAAGACGACGATACCTATCGCCGTGCCGAAGAGCGTTTCCGGTAGCTGCTGCAGGTAGTAGGCGTAGAAGTAACCGGAGGTACTGCCGCTCGGCAGACCCGAGGTCAGGCGGATGATGAACAAGTCGGCGAACTGGATCGTGCCCAGGGTCACTATGCGCGGCCCCATGAGGCGCGCGACCTCCTGTACGCCGGCTAGCGACAGGCCAAGCTGCGGGCGGTAGCGGAACCGGTACCGCAGCAGGGCAGGCACCTGGATGAGAATGTGCAGGAACCCGCCGGCAACCGTCCCCCACGCCAGGCCATGGATGTCCCCGTCCATCGCGGGCACAAAGACGAACAGGCCAATGAAGTAGCCCACATTGAGGGCAATCGGCGCCAGCGCCGGCATCACGAAGTGCTGGTGCGCGTTGAGAATGCCGCTGAGCACACCGCTGAGCCCAAAGAGGGTTGTTTGTAAGAGGATAATGCGCATCAGATCGGCGGTGAGCTGTTGCTGCTCGACCGGGAAGTTGGGTACCAGCAGCGCACGCGTGATCCACGGCGCGAACAGGGCGGCAATTGCCGAAATGGCACCCAGAATGAGCACGACCAGGGTGAGTGTTGCGCTGGCGAGGCTTGCCGCCTCCTGCGCCCGCCGGCTTGTCAGGTGCTGCGAATAAACGGGGATAAACGCTGCTGCCAGCGCCCCGCCGGAAATCAGGGTGACGAAAACTTCCGGGAGCTGGTTTGCCGCGGTGAACGCATCGAACACCGGGGTTGTGCCGAAGGTAGCGCCAACCAAGACCGTACGGACGAAACCGATGACCTTGTCGAGGCCGAAGAGGATAATGACAATGAGGGTCGATTGCAGGAGATGCCGGGAACGATTCATCGCGGCGATTGTAGCCCCTGCCAGGGTGGAGGCAAACCTAGCTCTGGACGAATAAGAACAGCTGTGTGCACGGCACCACACGGCTGCCCGAATGCTCCTGCCGCCGCAGCAGGCGACGGAACGCCAGCCAGAAGCTGGCTACTGGATGCTCACTTCCCCGCGAGCCGCCTCAAAACCGCGCTGCAAAACCTGGAGGTTCGCCTCCAGCAGGTGCTGTTTGGAGACAGGTAGGTGCTCGCGCAGCGTATCGCCAAGCTGTTCAAGCGTGAAAATAGGCTGGGTGCCGAGCAAGGCGCCGACGACGACCATGTTCAACATCTTAACGCTACCCAGTTCCGCGGCGATATGGTTTGCCGGGATGTAGACGACGTCGATGTCCTCACGCTCGCTCGTCGCGTCAATGATTGCGCTGTTGACGATGAGTAAACCCCCGGGCTTCACCAGGAGCTCATACTTCTCGAAGGAGGGCGCGTTGAGGACAATAGCCACGTCCGGCCGGTCCACGAACGGCGCGCCGATGGCCTCGTCGCTGATGATGACGGTACAATTAGCGGTGCCTCCGCGCATTTCCGGCCCGTAGGAGGGAATCCAGGTGACGTGCCGGCCGGCGTCCATCGCCGCGTAGGCCAGAACCTGCCCGGCAAAGAGAACCCCTTGACCGCCAAATCCAGCTATGATAATAGAAGTTTCCATCAGATCTCCGGCGATCGGGGCTCAGGGAACGGGGATCAAAAACGACATCGAACGCCGTCCACTGCCCGCCAATCGTCTCACAGGAATTACGTGGGCAGCGGCGCGCGCTTCTCTTCCAGCGCCCGTGCTACCACCTCGCCAAGCCGGCGCATCCCTTCTTCGATTTGCTCCGGCCGGGCGTTGGAGAAGTTGAGACGGAAGCTACTGCTTGGCGCGCTGCCCGGATAGAAAGCCGAGCCGGGTACATAGGCGACCTTATTCTCCACGGCGCGTGGCAACAATTCGGTCGTGTCGATCCACGCGGGCAGGGTGACCCAGAGGAACAAGCCGCCCTCTGGGCGCGTCCAGCGCGCTTCCGGCGGGAAATGCTGCGCGAGCATCGCCAGCATCAGGTCGCGCCGCTCTCGGTAGACACGCCGGATCTCGAGCACGTGTTCGTCGATGAAGCCGTCGCGCGCCACTTCATAGGTTACCATCTGGTCAAATGTACTCGTGTGCAGGTCCATTCCCTGCTTGGCCATCACGCAGCGGTTGATCACCTCTTCCGGCGCGACAATCCAGCCAAGGCGCAGCCCGGGTGCGAGGGTCTTGGAAAAGGTGCTGAGATAGATGACGTTGCCTTGGCGGAAGTAGCCGTCACCATTGCCGTTGGCGTAATCGTCGTGGTTCAGCCGGTCGGCGTCGAGGACGAGCAGCGGCGGCAGATGGTCTCCCTCGAAGCGCAGCTGCCCGTACGGATCATCTTCGATGATCGGAATACCCGTCTGGTCAGAGATCTCCACGATGCGCTTGCGCCGCTCGAGGGAGAGGGTTACGCCGCCTGGGTTGTGGAAGTTCGGTAGGATATACATGAACTTCGGGCCCGCGCACAAAGCCTCTTCTAGCACGGCGCCGGTCGTGATGCCATCGTCGTCGAGCGGCACCGTGACGAAGTCGGCCTGGTAGGCGCGCCATGCCTGCAGCGCCCCTAGATAGGTTGGCTCTTCGGTGAGGATCGAATCGCCGGGATTGATCAGGATCTTCCCGATCATGTCCAGCGCCTGCTGCGAGCCGCTCGTCAGAAGCACATTCTCCACATGCGCCGGGATGCCGTAGCGGCTCATCCGCTCGACGATGAACTCGCGCAGCGGCCGGTAGCCCTCGGTTGTACTGTACTGCAGCGCCCGGCTGCCTTGCTCCTTTAGCACCTTGCGTGCAGCGTCGGCAAACGCTTCCACCGGGAACAGTTCAGGGGCGGGGAGGCCGCCGCCAAAGCTGATGATCTCCGGTCTATCGGTCAGCTTGAGCAGCTCGCGAATGATGCTGCTGCCCATCCACTGCATACGTTGCGCATAGCGTTTCCGCCAGGGTGTGGTCATCTATGGGCTCCTCGATAGAAGGGTTGGGAGAGCGCACTGTTCATCGCTAACGCCGGCCCCGCCTGCGCTGCAGCGCGTCGTGCACCTTGTAATCACCCAGGGGATAGTAGGCAACCATCTTCTCTTCCATCCAGTGCAGCGACTGCAGCGGGGTCATGCCCCAGTTTGTCGGGCAAGACGAGAGCAGCTCGACCATGCTGAAGCCGAGACCCTGCACTTGCGCCTGGAAGGCGAGGGTGATGGCCTTCTTGGCCTGTAAGACGTGGCGCGCGTCGTGGAGGCTGCGGCGCGCGCTGTAGACGACGCCAGGCAGCGGTGCCAGCAGCTCCGCCATTCGAATCGGCTGCCCCGCCATCTCCACCGAACGACCGCGCGGACTGCTAGTCGTCTTCTGCCCCAGCAGCGTAGTCGGCGCCATCTGCCCCCCGGTCATGCCGTAGATCGCGTTGTTGATGAAGATCACGCTGATCTGCTCGCCGCGGCTGGCAGCGTGGACGATCTCGCCCATGCCGATCGAGGCCAGGTCGCCATCGCCCTGGTAAGTGAAGACGATATTCTCCGGATTGGCCCGCTTGATGCCCGTGGCCATCGCCGGCGCCCGGCCATGGGCCGCCTCGCACGCGTCCACGTCGAAGTAATTGTACGAGAAGACACTGCAGCCGACGGAAGCCACCAGGATGGTGCGCTCGCGCAGGCCCAACTCGTCGAGCACCTCGGCAACCAGGCGGTGCGCAGTGCCGTGCGTGCAGCCCGGGCAGTAGTGTGTATGCACTGTCGATAGCGACTCGGGCCGCTCGTAGACTACCTTTTCGAATTCGGCGAGAATTACCGGCTCAGCGGTTACCATTGCTACCCTCCAGGACCGTATGTTGCGGCGTCGCTGCGCCTTCAAGGATTGCCCTCGCTTCCTGTTCAACTTCCGCCGGGAGCGGGACGGCCCCACCCATCCGCCCATAGAAATGTACCGGGAAGTGCCGGCCAACGGCGGCGCGGATGTCATGCAGCATTTGCCCGGCATTCATCTCGACGACGAGGAAGCTGTG
>JAVVFG010000317.1:0-4936 GCA_032260445.1 Anaerolineae bacterium | reverse complement strand
AATCTGGCCTACGCCGACGTCGAGCCGCGCATGGCCGTCGGGCGCGAGGTGTTCTCCAGCACCGGTTTCCAGCAGGTGCGCCAATGGCTGGCGAGCAACAACGCGCTGCCCCAGCCAGGTGGCGGTGGGAATAGCTGCGGTGTCTGATCGATAGGCCAGACAGCGGGTAGTATCCGGGCCATTCGGCGTAGAACCAATTCCGGACCACGCGCGTACAATAGCACCAGTGATAATGTGTGTGAAAGGAGAAGAAGATGAAGCGTACGATTTTACTTGTACCGCTATTGTTGCTCGCACTGGTTCTGGTCGCCTGTGGCGGCGACGGCGGCGATGACGGTGAAGAAGCGGCCGGAGAACAGGAAGTAACAATCATCGCCCGCGATATCGAATGGAGCACTGACCGTATTGAGGTGACCGCCGGCATCCCGGTCGTGCTGACGCTGCAGAACGAAGGCGCGCTCGACCACGACTTCAGTATCGAGCATATTCCCCTCTCCGGCGAGGTAGTAGGTGCCGAGGAGGAAGAAGAGATGGAAGATCACGATATGACTATGGAGGCAGAAGAGCTTGACCTCCACGTTTCTGCCGCTGCGGACCATAGTGCTACCATTACCTTCACGCCGAGCGAGCCGGGCGAGTACGAGTACATCTGCACCGTGCCCGGTCATGAAGATTCAGGCATGGTCGGCACGCTTGTCGTTCGGTAATCCTGGGATGGCCAGGTAGGGGCCCTGTCAAGGTCTCCTGCCTGGCCACCTGCGCTCCTTCCCCTCTGATCCGCCGGACGGCGCATCAAATACCCCACTAGACGGCCGCTGCCCGGTAACCGCGCGCGGGGCTACCATTGTGCCCGATACAGCGGCCCGGCTTTCATCCTTCCCCACAGGGGAACACGCTCTAGGCGGTTGCCCTCCGATGCTGCCTTCCCATGACAACGGCAGCAACACCAGGCGAGCACAGACAATCACATACCAGAGACCAGATAACGCGCCGAGATCCACAAGACCTGCGTTGGCCGGCGGAACCGGGAACGCGACGATATTGAAGCCAAGCAACAGGGCGCCGATCAAGACCCCAGGCAGACCCAGCCAAACACCGAGACCGCGCCGGCCAACCATGCTCAGCCCGAACAGCAGCGTACCCCCGCCGTAATAAACGTCCCAGGCGACGTCAAGTCCCCACCAGACAGCTTTGAGGCCGGCGTCTGGCTCTGGTACTGCTGTCTTAATTGACATCTGGACCAGGATCATAGTAAGCAAGATGGCCGCGGCAATGACGTTGGCTATCGCAGCGATGAGCACGAGCGGAGAGGCTCTAGTTCCGCCAAGTACGTAGTAGAGCCCGATACTGCTTAGGCTGACGCCGAAAGCAAGAGGATGGAGGCGAGTACGGCAAGCACATCCACCGATTCGGTGACGATGACGTACACGTAGACGATAACACCGGTGATGCCGCTAATAGCCGTGACGCCGGCCCACTGGTAATCCAACTCACTTGAAGACGTAGCTGCGTTCATGAATCGACCTCCATTCTAGCTACGTCACGGCACTGCTGGGCAACAGGATGGCGAGAGGAACTGAAGCTTCCGAGCGCCCCGGAGCGGTAGAATCTGCCGTGGCCATCCCTCATAGCGGACATACCAGAGCAACATCAGCGCTGTCGTAAGCAAGTAGTAGCTGTGCAGGAACCAGATGGGCCCTAGCGGCAGGCTGAACACATAGAGCGAGTAGATGATGTTGCCGACGTTGCTCAGCAGGATATTACCCAGACTGTAGGAAGCCATGTTCTTGGTGCGGAATGCTTTGGTCAGCATCGGCAGTGTTCCCAGCGCAAAGAGCGCTGTCGAGATGAAACCCGCGATAGTCGGAAGATTCGTCCCCATCACGTTCCTCCTAAGGTTTACTCCATTCCAGATGCTAGGTGTCGAGCTCAGCGGGGGGATCAGCCCGGTTCTTCCGATTGGGCCGGGTCTTTTCCTCAACCCGCTGAACTCAGCACCCTAGGCGATTGTCTTTTGGCTCAGACTTGCAGAGCCGTGCGCGCCTGCTGGTACTCGTCCCGCGTGATTTCGCCGCGCGCATAGCGAGCGTCCAGGATATCAAGCGGCTCCTGACCGGTTTGAGTCAGCTTCGCCAGAAACTCGGGTCTCCAGCCGCGGGCGTAAGCCACAGCGCCGACAACGAGAAGTAACGGTAGTATCATCATGATTTTGATTCTCCTATATAGGTTTCGGATACTGTTCTTTCTCCAGTACCCTCTTTCACGAGCTTAACCTGCTCGCGGGTGATCTCACCCTTTTCATTTTGGTGTGGCCAGATTCGGCCACTGTCACGTTTTCGGTTCAACTTCACACGTCGCCAGCTTATTTCTCTATTGCCTCCTTTACTGCCTACGGCATAGTTAGGATCCAACACAACATCACTCTGCGTAATCATTTCAATCACCCGTGGGGGCCGTGCGCTGCATGTCCGCCGTGACCGGCTTTGCCCGAAAAGTGGTCACGCCGGTACAGCATGGCAATGAGCATCGCGGGTAACATCACCGCGTGGCCGGCATAGTCGAGCCATGGTAGATAGTCTTCCGCTCCCGCCTGGCGTAGCACGAGGATGGCAGCCACCGGCGCCAGCATGGCGAGGGCCATCTCGGCACTATGACGCCGGCCATGGCCACGTACGAGCATCCAACCAACCATCGGCACCGTCATGAACATTCCCATCGCGAGGTCGAAAGGATTCGTTCCAAACTTGAAGAAGGCTGCATAACGGGCCGTTTCGGGGCTCAGGACGTCCAGTCCATAAAGGAGGGCCATCCCAACCATCATCGCGACGATCATTTCTAGCAGGTGGAAGAGAAAGCGGCCCCCGGTTGCCAGCGAGCTGCGGATGTTGCGGCCGTCTACGTGCATGGTGGCTGTATGTGTGTGATCTATCGCGGTGTCACTTGTAACCGTCATCGATTGTTTCCTTTTCTGGTAATCGTGTGTTCATAATTGAGCACGTCGTCATTATGTGCTATGATTCCGGGTAAGTGGGGGCACCTAGCGCCCCTATCACTGCCCCAAACGGGGGCACGCGACCCCTCCCACTGCCCCACAAAGTGGCACACATCGCTCCAGACACATCGGTACCAGCGGACCGGTCTGCCGTTGCAGAAGAGGGTTCATTTCGTGAGCAATGTCATTCCCTGCCGCCCACGGGCAAGGGAAGGTCAAGATGGACTACCTGGTCTCCTTTGGCGAGTGGCTACGCGAGCGGCGCGAGGCCCTTCGCCTGACCCGACCCGAACTGGCCGATTGTGCCGGCTGCTCTGTATCGGCGCTGCGCAAAATCGAGGCCGACGAGCGCCGCCCATCACGGGAGCTGGCGGAGCTGCTCGGACGCTGCCTGCACATCCCCGCAGAAGGGCAGCTTGTGTTCGTCGAGGCCGCACGCGGCCTGCGGCCGGTGGCGCGCCTAGGACGCCCAACGGGGCTGGCAGCACTCGAATCTCCCACGCCGCCACGCTCCGCTGCGGCAGCCTCCAGCGCCCCGCCGGTCGGGCCAGCGTGGAACCTACCAGCCCCGGCAACCCCGTTGGTTGGCCGGGAGGCAGAACTGGCAACGCTGACGCAACTCCTGACTGACCCCGGCTGTCGCCTGCTCACCGTCGTCGGTCCTGGGGGGATTGGCAAAACGCGGCTAGCCGTTGAGGCTGCCTGCTATGTGTGGGAGCGCTTCGCTGATGGCATCTTCTTCGCTTCTCTAGCGACCACCAGCTCCCCCGAGTTTATGGTACCGGCCATTGGCCAGGCAGTCGGTCTCGACTTCTCCGGCCGTGCCGAGCCCCGCCGTCAGCTCGCCAGCTACCTCAGTAATAGACAGCTGCTCTTGCTGTTGGACAACTTGGAGCATCTCCTGGAGGGAGTCGATCTGGTCGCAGAGCTTCTGGCGAGGGCCCCGGAGCTCAAACTGCTGGCTACTTCACGGGAGCGGCTGGCACTGAGTGGCGAATGGGTCTTCGAGGTGCAGGGATTGCCCGTGCCGGCTGAAGGCGAGGCGGAGGCACTCGAGAAGTACAGCGCCGCGCAGCTCTTCCTGCAAAGGGCGCGGCGGGCACAGGTCGATTTTGGGCTCTCGGCCGAAGACCGCCCTGAGGTCGTGCGCATCTGCCGGCTGGTGGAGGGCATGCCGCTGGCTATCGAGCTAGCGGCGGCGTGGGTCACGGTGCTCTCTTGTGCAGCCATCGCCGACGAAATTGAGCGTGGTCTCGATATTCTGAGGACGACCTTGCGGGATGTGCCCAAACGGCAGCGGTCCATGCGCGCCGTCTTTGAGCACTCCTGGGAACTTCTCGCGGAAGAAGAGCAGCTCGCCCTGTGCCAATTATCACTCTTTCGGGGCGGGTTTCAGCGCGATGCGGCGCAGGCGGTTGGAGGGGCAAACCTTCCTGTGTTATCAGCCCTGTTTTCCAAATCGCTGCTGCGGCGAAACGAGAGCGGCCGTTACGATCTACACGAACTCATCCGCCAGTGTGCCCTGGAACATCTGGAACGCGATTCTGCACTGTGGGCGGAGACAAAGGAACGGTATGTTGCCTTCCACATGGCACTTGCCGAGACGGCGGATGAGCAGTTAAGAGGGGCCGAGCAGCTGCAATGGCTTGAGCGCTTGGAGCAGGAACATGACAATCTGCGCGTCGCCTTGGACTGGTTGCTGGCGGCCGACAGCCCCGCGGCGGATCATGACATGACGCCGGCACTGCAGCTGGCGTCGGCGCTGCGCTGGTTCTGGCATATGCGCGGCCACTTCCATGAAGGGCGTGATTGGCTGACAAAGATGCTGCAGCGCCGGCCACAACGGGCCACCGCCGTTCGCGCTCGCGCTCTGGTCGGAGCAGGTCTGTTGTCCAACCATCTTGGACAGCATGAGGCGGCAGTGGTGCTGGCCGAGGAAAGCGT
>JAVVFG010000316.1:0-4939 GCA_032260445.1 Anaerolineae bacterium | reverse complement strand
GCGCCAAGCGCCGCCAATAGTAACTCGACTGTCTTCATTACTGTGTCTCCCTGAGAAGCTTGCTCTGTCTCCCTGAGAAGCACTCTTCCATGAACGACGAGGAAGGCTTTTCGTCGTTCAAAGTATTCAAATCATTTTGAAACAAGATAATCTTTATCGTAACCTAATTCGGTTGGGTGTCAAGTCAGATGACAGTGACGGCTGTGGATCAAAGACAGCCGGCGCCATCTGCGATATTCATTGGACGATGGTGCTCCCCTTCCAGTACAATAGGAGAACCATGGTGGGAAAGGAAGGTTAATCATTTTGGGGGCAATTAGCTGGCGAGGCAGGCGCAGGCAGGTGCCGGGGCCGTGCGCATCATCCCTCTCTTCAACCGGTAGCGTCATTCTCTTTCGTCATCTGGAAGACGAACCCGCAACTCCCTCAACTGTCACTTCTGGGAGTTTTTGTTTTGGAGCGAGTGGATGGAGACAGCTGCCGGCGCAATCGCGACTTACCGTGTTGTCGTAACGCCCTGCGCGGCGAACGGCCACAGCTACGTGCAGACGGCGCACCAGCTGGGCATCACCGGGCTGGATCTGGATCACGTGTACGCCAACCGCCTCTACTTCCTGCAGGGTGATCTGAATGAGGCGGCTGTTCGCAGGATCGCCGCCGAGCTCCTGGCCGATCCGGTTACCGAGCAGTTCACTATCGGCGAGCAGTCGCAGGCCACCCGCGAAGGCTCCGCATCTCTTATTGAAGTGACGCTGTTACCCGGCGTCACCGACCCGCCGGCCGACAGCCTCGTGCGCGCCGCCCATCTGTTGGGCATCGACGGCCTGGCGCGCGCCGCGACCGGGCAGCAGTTCCTGCTGGAAGGCGACCTGGATGAGGGGACATTGCAGCGGCTGGCTGCTGAGGTTTTCGCCAATCCCGTCATCCAGCGCTTCGCCATCAACCGGCCGGTCACGGCGCCGTTTGTGCCTGCCCAACCCGCCGACGACACGATCGAGGTCATCCGGATTCGCGACGCCAATGACGGCGAGCTGCTGGCGATCAGCCAGCAGCGGCGGCTGGCGCTCAACCTGGAAGAGATGCAGGCGATTCGCGCCTACTACCAGGGAGAAGGGCGGGACGCCACCGATGTGGAGCTGGAGACGCTGGCGCAGACCTGGAGCGAGCATTGCGTGCACAAGACGTTCAGGGCGCTCATCGATTACACGGGACCCGACGGCGACAGGGAGACGATCGACGGCCTGCTCAACACCTACATCCGCGGCGCAACCGAGGAGATTAACCGGCCGTGGGTGCGCTCCGCGTTCGTGGACAACGCTGGGATCGTCGCCTTCGACGAGCAGTTTGACCTTGCCTTCAAGGTAGAGACGCACAACCATCCCTCGGCGCTGGAGCCGTTTGGCGGGGCCAATACCGGCGTCGGCGGCGTGGTGCGTGACGTGCTCGGCGTCAGCGCCCGGCCCATCGCCAACACCGACATCCTCTGCTTCGGCCCGCCTGACCTCGAGCACGACGAGCTGCCGCACAACGTGCTCCATCCCCGCCGCATCGCTGCCGGAGTGGTCCACGGCATCGAGGATTACGGCAACAAGATGGGCATCCCCACGGTCAATGGCTCGATCCACTACCATCCGGGCTACACGGCCAACCCGCTCGTCTACTGCGGCTGCCTGGGCATCCTGCCGCACGGCAGCCACCCCAGCGCGCCGCAGCCAGGCGACGCCATCGTGGCTATTGGCGGGCGCACCGGCCGGGACGGGCTGCGCGGCGCGACCTTTTCCAGCATGGAGATGGACGTGGAGACGAGCGCGATCGCCGGTACCGCGGTGCAGATCGGCAACCCGATCGTCGAAAAGCAGGTGCAGGAAGTGGTGCTGCGCGCCCGCGACGAGCGGCTTTACAGTGCGATTACCGACTGCGGCGCGGGCGGATATTCGTCGGCCGTGGGCGAGATGGGTGAAGGGCTGGGCGCGACGGTGCAGCTGGAGCGGGTGCGCCTCAAATATCCAGGCTTGCGTCCCTGGGAAATCTGGCTGAGCGAAGCGCAGGAGCGCATGGTGCTCGCCGTGCCGCCGGCCAACGTGGCGCGCCTGCAGGCAATCTGCGACGCGCACGACGTCGAGCTAACGGAACTGGGCACGTTCACCGGCGACGGCCATTTGCGCGTTTACCATGGCGACACGCTCGCGGGCGAGCTGACCATGGCGTTCTTGCACGATGGTCTGCCACGGCAGCGCATGACGGCCGTATGGCAGGCGGACGGACCGCGCGAGGAAGCCAATGAACCGCCGCGCGCGAGGACAAACAAAGACACACCTGGCGAGGTCCTCTTGAAGCTGCTCGCCCACCCTGACATCCGCTCCAAGGAAGAAGTGGTCCGGCGCTATGACCACGAGGTACAGGGCGGGACGGCCGTGAAGCCGCTTCATGGCGTTGGCGAGCATGGACCGGGTGACGCGACCGTGTTGGTGCCGCAAGATGCCCAGTTCGCTTCAGAGCATGCGCGCACCGCGGTGAGCAGAGGGGTTGCGCTGGCGAACGGGATCAACCCGCGTTATGGCCAGTGGGATCCGTATGCCATGGCCTGGGCGGCCGTCGACGAGGCGGTGCGTAACGTTGTCGCCACTGGCGCCGACCCGGACCAGATCGCCATTTTAGACAACTTCTGCTGGGGTAATCCCAATCTGCCGGACCGGCTCGGCTCGCTGGTGCGCTGCGCGCAGGGCTGCCACGATGCCGCCATCGCCTACCAGACGCCCTTCATCTCCGGTAAAGACAGCCTGAACAACGAGTACACTGGCGCGGACGGCGAAAAGCATGCCATTCCCGGCACGTTGCTCATCTCCGCGCTAGGCATCGTCCCCGACGTGACACGCGCGGTGACAATGGACGCCAAGCAAGCGGGCAACGTGCTGGTCATCGTGGGTGAGACCAGCGACGAGTTGGGCGCTAGCCATTACCACCTCGTCACGGGCGAGGGAACGAGCGTTGCAATGCAGCCGCCGCAGCCCGTCAGTGAGCCCCTGAAGCGCTACCGCGCCGTCTTCCTGGCGATGCAGGCTGGCCTGATCCAGTCCGCGCACGATTGCAGCGAAGGGGGCCTGGCGGTCGCGCTGGCGGAGATGGCCCTGGCGGGCCGGGTAGGCATCGACGTCGATCTTGATCCCCTGCCGCCGGCGCACAGCGGTTTCCCGGCCGAGGTGCTGCTCTTCTCCGAATCGGCCGGACGGTTGCTGTTGGAAGTCCGCCCAGATGACGTGGCGCGGCTCGCTGCCCTGCTGGAGGGCATCCCGCACGCGACAATCGGCGCCATGACGGAAACGGGCAGGTTGCGTCTGTGGCAACAGGGCAGGTTGGTCATCGACCTGCCGGTGGCAGATCTGGAGACAGCGTGGCGCGGGCACGTCGCCGTTATGGAGAGCAGGGGACGAGACACCAGGCAGTACGGCTCTGCTAAGCAGCCGTCGCCGCGCCGGTCCGCCCTGACACCACGGCCCAGGGTGCTCATCCTCCATGCCCGCGGCACGAACCGCGACCACGACGCCGCGCTCGCTTGCGAGCTGGCCGGCGGCACTGCTGAAATCGTGAGCATCAACGCCTTACAGGCGGTGGAAAAACGGCTGGCCGATTACCAGATGCTGGTGATCCCCGGCGGCTTCTCCTATGGCGATGACCTCGGCGCTGGCGCGCTATGGGCGCTGGATTTGCGGCAGCGATTTGGCGCCGACTTACGCCGTTTTGTCGACGACGGCCGTCCCGTGCTGGGCATCTGCAATGGATTCCAGGCGCTCGTCAAGGCGGGCATCCTCGGTGCTCCGCTGCCCGACGGCCGTGCCGTGACCCTGACCTACAACGAGAACGGCCATTTTGAGTGCCGATGGGTCACTTTGCAGCCTAATCCCCACAGCCCGTCCCTCTTCACCGACGGCCTGCGCGAGCGGATCTACTGTCCGGTTGCTCACGGCGAGGGGCGTCTGGCGGTGCGTGATGGTGCGACCCTAGTGGCGCTACAGGAGCATGACCTAATTGCCCTGCAGTACAGCCAGGGGCCGGCTGCTGGCAACGGACCGGCCGAAACCTATCCTGAGAACCCCAATGGCTCCGCGCTAGCGATCGCTGCCCTGACCAACGTAGCAGGCAACGTGATGGGCCTGATGCCGCACCCGGAGAACCACGTCTTCCCCTGGCAGCACCCACGCTACCATCGCGGCGAGCGGGGCATGGATGGGCTGCAGCTCTTTATCAACGGCATGAAGCATGCCTGAGGAAGGACGACCGATGCTGAGTCACGACGCCTTACGCAACGCCATCCCCCACTGCCTCGCCTGTACCGACTTTCCGGAGCTGGGCGCCCGTTACGAGGGCAAAGTGCGCGACGTTTACCAGCGCGATGGCGAGCGCGTCTTAATCACCACTGATCGCATCAGCGCCTTCGACCGGGTGCTAGGGCTGGTGCCCTACAAGGGGCAGGTGCTCAACCAGCTGAGCGCCTGGTGGTTCGCGCAAACTGCGGATATCGTCGCTAATCACGTCGTCGACGTGCCCGACCCGAATGTGACCATCGCCCGCGCGGCCGAACCGCTGCCGGTAGAGATCGTGGTGCGCGGCTACATCACCGGGGTAACCAAGACCTCGCTGTGGTATTTGTACGAGCAGGGCGAGCGCCGGCCATACGGCATTGACTTACCTGACGGCCTGCGCAAGAACGACCCGCTGCCTGAGCCCATCATCACGCCAACGACGAAGGCGGCGAAAGGGGAGCATGATCAGCGCATCACCCGGGAAGAGATCCTCGCCCGCGGCCTTGTCCCTCCTGCCCTGTGGGTGGAGATCGAGGAGACGGCGGTCGCCCTGTTCCGGCGCGGACAACAGCTTGCCGCCCGTGCCGGGCTGATCCTCGTCGACACCAAGTACGAGATGGGGCTGGTCGACGGCCGGC
>JAVVFG010000315.1:0-4941 GCA_032260445.1 Anaerolineae bacterium | reverse complement strand
CGTGGAGGTCTTCGAAGGTGTCGGTGAAGGCCTTGAAGTCGCCCTCCTCGAGAAAATGGCGCAGGCCGAGCTCGATACGGGCGGCTTCTTGCAGGGAGGCACGCGCGGCGCCGTTCTCTCGCAGCGCCGGCGCGATCTCGTAGCGGGATTCGTATTCATCGACGAGGCGATCGGCGTCGCCGGACTCGACCGCGGCGATGGCTGCCACAAGATCGCCGACGCCGTAGCCGTCGATAGCGTAGCCGAAGCGGCGCTGCGCCTCGACTTTGTCGCCTTCGGTGACGGCGACCTGGCGCATGTTGTCGCCGAAGCGGGCTATGCGTGCGCCTTGGGCGTCCTGCCAGGCGGCGGCGGCGCGGGTCCAGGTGCCGATGCGGGCCTGCACCTCGGCGGCCGACCAGTGGCCGGCGACAACCTTGCGGCGCAGGCCGAGGCGGGTGGCGATGTAGCCGAACTCGCGGTCGCCGTGGGCCGCTTGGTTGAGATTCATGAAGTCCATGTCGATAGTGACCCAGGGCAGCGCCTGGTTGAACTGCGTGTGGAGGTGGAGGAACGGTCTGCGCAGGGCGGAGAGGCCGGCGATCCACATCTTAGCCGGGGAGAAGGTGTGCATCCAGGCGACGAGGCCAATGCACGCGGGGTCGCGGTTGGCCTCTTCGCAGAGGGCGGCAATGGCTTCGGGGGTGGTGACGACGGGCTTGAAGACGACGCGGACGGGGATGTGTGTGGAGCCGTCGAGCGCGGCGGCGACCTGCTGAGCGTTGGCGGCTACGGCTGTGAGCGCCTCTCGCCCGTAAAGGTGTTGGCTTCCGGTGACAAACCAGACGGCGAACTGGGTGAGGTCGATCATCTGCTTTCCTCGCTTGTCTGCAGTGGGCCGGTACGGTAGGCGCCGGCACTGGCGCTGATGCTGCCCGGCGGGCGGAGGACCCAGCGAGCTTGGGAGCGGGCCGGGACCGGAAACAGGCTGGCAAGAGTGAAAAAGGCTTCGTTAACGTTACCGTTAACGTTAACGGACCTGTTCATATGGTAATAGAGAGTGGGGGCGGCGTCAAGTAGTTGTGGCGGGACCTTTTGGCCAACTGATCATTGACAAGGTCGGACAAATGGTCTAAACTGTGATTAGAACGTTTGTTCTACCCTCTTCCCCACAACTGGTGCTGGTGGGACTGCACCCTCACCAGCACCCCCTTTTCAGTTGTGGGCCAGGGTAGACGGCGGGAGGGGAAGAGGCGCATACGTCCAAACGAGAGGAGATACGACCATGCGTAACGAGCCACTGTCTGGGGTTGGGGGGGCCTGGGGAGGAACCATGACGCTTGCCGTACCGGCACATGCCGCGCGGCAGGCAGCAATTAGCGTGCTCCTTGTTCTGGCCCTGTTGGCATTTGAGCTGTTTAATTTTGATACGACACGCTACGCGCTACGAGATTTGTTAGGTAACGCCAGCTTTGCCGGTCTCGGCTGGGCGACTATCCTGGCGATAGCGTTTTGTGCGATCGATTTTGCCGGCCTGGCCTGGCTTTTCGCGCCGGAGCGGGAGCAGGGGACGTGGAGCGAGAGCTGGTACTTGATGGGCGCCTGGCTGCTGGGGGCGACGATGAACGCGCTAATGACGTGGTGGGCGGTGAATCTAACGCTGCTGAACCATCCGTTTGGCAACGAGGTGCTCAGCCGCGAGCAACTCCTGGAAGTCGTGCCGCCGTTTGTGGCCGTGCTGGTGTGGCTCACGCGGATCCTGTTCATCGGCGCTTTTTCGCTTGCCGGCGACCATCTGTTCGATAGTGATGGGACGGTGGCAGAGCGGCCGTCGAGGCAGCGCTTGCAGCAACCGGTTCGGCCGGTGCTGGCCGGGCAGCCACGGGTAGCGGCGGCGCGGGCACAGGCGGTGGAGGCCGAGCCACAACGCGAGGTAGGGCCGGCGAACCACCGGCCGGTACGGCGCGAGCAGCGACCGCCGATCGCCAGTATGGTCAGCGCGCGGCCAGGGCGCCATCCGGAGGCGCCGATCATGCGCCGCTAAGGTTAGCACGGTGGCATGAAAGTGGTGCCCCACTTGCCGCTGCAGGTGGGGCCTTTTCTTTTTATCTGTTTGCCTTGTCTCCTGCGATATGCTACATTGGCAAGCACGGCCCGTAGCGCTGTACCTGCACTTATTGTTTTTTATCATTGATCATCTTCGCCGGGGCACGAGCGGCCCTCCATCGATTATCTATCCGCTTCTGAATGGCTCCGCCTTGGGGCCATGAGTTATCTGAGTCCTCTGATCTGCAGCTACGGGTGAACGAGCGTCCGTGACGTGCGTTCATCCTTTCTATTTATTGAGGTAGCATGACTTTCAGTGTCGATTTTTTCTTCCGGCTGTTGGGCGGCATTATTGGCGCGGTGCTATTCGGGATATTCGGGAGCTATCTTGCCGACGTGCTCGGGGCCAACACAGAGATCTACGTGATTACCTTCGGCCTGTTGGGTATCCTCGCCGGGCTGATTTTGACGCCTTTTCTGACGACGCATCCGTTCCGGCGGATCCGGCAGCGGCTGATTAGCATGCCGCCGGAGCGGCTGGGGGCGATTATCCTCGGCATTTTTATGGGGCTGGTCGCCGGTGCGCTTTTCTCGTTTCCGCTGTCGTTTTTGCCGCCACCGTTTAAGCAGATTATGCCGGTTGCCGCGGCGATTGTCTTCAGCTATCTGAGCGTGGTGATCCTGGCGTGGCGCCAGAATGATGTGCGCTCGTTCTTTGCCTCGCTGCGCCCGGTTGTGAGTGCCAGCGGCGTGGTGCGAGATGGCGCGCCAGAGGAGAAGGATCTGATTCTGCTGGATACGAGTGTAATTATCGACGGGCGGATTACCGATATTAGCAAGACGGGGTTCATTCGCTCGACGTTGATGGTGCCAAACTTTGTGCTTGTGGAGCTGCAGCATATCGCCGACAGTGCGGACACACTGCGCCGTAATCGCGGCCGGCGTGGCCTGGAGGTGCTGAGCATCTTGCAGCAGGAGCTGCCGATCCCCTTTAAGTTCACAGACATGGACGTTACCGAGGTACGCGATGTGGACAGCAAGCTTGTAGCGCTGGCGCGCGAGCTGCGCTGCCCGATTATGACCAATGACTATAACCTCAACCGGGTCGCCGAGCTGCAGGGTGTCACCGTGCTGAACATTAACGATCTGGCGAACGCGGTGAAGGCGGCGTATCTGCCGGGTGAAGAGCTGACGGTGCGCATCATCCAGGAAGGGAAGGAGTATGGTCAAGGGGTCGGTTACCTGGAGGATGGCACGATGATCGTCGTCGAGGAGGGGGAGCGGCATATCGACAAGACGGTGACGGCGACGGTGACGAAGGTGCTGCAAACGACTGCGGGCCGGATGATTTTTGCGCGGATGTAGGGAGCCACTATGTCTTTGAAGATTTACAATGTTCTGACGCGAAGCAAAGAGACGTTTGAGCCGCTACACGAGGGCCGGGTCGGCATGTATGTGTGCGGGCCGACAGTGCAGGACGTTGCGCACGTGGGGCACGCAAAGACCTATATCAGCTTTGACGTGGTCGTGCGTTATCTGCGCTACCTCGGCCTTGACGTCCTGTACGTGCAGAACATAACGGACGTGGGCCACCTGCTGGATAGCGGCGAGGATCGCATTCTGAAGAAGGCGCGGCAGACGGCGAGCAAGCCGATGCAGATCGTCGAGACCTACACGAGGCTCTACTTCGACGATATGGACGCGCTCAACGTGCTGCGGCCGGATATCAGCCCGCGCGCCAGCGGGCACGTGCCGGAACAGATAGAGATGGTGAAGCAGCTGCTAGAAACGGGACACGCCTATGAGGCTGGGGGCTCGGTTTACTTTGAGGTCTCCTCTTTCCCGGAATATGGCAAGCTGAGTGGGCGCAACGTGGAGGAGCAGGAGGCGGGGGTGCGAGTCGACGTGCTCGAGGAGAAACGGCACCCGGCGGATTTTGCGCTGTGGAAGCGAGCCGAGCCGGAGCATATCCTGCGCTGGCCCAGCCCGTGGGGTGAGGGGTTTCCCGGCTGGCACATCGAGTGCTCGGCCATGGCGACGAAGTACCTCGGGGTGACTTTCGACATTCATGGCGGTGGGGTTGACAACATCTTCCCACACAATGAATGCGAGATCGCCCAGAGTGAAGCGGCACATAGCGCGCCGTTTGCGCGCTACTGGATGCTCGTCGGCTCGCTGACGCTGGACGGGGTGAAGATGAGCAAGAGTCTCGGCAATACGCTAACGATCAAGGATGCGCTGCAGCGGTGGCGGGCGGAGGCGATCCGCACGTTCATCCTGTCGAGCCACTATCGCAGCCCGGTTGACTTCACCAGTGAGGCGGTGGAGGCGGCGGAGAAAGGGTGGCAGCGCATCGGGAGTGCGGTGCAACTGGTGCGCAGCAAGCTGGGTGCGGCGCCCGAGGGGGCGACGGATGAGGCGCTGCTGGCCCGGCTCGCCGGCTTCCGCGAGCGCTTTGAGGCGCACATGAACGACGATTTCAACGCCCCGGGCGCGCTGGGCGTGCTGCAGGACCTGACCCGCGAGAGCAACAGCCTGCTTAACAGCGAGGAAGCAATGACGCGCGGCTCCCTGGAGGCGATTGACGCGCTGTTTGGCGAGCTTGCCGGCGACGTGCTCGGGCTCCTGCCGCGCGATGGCGCACGCCAGGCCGATGCTGCGCGCGAAGAGGGCCTGGTCGAGCTGCTGATTGCGCTGCGCGCCGACGCGCGCGCGCGCAAGGATTGGGCAACGAGCGACCGGATCCGCGACGAGCTGCGTGCGCTGGGTATCGTGCTCGAGGACCGGCCGGACGGCACGACCTGGAAAGTCGCCGGCTAGCGAGACGGTAGCCGCCTGTGGAGAGCCTCTACCGCCGGAATGCCGTCCTCGAAGCGCTGCGCGGCAGCCGCCGCCAGCTACACCGGCTGTGGCTTG
>JAVVFG010000314.1:0-4963 GCA_032260445.1 Anaerolineae bacterium | reverse complement strand
GACCGCTTTTTCCTGGGCTGCAAGACGACAGAGCGTACGAAAGAAGGCGCGGCGCGCGAGCTGCGCGAGAGTCTGGAGCGGCTGGGCGTGGACCGCTTTGACCTCTACCAGCTCCACGCCGTGGATAGCCTGGAGCAGCTCGACTGGGCAACCGGCCCCGGAGGCGCCCTGGAAGCTATCCTCGAGGCCCGCGAAGAAGGGTTGCTGGACACCATCGGCATCACCGGGCACGGGCTGCAGGTTGCTGACGTCTTCTACGAAGCGCTGCAACGGTTCGACTTTGACACCGTCATGTTTCCCATTAACTTCGTGCTGTACGGCAACCCGGCCTACCGCGCCAGCAGCGAGCGTCTACTGCGGCGCTGCCAGGAGCGGAACGTCGGCGTGATGGTAATCAAGGCAGTAGCCCGCGCGCTGTGGCACGAGCGGCCGCGGACGCACAGTTCCTGGTATGAGCCGTTTGACCAGCTGGAATTGATCCAGCCCGCGGTTGACTTCAGCCTCGCGCAGCCAGGGGTCAGCGCGCTGTGCACGACGGGGGATGTGAAAGTGCTGCCTCTCTTCCTGCGCGCCTGCGCGGATTACCAGCCGTTGACCCAGGAGGAGCAGGCGCAGCTCGTCGCTTCGGCCGGCGACTACGAGCCGATTTTCAGCGAGAGCCATCCAACCCTTTAAGGAGAAATCCATGCCCATTCGACTTGGCGTGCGGCTGGCGGTAGATAGTGAGGATCCTGAGGAGATAGCTCGCGCTTATGTCGCCGCCGCCTATAGCGCGGCCGTCTGCCCGCCGCTCTCGCTCGCCGATCCCGCCTACATCCAGGCGGTGCACAGCGCCTTCGCACGCCACGATGTGCTGCTGGCCGAGGTCGGCTGCTGGAACAACCTGCTGGCGCCCGACGCGCAGGAGCGAGAGGCTAACCTGCAGGCCAACATCGAGGCGCTCGCCATAGCTGACGAGGTCGGTGCCCTCTGTTGCGTGAACATCGCCGGTACGTACAACGCCTCATGCTGGGACGGCCCGCATCCGCGTAATCTGGGCGCCGATGCCTTTACAGCCATCGTCGAGAACACGCGCCGCATCGTCGATGCCGTGCAGCCGCGGCGCGCGCGCTACACGCTGGAAGGGATGCCCTGGGCGCTACCGGACGGACCGGACAGTTACCTGGCGCTGCTCAAGGCGGTGGACCGGCCCGCCTTTGCCGTACATCTTGACCCGGTTAACTGGATCAACAGCCCTGCTCGCTACTACGACAACGCCGCACTTCTGCGGGACAGTTTCCAGAAGCTGGGTCCGTGGATTGTCAGCTGTCACGCCAAGGATATCGTCCTGCGGGAAACGCTCACCGTTCACCTCGACGAGCGGCCGCCATGCCAGGGAGCGCTCGATTACACAGTCTATCTCCGGGAATTGTCGCGCCAGCCCGGCGATGTTCCCCTTATCCTCGAGCACCTGCCGCAAGCCGAGTACCCGGCCGCGCGCGGGGCCATCGTCAGCGCCGCCGCGCGGGCTGGCGTGCCCCTGTACCGGGCGCGCCACGGGCAGGAGAGCGGCGAGGCCGACGTTGCAGAAGGGCAAGGAAAGGAGGCATGATGGACGACAACTTCCTAACAGTACGTGGGGACACGATCGTCACGCAAGACGGCAACACTGTTTATCTGCGTGGCGTCAATATCGGCGGCTGGATGAATATGGAGAATTTCATCGCCGGCTATCCCGGACACGAAGCGGGGTTGCGCCGCGCCGTCGCCCAGGTCCTGGGCGAGGAGAAGGCAAGCCTTTTCTTCGAGGAGTTCCTGGACAGCTCTTTCGCCGAGGCAGACGTGCGTTTCCTCAAAGAGCTGGGCTGCACCGTCTTGCGCCTGCCGCTCAACTACCGCCACTTCGAGGCGGACGACGCCCCGTTCGTGTATAAGGAGAGCGGCTTCGCGCGCGTCGATCGTGCCTTGGCCTGGGCAGCGCGCCACGGTATCTACGTCATTCTAGACCTCCATGCCGTTCAGGGCTGGCAGAACCGGGGCTGGCACGCGGACAATGCTACCGGCGCCACCCATTTCTGGGGTGATAAGGGCTTTGAGGATCGTGCCGTTGGTTTATGGGAACAGCTGGCCGGCCGCTACCGCGACGAGCCGTGGGTGGCAGGCTATAACGTGATGAATGAGCCGGACGCGGACGACGTCCGCTGGCTGAATCACTACTACCGGCGTGTGGTCGACGCCATCCGCTCCGTCGATCCCGACCATATCATCTTTCTCGAAGGCAACCGTTACTCGACCGACTTCTCCGAGCTGGAGCCGCCCTTTGCCGAGAATCTCGTCTACAGCAGCCACCTCTATGTCCCTCCTGGGTTGGACCTGATCGGCTACCCGGCTGAGGCAGACGGGGTCGTCTACGATCGGGAGTGGGTGGCCCAGGCCTTTGCCCGCCGGCGCGCCTTTGCCCGTGCGCATGGCGTGCCGCACTTCATGGGTGAGTTCGGCACCATTTACGCAACCCCGGAACTGGAGGACGCGCGCCTGCGGCTGATGGCCGACATGATTGACGTGATGGCCCAAGCAGGCGACCATTGGGCGATCTGGACCTATAAGGATGTCGGCAAGATGGGCCTGGTCGTCATCGACCCTCAGTCGCCGTGGATGCAGTGCACCGCGCTGCTGCGTGAGACCAAGGCGCGCTTACGCGCCGATTCGTGGATTGAGCGGGGCAAGAGCCCGGTAGACACGCTGATCGCGGCGCTCGCTGAGACCGCGGCCGAGGCGGCCGACGGCGCGCTCGATGTCGAGGAATTGCGCCCGGCGCTGACCGTCGCCGTCCAGGATATCGTCTTCAGCCGCGCCCTGCTCCCGGCCTTCGCCGCCCGCTTTGCCGGGATGAGCGGCGCGGAGATTAAGACGATGATGGTCGAGAGCTTTGCGCTCGAAAACTGCCTGATTCGTGAGACCTTGGCCGCCCTCCTGCACCACCGGCTGGCGGGTGCCGGCCAGGCAGGAAAAGAGGGCCACTCGGCCGTATCACCAGGTTGATTCTGAGGAAAATGATGGACACGACACTGGCACCGACGACGCTCAAAATAGAGCGGCTGCGCCGGCTGCTGCAGAGCATGGGCCTGCAGGCAGCCTGGTTGCGCTCGGCGGCGAGCTTTGCCTGGGCAACCGATGGCGCCGCCTCCTACATTAACGTGGCTGCGACCGAGGGAGAAGCGAGCCTGCTGGTTACCCCCGGCGATGCCTACCTGCTCACCACGAATATCGAAGCGCCTCGCCTCGAGCAGGAAGAACGCCTTCATGAACAGGGCTGGACTTTCAAGGTATCGCCCTGGTACCGGCAGCCCGACCAGGTGAGCCGGCTGGCAGCGGGGATGAAGCTGGGCGCCGACATCCCTTACGCCGGCGCCGCCGACTTGCGCGCGCCGCTCGGCCGGCTGCGCGCCGGCCTGAGCGCCCAGGAAGGCGAGCGCTTCCGCGAGTTGGGCCGGCGCTGTGCTGCCGCCGTCGACGAGGCGGCGCGGGCGCTGCGCCCGGGCATGACCGAGTATGAGATTGCCGCCCTGCTGGGCGCGGCGAGCCAGAAGCGGGGCGCGCTGCCCATCGTCAACCTCGTGGCGACTGACGACCGTATCTATCGATTCCGCCACCCGCTCCCTAGCGCACAAAAGCTGGCACGGTACGCGATGCTCATCCTCTGTGGTCGGCGGCACGGTCTTGTCTGTTCGCTTACCCGCCTTGTGCACTTTGGCCCGCTGCCAGAGGAGCTCCGTCGCAAGGCGCGCGCTGTGGCCGCCGTGGACGCGGCCCTCATCCAGGCAACCCGGCCGGGGCGGCGCGCTGGCGAAGTCTTCCAGGCTGGTGTTGCCGCCTATGCCACCCAGGGTTATGAGGACGAGTGGCAGAAGCACCACCAGGGCGGCCCCGCCGGTTACGAGCCGCGCGAGTTTCTGGTGACGGCCGAGACGATGGATCCTATTGGCGCTGGGCAGGTTTACGCCTGGAATCCATCGATTACCGGCACCAAGTCGGAAGATACCATCCTGGTCGGCGCCGCTGGCAACGAGATTCTAACGGCGATCGACGGCTGGCCAGAACGGGTGGTTGAGGTGGGCGGCGTGCACGTCAAACGGCCGGCCATCCTGGAGGTGGTCTGAGTGGCCCTGGTGACGGTTGTCAACGGCAGCCCGCACACTGACGGCTACACGAGCGAGCTGGTTGCTCGCGTGGTCGCCGGCATCGAAGGAGCCGGCGCTAGCGCCGACGTCGTTCCGTTGCGCGACTATCGTATCGAGCCCTGCGTCAATACGGCCGGTTGGCCCTGCTGGCCCGACGGGCCCTGCAGCCACGTAGAGGATGATACCCCACTCGTGAAGGCGTGTGTGGAAGCGGGTGATGGCCTGGTCATTGCCTGCCCCGTATACTGGTCAAGCATCAATGGGCTGACGAAAAACTTCCTTGACAAGATGCGCCTGGCTGGCTTCGCGGGCAAGCCGGCGCTGGCGATCACGGTAGCTGGCGGATCGGGGAGTGGCATGGTCTTGGCCCTGCGCGCGCTGCACGGCTTTTTCGGCTGGGGTTGGCGCCCGCTGGCGCCGCTGCCTGTCTCGCGCTTTAACTACGAGCAGGCCCTGCTGGAGGCAGATGCGCGCGGGCGGGAGATTGCCGCGGCGGCGCTGGCGGGTCCGCGCCCCTTCGCCTCGGCCGCCGAGCAGTGGCGCTGGGAGGCGGCGCTGCCCTATGTGGACTGGCGGCTGCTGGAAGAGAAGCTCTACCTGGCTGGCCTCGTCGTCGAGAACGCGCCGTCGGCGCCGGAAACGGCGCGTGAGGACTGGAGGCAGCCTGCCATGCTCTCGACGCGGCGCGCCGTCTGGCCGCAGCCGCCGGCCTGGAAGCGGCTACCGATGAGATTGAGGCGGCTTATGAACGGGGCCGCGCCGTATGGCGTGCGGCCGGCGCGGCCTGATAGGTAATTCCCGAA
>JAVVFG010000313.1:0-4965 GCA_032260445.1 Anaerolineae bacterium | reverse complement strand
GCCGGCTTCGGCAACAGCAGCCGGATTGGCTCCGGTTGCAACGCAAACGCCGCCAGCAGCGGCTCCGGCGGGCCCTTCGCCGGTGGAGAAGCAGCGCGCCCTCATCCGGGACTTCATGGAAGCGCACGGCAATCTGGCTGTTAGCCACCCCTTTGCCACGGGCTGCGCCGGCTGCCGCCACTTCCTGGACACGTCGCCCACCAAAGATGAGACCGTCCCCCACTGCGCCTGGGCCGACCGGCCGCGCCGTGTGCACTTCAGTGTGTTGCGCCCGGTACAAGGTGAAGGATCCGTGGTTCCCGTCTGCCGCCAGTACGCGCCCATGGATGCCTGGGAGACGCTCATCCCCGAACACCCCGAACCGGCCGGCGTGCCGCGGGAATGGGTGAAAGAACAGGTCCTGAAGCTGGCGGCGGCGGGCCGCACGTACGGCGAGGCCTATCATCCCTTCGAGTTCCTGACCGGCCGGCCGATGTCCTCGAGCGAGAAGTACGAGGACTGGTTCGAGAAGCAGCTCGGCGAGCAAATCGGCAACCTGAGCGACGGGCAGCTGTTTACGCTGCTGGTCTGGGCCACGGCCGAGTGGCAGCGGGGGCTGGGCAAGCCGTTCAGTATGCCCCTGAACGATGGCCTGCAGTTTGCCACGTACAAGAGCGTCGATTGGCGCGAGCACCGGCGGCAGGAGAAAGGGGGAACCGGACAATGAGCATTAAGATGAGTGAACTGACTGTAGGCGACCCCCTGGCCGGCCAGGAAGTGACCATCGTCATCCGCGTCCTCCCCGACAGCACCCAGCGGCCGGCGCGCACGGCGCTGGTCAGCGTGGGCACAGCCAGACATGTGCCGGCCTTTGCCAGCGGCACGCTGGACGAGGTGGCCGGCCTTATCCGGCAGGCGTGGCTCGCGTTCGGCTTACAGGCGGAAGTGCGGCAGTACGCGCCCGAATATGTTGACGCAGAAGTGGAGATGGTGACCGAAGCCGTAGTCGTCGACGAGGCACCACCTAATCCGCCGGCGCAAACACAGTCCACAAAGCCGCGACCGCGACCGCAGAATCTGTCCCTCTTCTAGAAGGAAGGAGCCCATGAGTGAGCAAGCACAATCCAACTCGACGGCAACAACCCGCCGGGTGTTTGTCTACAGCGACCATCGCTTTGATGACCCCGGTGCGCAGTACACGACCGAGCAGGTCCGGTTGCACCTCGTTCAATATAAAAATGGGTATTGAATAAAGTGTTCATTTAGAGGATAAATGGATACGCAGGCAGTTCAGATCCTGGCCGCCGATGCCAACATCATAGCCGCTTTGTCGTTTGGTCTCCCTCTCGAATTAGTGGGAGAACGATATCCCGTTCGAGCCACGGAGGATTATGATGTCGCCACCTGAATTGGGTTTGGTTCAGTTGGTCCTGGACACAGGCGAGCGGCTCCCTTGCCTGGTTAATAAACAGACGTGGATTCCGGTTCGCCTGGTCATGCGTTGGGCGATGCGCTATCGACGGTACCGGGTGCAGGCATCTACCCTGGCAAGTAACTTGCGCGTCCTGGGCAAGATCTACGATTGGGCCTGGCAAGTTGCAGAGCTCGACCTGGATGACTACCTTACCAGCGGTCATATGCTCAGTGGTGGACAGCTGGAGTCGCTGGTTGCCTACTTGCGTGAAAGCGCCGTCACGCGCGACGGCCAATCCGTTGCGCCCAACACCTACAATAGTTACCTCTCCACGACCGAATCCTTCCTCACCTGGAGTCTGTATCCGGCCAATCGAGGTGGCGTGACGCTGCTCGGCCTGGAGGAGTTGAATGGTGAGCGGGAGCGGCTCAAGTTGTTCTTCAGCCCCTTAAGGGTCAGTAGCAACCAGACACAGCGGTTACAGCCGCTGACGGATGAGGAAATTGCCCAGATCCGAAGCGCCATTGCTCCTTACCAGAACGATGTGAAGGAATGGATGTTCCCTGCAGGCGCCTTTTCACCCCAGACAGCACTGCGCAACTGGCTCATGTTTGAGGTGGCTTACGAACTGGGACTGCGTCGTGGCGAGCTGCTGAAGTTGCGGCTGGACTCTTTGCCCAGAGGAGCGGAAGAGAGCATTCTGGTGCGCCGCTTTCCCGACGATCCCCACGACAGACGAGCGCGCGAGCCGGCCGTCAAAACGGCCGAGCGGAAGGTGCCAGCCTCTCGAGCGCTCTTGCGGGCGATTCGCGTTTACCTGACCACGCCTCCCCCTACTGGACGGGCGCACGGTCACAGCCCGTACTTGTTTGTCACACGGGACGGCAACCCCCTTTCTATCGATACGGCTCAAGACATTATCCGCGCTATTGGTAGGCATAGCGACGTCCAGCCACTGTCCTGGCACCGCCTGCGTCACACTTGGGCAGAGCGCGTGGCAGATCTGTTGCTGGACCAGCCAAACGGGATCGACGTGCTGATGTACCTGGGAGGCTGGAGCCACCCTGCTTCCGCCAAACGTTACTTCCAGAATGCGCTGTCCCGGCAGGCAACAGACCTATTGCGACAGTACCAGGCGAACCTCTACGCTTCTGAGGAAGAGGTCAAGAGCTGATGGATCGCGACCGCTTCGACGATCTTCCTCGAGTGCCCGTTCGGGTCCAGACTCGCAGCGGGCAGATGGTAGATACGCAGGCGCCCATCTGGCGCGTGCGTAATTATGCCGAGCATGGCACCCTCATCACCATCAACTGGCTCTTGTTCGACGAGATTACGCCTAACGGGCGGCCTGTTTTTGGCGCACGAACGACCCATCTACTCAAACTCTATCTCGCTCACCGCCTCCAAACCAGGAGCCCGGCGACGGTGGGTAAAGACGTCGGGCATCTGCGAACTTTTGGCCGCTGGTTGGCGTCTGAATCTCCCCTCATTGACTCCCTATCACCTTGGCGAGGGTTTACGTGGGCGTACCTGGACGAAGATCTGGCGCAGGCGTATTGTGATTGGTGCCTGGCCAACCATGCTGGCGCCGATACCCTCTTTGCCAGCGTACGGACTCTCTATACCTGGGGCGTCGCGCGTCGCTTGCCGGATTTTAGCTTACGGACGCTCAAGGCCATCAAGGCGATCGTCGTTCCCAATTCGGCCAAAGGCCACTACGTTCGTTTCAGACACGTTACCCATGGGCCTTTTTCCCCCGAGGAATTGTTCCTTATTCGCCGCGAGATGGCCTCTGGACGTGGCCAGCCTGAGGATAGGGCGATCATCATGCTGCACCTGGAACTTGGCGCAAACCCCAGCGCCTTCTGCCGCCTGGTGAATGAGGATCTGAAACGAATTGAGACCGAGGAGGCAGTGTGGTATCAGCTAGCCGTGCCGCGCCTGAAGAAGAGGCGCGGCGAGCGGGAAACGAAAAGGCGACCGATCAGCCAGCGCCTGGGCAATCTGCTGACTACCTTCCAGCAGGAAGGGCCAGAATCTCGTTTGCTGCATTGGTTGAGCCCTGACCACCCTACCGACGGCGTGCGCTGGGCGATGCATCGCTGGGTGGAAACCGTCAACCTCATCTCGCCGCGCACCGGGGAACTCCTGCACATGCGGCCGCGCCGCTTCCGCTACAGCTATGCCACGCATATTGCCGAGGCAGGCGCGTCAAAATACCACCTTGCCGAGCTACTGGACCACACGGATCTGCAAAGTGTAGACGTCTACGTGGAAACATCGCCGGCGATCGCCGAACAGGTGGCCAGGGCGACAGATGACGCGATGGGACCGCTAATCAGCCGTTTTCTGGGGAAGATCAGTGACAGTTATGGCACAGCCCGGATGGGAGAGGCAGCCGCACAAGCGATAATCCCGGCCGCGGTGCCGCACCTGGGTTTACCTCTGTTGAACGTCGGGGGTGTGGGGGTCTGCGGGCGACAGATGCGCGAGGACGATCTCTGCCATCTGTTCCCGCCGCTGAGTTGCTATCTGTGCCCCAGCTTTGTTGCCTGGCGCGATGGCGCCCACCAGGAGATATTGCGCGCCATCGAGCAGTTCGTCGAAACGCGCCGGGAGGACGCGGACGGCCGAATTCTGCAACAACTGCAAGAGATCCGTCTGGCGGTCGCCGAAGTCGTTGCCCGATGTCAGGATGACACGAGTTAAGAGCAATGATGGTCGAAGGCCAGATGCCAAACGGGATGGCGCTTGAAAGCGCTGCGAGCGCCAGGCTCATACAAGCCGGACGGCGCCGCTTTCAGCATCTGCTCGGCGCAACCGGCCAGCACTATGATGCGCTCTATTGGGATTTGCAGAGTCTGAAACGAGAGGTGGTCAGCAGCGCCCCGCGCAATCTGCGCTTCACGTGTTACCGGCACCGGGCGCTTCTGCCCGGACGATTTGTGGACGTCATCAAGGCCTGGCTGATGTTACGATACCGAGAGGTCGCTACGATGTGGACGAGCCTCCAGGCGGCAAAGTTGCTCTGGGAAACGCTCGAGCAAAGACATGGGGCTGAATTCGACTGGGCCCAGCTCTCGGAAGCCGACCTCAACGAAGTGGAGGTGTGGCTGAGGTCAAGATTTGCTCTAAGCGGCGTGCGCTCGACAATGAGCTGCATACTGGGTCTGATCGATTTCCTGGCTGAGCACAATGTCTGCCGGCCCCAATTCTACGAGATACAGACCCCTCCACCTATTACGCTCGACAAACAGACGCTGGCGGGTCAGGAGGCAGGCGCTGAACGTCTCCCGTCGCCACGCGCCCTGGAGGCTCTTGCCGCTCTCTACGGATCACGGGCGACCGCCCCGCCCGACCGGTTACTTCTGGCCGCTGTTGCCCTTATGACCGTAACCGGCTTCCGTGTCGGAGAATTGGTGACCCTGCCTGAAGAGTGTGAAGTGCGCGAAATGCGCAATGGAGAAACGGTATATGGGCTCCGCTACTACAGGGAGAAAGCGCGTCGCCGGGAAAAGATGCTTGCCGTTCGCTGGCTATCTTCACTCCAGGCCGAGCTGGCTCAGAAGGCG
>JAVVFG010000312.1:0-4968 GCA_032260445.1 Anaerolineae bacterium | reverse complement strand
GAAGGCGTAGCCACCTTCGCCAAGGCCGATAATCGGTAGGTCTGGACTGGGCTCGATAATCTTCGCCACCTGTGCCGCGGTGTCGGCAGGAATCCCCCAGCTATTGAGGTAACCGGTGTCGTCGGCGATGATGATCAGGTCGTAGACGGCGAAATTCGTCGCCAGGATGTCGTTCAGCTGCACGAGGTCGACGGTGTAGCCGGCAGCGGTCAGCAGGTTGAAGAAGCTGACCGTGTCGGCCCTGTCGCCGCGATAGACGTAAGCGATCTTGCCGGTCTCCGGATCGTCGCAGGCGGCGGAGTTCAATTTAGCCAGCTGCCAGGTACGCGGCTGGTCGAACCACTGATTGCTGGGCCAGCCGTGATCGTCGCCAACGGCGCTGAACCAATGGTGGTAGACGGCGATGCCGAAGAACTCGCAGGGTTCGATGAAGAAGCGCCCTGCACTTACACTCCACTCGACGATGTCGCGATCGTCCGTGACAGCGGCGATGCCGTTCCAGGCGCCGTCCAGGGTGGTGTCACCAATCCAGCCGTTGGCGACGCCGGTGCCCACCACGGTGCGCCGCATCGGGCCCGGAATGTCTTCCACCCAGAGGCCGTAGTCGTCCTTTTGGGCAAAGACGTAGCCCGCCCCGTCGCCCTGCGGATCGAGATACAGCGAGGCAAAACGATCGTCGTACGTGCCGCGAGGCGCGTCGAGGCAGACGTACAGGTTGCTGCTGTCATGCTGGAGGTAGACGGTCGCCTCGGTGCCGTCAGGATACGTGATCGTGCCTTTGGTCGCGGCTTCGTACTCGCTGCAATCGCCGTCGACGTCGGCCTCGTTCACAAGGGGGATATCTAGGACCGCGTTTTGTGCTGGCGCTTCCGGAGTACTGGGTGCCTGGCTCATCGCCGTCGTTGGCGCCAGCGCGAGCAAGGCAACCAGAACGGCCACGATGGCCAGACCGAAACAGAACGTCGCTCGTCTCATCAGGGGACCTCCTAGTAGAAAGACGGTGAATCCTGGCAGGTTTGTTGGTAGCGGTGCGGAACTCTGGAACTATGATTGGACGATCAGACGGATAAGCGGCAAACGGTCCTACGCGACTAACGCAAATAACAGTATAAACGGTGCAGCGGGCCATTACAAGCGATTTGCTGATGCACGTTGCCACCGCGGCGAGTAGAATCAGTCGCGGTTCACGCTGAGGCCCGGCCCCATGATTCTGCCCTTCATGCAAGTTGACGCCTTCACGGCCACGCCGCTTCAGGGAAATCCCTGTGTGGTGGTCTTCGACGCCGATGAGCTGGCAGCGGCGCAAATGCTGGCGATTGCCCGCGAGATGAACCTGTCGGAGACCGCGTTTGTGCTGCCGAGCGAGCGTGCAGACGTGCGCGCGCGCTACTTCACCCCCGCAGAAGAGATTCCGCTCGCCGGCCATCCGACCATCGCCACCCTGTACGCCCTGGTCGAATCCGGCCGGCTGCCGCTGCCCGGCGGCGTCTCCACCGTCCAGCTTGAACTTGAGGCCGGCGTGATCCCCGTCGACGTCGAGGTTGCCGGCGGCAAGGTGCGGCGGGTGACGATGGCCCAGCTCGCGCCGCGCTTCCTGGCGACCTACGATGCGGAGAACGTGCTGCCGGCGTTCGGCCTCGACCCTGCGGACGCCCTGCCCGGCGCCCCCCTGCAGACAGTAAGCACCGGCACGCCGCAGCTCATGGTCCCGCTGCGCCACCAGGAGGCGCTGCGGCGGGCGGCCATCGACCCGGCTCCCTACCGGGCGCTCAAGGCGCGCGCCGATTTCTTCAGCGCCCACCTCTTTTGCCTGCAGGGCTTTACGCCCGCTGGACACACCTCGGCGCGCCATCCCGGCCTGCCCCCGGAGCCGGCCGAGGACCCGTTCACCGGCTCGGCCACGGGCAACATGGGTGCCTACCTCTGGTATCACGGGCTGCTTGACGATCCCCGTTTCGTCGCCGAGCAGGGCCACTGGTTCGGCCGTCCCGGGCAGGCGACAGTCGAGGTGGTGGGATCGCGTGCCGCTATCGCGACCGTCCGCGTTGGCGGCGAAGCAGTGGCTGTGGCCTGGGGCGAGCTACGGATTTAGTGCTGCCCAGGCGGTATGCCGCCGGTTATGCCCGCAAATGTACCGGCGATATATTGTCTGTAGGCGTGTTGTGAGCGACTGTAGCAGTATGTAGACGGCCTGCTGGACCGTTCGCCGTGGCGTGCGCCGGCTACCTGTTGAGTTGGATGCGGGCAGGATGCTCGCGGTCCGGTTCTGGTCCGGGTTGGCACCGGACGAGGGAGGTGCGCGATGGCTGCTGAGGAAAGGTTGTTGTTGAGAGCTGTGCAGGTTGGCATGCCGGTGTACAATGCTGCCGAGGAGCGTCTCGGTACCGTGGAGGCGATTTACGCCGCGGTGGCTGACCCAAACGGCGACCCGCTGAGCGATGCCGAGATGAGCGGCACGCCGGTGGCCTGGGCGCGAGGCAACACCTGGGCTGAAAGCCTCGCCCTATTGGCCGGGCTGCCGGCAGGCGAGGTCTTCCCCAAAGAGCTGGCGCGCCGGCTCGTGCAGAGCGGCTTCCTGTGTGTCGAAGGCGAGCAGCTGTCCGGACGGGACCAGCTCGTCGGCTGCTACCGGGTCGCCGAGGTGCGCGATGACGGCGTCTTCCTCTATGACGAGGAGCAGGCGCCGGAAGGCTGACATTCATTCGACGTTGAGCTGGATTTTCAGAGGAGAAACGGATGCGCGCAACGAGTCGTTGGGAAGGATTCCTGACCGGGGTCGCCGGGGGCGTGGCCGGCTTACTTGCCATGCGCTACTACTGGCAACAGGTAGCGCCGGAAATCCGGCACCAGTTCGGCCCGGAGACGGGCGGGCCGGACGCCGGAGCCTATCCTCGCTTCCTCAAGCTGGACCGGCCCTATTACTTCGGCGGGCGCCGCTACCGGGACGGCGAGAGCTCGACGGCGGTCATGGGCCGCCTGCTCTACAAAGCTGTCACCGGCTCGGAGCCGCAGGCTGAGGAGACAAAAGAGCTGCTCAGCTACCTCGTCCACTGGGGCTACGGCATGCTGCAGGGCGGCCTGTACGGCATGCGCCGGCGCAAGGCGTCCCTCCCTGACCTCGGCGGCGGCCTCAACCATGGCGTGCGCCTCTGGCTGCTGGGCGATGAGATGATCGGCCCGATGCTCGGCCTGCAGTCCGGCCCGACGGCGATCCCGCCGGTACAGCACGTCAACCGGCTCGGCGCGCATCTCTTCTACGGCTGGGCAACGGCCGTCGTGACGAAGGTGCTGCAGCTCATCTTTTAGGTCGCAACCCGCCACCAGGCCAACAAGCAAGGAGGGACTCGAGCAAATGGCTGGAGGATCGCACGATAAGCCGATCGCCGTCTACGGCGCCATGGTCGCCAATTTCATCATCGCCGTGGCCAAATTCGTCGCCGCCGGCTTTACCGGCAGCTCTGCGATGATCTCCGAAGGGATACACTCGCTCGTCGACACGGGCAACCAGGGGCTCCTGCTACTCGGCCTGCGCCGGGCGCGGCAGCCGGCCGACGAGCTTCACCCATTCGGGCACGGCAAAGAGCTCTACTTTTGGGGGCTGATTGTGGCCATCATCCTCTTCGGCCTCGGTGGCGGGATGAGCGTGTACGAGGGCATCCAGCACATCCAGCACCCGGTCGTCGAGGGCGGCGCCACGGCGCAGACCTGGAACTACGGCGTGCTCGGCGTGGCCATCGTCGTCGAAGGCATCTCGTTCTACATTGCCGCCAACGAGTTCCGCAAGCGGCTCGGCGTGCGCAAAGTGGGTGTCTGGGAAGGACTGCGCCACAGTAAAGATCCGGCTTTGTTTGTCGTTCTACTCGAAGACACGGCCGCCATGCTGGGGCTGATTATCGCCCTCGCCGGCGTCTTCCTCGCCGACGTGCTCGAGGCGCCCGTCATAGACGGCGTGGCCTCGTTGCTCATTGGCATCCTCCTGGGAATTGTTGCCCTGTTCCTCGCCTCCGAGACGCGGGGGTTGCTCGTCGGCGAGAGCGCCGAGCTCTCCACAGTACTGGCGATTGAGGAGATCGCGCGCGCCGATCCCGGGATCGTCTCCGTGAAGCGCCCGCTGACGATGCACTTCGGGCCCAACGACGTGCTGCTGAACATCGCCGTCGAATTCCGCGAGGGCATGACCGGCGCCGAAGTTGTGGAGACGGTCGACCGGCTCGAGGAAAACATCCAGAAGCGGTTCCCGGCCATACGCCATATCTTCATTGAGGCAGATTCCCTGCGCGAGGCAGCGCCGGTGGATAGCGCGGTGGCCGTCCGGCAGGATGGTTTCCCGACGGCGGGCAGCCCGCCCTAGGTGCGGGCGGCGAGAACGCCGTCGTAGACGGCCTGCACGCGAGCGGCCATCTGCTGCGGCGTGAACTCCGCCCTGACTCGCGCCCGCCCGGCCGCGCCCATCTCGGCGCGCAGCTCGGGATTGGCCAGCAGCCGCTGCAGCGCGATGCCCAGCGCCGCAGGATCGCGCGGCGGCACGACGAAACCGGTGACCCCCTCCTGCACGACGGTGCTCGTGCCGGTGCCCACCTCCGTCGTCACGCAAGGTAGGCCAGAGGCCATCGCTTCCAGCAACACTTTGCCGAACGCCTCGGCGCGGCTATTCGCCGGCAGCACGAACACGTCGGCGCTGGCATAGAGGCGCGGCAGCTCCTCGTCGCTGACGTTGCCCAGGAAGTGGACGCGCTCGGCGACGCCCAGCGCCTGGGCCAGCCTCTCCCAACTGGCGCGTAATGGCCCATCGCCGCCGATGAGGAGGCGCGCTTCGAGGCCGGGCATGGCGCGCAGCAGGTCGTCTACCCCTTTGTAATGGCGATGGCGCCCCACGAACAAGAGCGTGGGTGTCGCTGCGGGCGGCACGAGCGGCTCGGCGGCGGCGAACGGCGCCGGCTCCACGCTCAGCGGCACGACGGTGCAGCG
>JAVVFG010000311.1:0-4984 GCA_032260445.1 Anaerolineae bacterium | reverse complement strand
GACGGGGATGGTAGCCTTGCCAAGTTGTCGTGTTTTCATCGTGCTCCTTTGTGCTGTAAGGAGAAAGGTACAGACCCATTATGCGGGGTTGGCGCGGCGGGCGCAATGGGGGAATGCCCTAGTCCCTGCGACATACTTTCGCATAGTGATGAGAGCACAACCATCACCCCCACCTCAACAGCTAAACAATCCGCCCAGCAGACAATGTCTCCCGCTACCCGGCCAACGACTCCTAAACAAGACGAACATTTCCGATCTTGAGATATACTATGCAAGACGAACCGTCACAGGAGAAGGACAATGGCTAAGAAACCATACCGAAAAAAGAAGGATAATGAAGAGCTTGAGGACGCCCTCGACCTCGGCCCGGGATCCATTCCGCTGGGCGGCACAGGAAGTATGGAAGAACTTATGGCCACACTTGGCGCACTGCTCGAAGAGCAGGACTTTGAATCGATTGACGAAGCCAACGCGTTTCTCGACCAGCTCGTGAGATCGGGCGAGCCTTTAACGCCCAGCGAGCCGCGGACGCCGTTGGAAGAAGCACAGGCGCTCATCTACGAGGCGTTCGAAACAGGCAGCAGCAGGAAACGCATAAGCCTGGCCCGCAAAGCCCTTTCCATCTCCGAAGACTGTGCTGACGCTTACGTCCTGCTCGCCGACGAAAAAGCGAAAACCGTCGAAGAGGCGAAAGCATTCTACGAGGCCGGCGTGCAGGCGGGCGAGCGGGCGTTGGGCGAGGACGCCTTTGAAGAGTACGAAGGCCACTTTTGGGGCGTGCTCAAGACACGTCCTTACATGCGTGCTCGCGCCGGTCTAGCCGCCTGTCTCTGGGAGATGGGGGAGCGAGGCGAGGCGATCGCCCACTACCAGGAGATGCTGCGGCTCAATCCGGGCGACAACCAGGGGCTGCGCTACACACTCCTTCACTGCCTCCTCGAAGATAGACGCGACAAGGACGCCGAGAAGCTCTTAAAGCGCTACCAGGGTGATCCGACAGCGGCGTGGCAGTATAACGCTGCCCTGCTCGCCTTCCGCAAGGGAGGCGCGAGCCGCCGTGCCAACTCGCAACTGGCCCAGGCGTTGCGGCACAACCCGCACGTACCCGATTATCTCCTGGGTAAACGCCGCATGCCACGAGAGATCCCCGAGTACATCCAGTTCGGTGATGAGACCGAGGCGGTCGACTACGTGGACATCAGCGGGCCGCTGTGGTTGCAGGAGCCTGGCGCACTCGATTGGCTGCGCCAGGCAGCATCCGCAACCTGACGGCGGCCCGCCCGTGACAGCTCCGTCTATTCGCGCCGCTCGTACACGTGATGGCGCACACGCGCGGCGACCTCGGCCGGGTCGACCTGTTGCCGTGCTTTACCGCTCTCAATCGCTGTGCGCGCCACCGCCTCGGCAACCGCTGGCGCGACGCTGTAGTCGGTGGCCTTGGGTATGATGTAATCGGCGCGCAACTGGCGGTCGCTGACTAAACCGGCGATCGCCTTCGCCGCGGCGATCTTCATCTCATCGGTGATGTTGCGCACGCGCGTATCGAGCGCGCCGCGGAAAATGCCGGGGAAGGCGAGGCTGTTGTTGACCTGGTTGGGCAGGTCGCTGCGGCCGGTGGCGACAATGCGCGCGCCCGCTTCCAGCGCGTCGTCGGGCCAGATTTCCGGCGTGGGGTTCGCTAGGGCAAAGATGATCGGCTCCGGCGCCATCGACGACACCATCTCCTTGGTGAGCACGCCAGGGGCACTAAGGCCGATGAACACGTCGCGCCCGGCGACCGCTTCTGCCAGCCCACCTTAAGCCCCTCCTTGTTCGTCACTTCGGCCATCTCCTCTTTGATCCAGTTCATCCCCTTCTCGCGCCCTTTGTAGATCGTGCCGCGCGTGTCGAGCATGATCACGTCCTCCACGCCCATGGCCATCAGCAGCTTGGTCACGGCGATACCCGCGGCGCCGGTGCCGTTGACGACAATACGCAGCTCACCCGGCTGCTTCCCTGTCAGGCGGCAGGCATTGAGGATGCCGGCAAGCACGACCACCGCCGTCCCGTGCTGGTCGTCGTGGAAGATGGGGATGTCGGTCTGCTCGCGCAGCACCCGCTCGATGTAGAAGCAGCGCGGCGCGCTGATGTCTTCCAGGTTGATGCCGCCAAAGGTTGGCTCCAGCCGCTTGACGATTTCGATGATCTTGTCCGGCTCCTGCGTCGCGACGCAGATGGGGAACGCCTCCACGCCGGCGAAATGGTGGAAGAGGATTGCCTTGCCTTCCATCACCGGCAGCGCCGCGCGCCCGCCAATGTTGCCCAGGCCAAGCACGGCACTCCCATCACTGACCACGCCGACGAGGTTGCCGCGCACGGTCAGGTCGAACACCTCCTCCGGGTTGTCCACGATGCGCTTGCTCGCTTCCATCGCGCCCGGCACCAGGTAAAACTCCTCCAGGATGTGCGCGTCCTTCACCGGCACGTTGGTGCGGATCTCCAGCAATCCCTGGTAGCGGTCGTGCAGCTCCAGCGACTCTTCGGCGTAATCCATTTCCTTGCCGCTCGGCGGCTCGACCGGCAGCCGGCCCTCGTAGACGAAGGCGCGCGTGCGGTTGGCGATCGCCTCGGGATCGACGTTTGGCCGCTTCGCCTGACCTTCCTCCAGAATCGCCCGCGCCACCGCTTCAGCCACCACCGGGGCAACCCGGTAGTCGATGAGGTGCGGGTAGATGTAGTCGGGATGCAGCTCGTTCTCGGGCACGAACTGCGCGATCGCCTCGGCCGCGGCGAGCTGCGCCGCCAGGCTGAACGTGTTCGCGCGCACGTCGAGCAGCCCGCGGAAGACGCCCGGCACGACAGCGGCAATGTCCATCTGGTTCGGATAGGTCGAGTGCGCCGTGGCCACCACGGCCGCGCCCGCTTCACGCGCCTCCTGCGGCCGGATCGCGATCGGCGAGCCAAAGGTGAACAGGATCGGCCGCTCGGCCATCGACTGGATCATCTCAGCCGTGAGCGTGGTGCCGCTGGAGAAGCCGATGAAGGCATCGGCGTGCACCAGCAGCTCCTCCAGCGTCCCCTTCTCGTCGTTGGGGTTGCTGATGCGCGCGATTTCCCAGCGCGCCCAGTTCATGTGCAGCGGCCGGTATTTGTACAGCGCACCATGCTGGTCGGCGACAATCACCTCGGTGGCGCCATACTCGTGCAGGAGCATCGCCGCGCCCAGACCGGCCGCGCCCGCGCCGTCAATGATGATGCGCATCTCGGGGATCGCTTTCCCCACCAGCTTGGCGGCGTTGATCAGCCCTGCCAGCACGCCGATCGCCACCCCTTCGCGATGGTTATTGACCACCGGAATGTACAGGCTGCGCGCGAGGCGGTTGGTGATCGCCACCTCGTCCGGTGAGCCGACGTCCTCGACGCTGATCGCGCCGAAGCTGGGGCTGATTTCCAAAACGACGTCGACAAAGTCGTCCACGTTGTCCGTGTTGATGGCAATCGGCAGCGCGTCCACGCCGGCAAACGTCTTCATGATGACGGCCTTACTCTCCAGCACGGGGAGAATGGCGGCCGGGCCAATGTCGCCCATACCGAAGGCCGACGAGCCATTGCTGACGATGGCCACCGTGTTGCCGCGGCAGGTCACGTCGAAGCTACGCTTCGGATCGCGCGCTATTTCCAGACAGGGTTCGGCCACACCCGGCGTGTAGACGAGGCTGAGCGCTTGGTTGTCACGCACGTGCACCTTGCTGCGCACGCTGATCAGCCCCTGGTGGCGCCGCCGGTATTCCATCGCACTCGCCGTGTTCGTTGCCGGGTAGGTGGTGGGGTCCGTTGCCATCTTCTTTTCTAACCTCTTGCTCTCTGCAATTTCGTTACCGGCAGTGAGTCTACCGGAGACAGCCGATTTATCAAACGGAGCCCTCGCCCAAGCGGGCAGACCGGACCGCGAGCTTCCAGCTCGCCCCTCGCCACAAGGCGGGCAGAATGCCCGCGGTCCGTTTAGCTCGTCCCCAGCCCGCCGTTAGCGTTACCGCATCACGCTGGGTATGAACACAAAATCGGTCGGCGTGAAGTCCGGCGGGGGTGGAGGCGGAGCCGGTGGCGCCGGTTCGGCCAGCTGCGGGAACTGTCTCCCACCCGGGTACGTCTGGTCGTCCAGTAGCGGCACGCCCTCGGTCACAATCTGGTTGCCAAAGATGTCGGTGACACGGAAGGTGAAGGGCCCCCGGCCCAGATTGAGGCCGAGGAAATGGTTCCACTCCTGCCGCGGCAGGCTGACCCAGCTCCCGTCCTGCAGCACCTCAAAGCGCGCCAGCGGGTTGCGATGGTTACGCACCTGCACCGCCATCCACCATTCGTTGCTCTCATCCTTGAAATGGTAGCTGATATCGCCGTCTAGTGGCGGGCTCACCAGTTCCCAGGTAATGCTCACCCGCCCATATTCCATCGGGGCAATCTGCTCGAACGCCTTCGGATGGAGATCCAGGTGACCCGGATTGCAGCCGGCGTCCGGGCAGCGGTCGACGATACGCACCTGGATATTCCCGTACGGTCCGTACACCCGCGCATAAGCGCCGCACAGCCGCGCGTCATCGCCATAATCGAAATCGGCGACCGCCGCTACCATCACATCATCCGGCGCCGGCGGAAACATGCAGTTGCCGCCGCCGTCCGCTTCCCAGTAGTAGGTCGCCTCTCCCGTATGCGGGTCGCCGAAGAGCGTGCCCGGCAGCACCGGCGGCGTCTTGGTCACCGTGATGAGGTTGGAGCCGGCCGCATCGCCGCCGCAGCCCTGCGGCTTGATGCGGAAATAAAGGTCGCCATTGACCAGCAGCGCCCAAGTATTGCGCCAGCTCACCGTCCCCGTCGTGGTCACGGCGTGCACCGTGTCCAGCTTGTTGCTATCTGCCGGCACAAAGTCTGGCTCCGTGCCATGGTAGATGTGGTAATACCAGTTGGCATCGCTATCCAGCCAGCTCAGCACGAGGTCCGTGCCGTCGGA
>JAVVFG010000310.1:0-4990 GCA_032260445.1 Anaerolineae bacterium | reverse complement strand
TTCTTCACCGGCCACCGCACAAACCTGGCAGCCATCGGCGCCTTCTGCCGCGAGCGGGGCATCCTCTTCGTCGTCGACGCCATCCAGGCCATTGGCCACACGCCTATCGACGTCCGGGAGATGAAGATTGATGTCCTTGCCAGCGGCGGGCAGAAATCCCTCTTTTCCCTAACGGGCATTGGTCTGCTTTATGTGCGTGAAGCCGTCGCCAGTATGTTGCAGCCGCGCCCCATCGGCCCCAATGCCACTGAGGACTATATGCACTGGCTTGACTACAATCTGACGCCGCGGCCCGGCGCGCTGCGTTTCAACATGGGCACGCCCAACGTGCCCGGTCTCTTTGCCCTTGAGGCCAGCTTGCGCTTCCTGATCGAGCTCGGCGTCGGCAACATCGAGCGGCACACGACGGCGCTCGCCGCCGCGGCCATCGCCATGCTCCAACGGTTGGGCTATGACGTGCTCACTCCGCCCGGGCACGGGCCGATCGTTACCTTCTGCCCCCGCCTCGACGATGCCGCGGCCGACGCCGCCGTGGCCGCCCTACAGCAACGGGGCATTACCATCAGCAAGCGTTGGGATGCCGCGCGCGTCCCCCATCTCCGGCTCAGCTTCCACGCTTACAATACGCTCGAAGAGCTAAACCGCTTTGAGGATGCCTGGCGCGATATTGTCTAGGTTGGATGTCCACACCTAGAGCAGGCCGATGCGCGGCTCTTCTGGCGCGTGCGCTTCCCACCAGCTCCGGATTCTTCCCCCGATCGGCCGGTCGACGAACTTCTCGGCCAGCGCGACGGCTTCCCACAGCCGGTTGAAGTCCACACCGGTACCCATGCCCAGCTTGTACGCCAGAAAGACGAGGTCTTCCGTCGCCAGGTTCCCCGCGGCGCCCGGGGCAAACGGGCAGCCGCCCAGGCCGCCCACGCTGCTGTCGAAGATACGCACGCCGGCGGAGATAGCCGCCGTGGCATTGGCCAGGCCCAGGACCTGGGTGTCGTGGAGATGGACGGCGAGGCGGTTCATATCGGTGCGCCGCCCGATCTGCTCCAGCAACCGGCCGACGCTTAGCGGATCGGCGTGTCCCACGGTGTCGCCGATCGCCAGCTCGTCGACGCCCATATCCCACAGGCGCTGCGCGAAGGCGACCGCCTTCTGGGGCACCATCCGGCCCTCAAACGGGCAGACCCAGGCCGTCATCAGGTAAGCACGCATCCACACGCCGTCCTCACGCGCCCGTTCGGTAAGACGCTTACAGATGGCAAAGGCGTCGTCAGTCGACATGCGCGTGTTGCGCTGGCTGAACGTTTCGCTGACGGCCACGCCACAGGCCATGCGCCGGCTGCCGGCGGCTAGGGCACGCTCGTACCCCTTCTCGTTGAGAACGAGCCCGACGAATTCGACTGGCGCCTCCTCATGGCGCGCAATAGAAGTCGCCATGACCTCGTCCGCATCAGCCATTTGCGGCACGGCGCGCGGGTGTACAAAACTCGTCGCCTCAATCGTCTGCAGGCCGGCGGCGACCAGGGCGTCGATGAGGGCGAGCTTCTCTTCCGTAGCGACGCTATTTGCCTCATTCTGCAAGCCGTCGCGCGGCCCAACCTCATAGACATGTATGTAGTCAGCCATCGCGCTTGCTCCCTGCTTGTTCCACCATCGCTCAGTTCTGCCGCTCCCGTAGCAGTTCCATTAAGCGCGACACGACCATTTCCATGGCAACCTTGTTCAGACCGCCGCGCGGAATGATGATGTCGGCGAACTGCTTGCTTGGCTCCACAAACTCCATGTGCATCGGCCGGACCGTTTCCAGATACTGCTTGACAATCGAGTCCAGCGACCGGCCGCGCTCTTCGAGATCGCGCACCATGCGGCGAATGAAGCGCACGTCGGCGGCCGTGTCCACGTAGACCTTGATGTCCATCAGCTCGCGCAGGCGCCCTTCGGCGAAAATGAGGATACCTTCGACAAGCACAAGCGGGCAGGAAGCAACCCGCGTCGTCTCCTGCGTGCGTAGGTGTTCCGTGAAGTCGTAGACGGGCACCTCTACCGCCTGTCCCTCCAGAAGCTGCTCGATATGGGCAACCAGCAGTTCTGTTTCCAGCGAGCTAGGATGGTCGTAATTGAGCTTCGCCCGCTCTGACAGCGGCAGATGGCTCATATTGCGATAATAGGCATCGTGCGGGAGATAGGCAACACGAGCGGCGCCCACGGCATTCAGGATGGTCTCGGCGACCGTCGTTTTCCCCGAGGCTGTCCCTCCCGCCACCCCAAAGACGACTGGTTTGTGAGAGATCATGAGTTGCGTAGAGACGGCTGATAAAAAAATACCCTGGGCGAGCCAGGGCACATCTTCAAGTAAAAAGCCACCCATGGGACTTGAACCCATAACCTATCGCTTACGAAGCGATCGCTCTGCCGATTGAGCTAGGGTGGCAGCAAAACGAATTATACCAGCGCACCCCCCCAGGGACAATAGAAGTTTCATTAGCAGCGCCCCCACCGACCGCGGGCATTCTGCCCGCCCTCCCCCTCCACGAACCCGTCCTTCCCATCACCCCAGGTTGACAACCCCTGACACCCACGTTACGATCTAGTTGCTTCTCCTCGCGGACAGCGAGCAGCAAGCCACAACTACATAGCGGGCAGATGAAGCGCATGGCCCCGCGCAAAGACGGCGCGGGGTGACGAGGAGGAGGTTCCTCATCCCTCGATGAGGGTCCGTCTACTCCAGGCGGAAATCGAACTATCAGCGGATGCCTCCAGGGCCCACCACGGTCCTCCATCTCGCCCCGGAGAGAGCGGCACGACAAAACGGCCGGGCAACCGGCCGCACAAAACGCGCCGTCGTGGTCGCGGCACAACCGCCATCTGCCGCGTATTCCTATTCCGGGGCACCCCCAGCACCAGACAATTGAGGGGGCGTGCCGCATGGGCGCAGTGGGCGCTTAGCCCTGCGTTCGCTGGAGCTTTTGCCATGTGTGGTATCGTCGGTTACGTGGGGCCACGACAGGCCCCGGCAGTCATCCTGCAAGGTCTCAAGCGGCTCGAGTACCGCGGTTATGATTCCGCTGGCCTTGCCGTGCTTGCCGAGAATGGCGGCATCGCCATCCGTCGCGACGTCGGCAAGCTGAAGAACCTCGAAGCAATGCTCTTTGACGCCCCGCTGCAGGGGCACATCGGCATCGGCCATACACGCTGGGCCACCCACGGCGAGCCAAGCCAGCGCAACGCCCACCCCCACATCGGCATGGACGGGCGCGTGGTCATTGTCCACAACGGCATCGTCGAGAACTACCAGCAGCTTCGTCACGAGCTAGAGGCAGAAGGCGTCCAGTTTGCTTCGGACACCGATACCGAAGTCCTTGCCCAGCTCCTCGAACGTTACGTGGCGGCTGGGATGGAGCTCGCCGCAGCCGCGCGGGTGACCTTTGCCCAGCTCGATGGCTCCAACGCCATCGTGGCCATGAGCGTCAATGAGCCAGACCGTCTGGTCGCCACCCGTTTGGGCAACGCCGGTGGCATCACGTTGGGGCTTGGTGATGGCGATATGTTCATCTCCTCAGATATCCCCGCCATCCTTGAATACACGCGCGAAATGGTCTTCCTGGAGAACCGCCAGATGGCTGTCGTTACCCGTGACGGTTATGAAGTAACGACGCTCGATGGCGAGCCGGTCACCGCCGAGGTGCATACCATCTCGTGGGATCCCGTGAGCGCGGTGAAGGGTGAGTACAAACATTTCATGCAGAAGGAGATCTTCGAGCAGCCGCGCGCCCTCATCGACACCCTGAGCGGCCGGGTTGACTTTGAAGCTGGCGCCATCCATCTGCCGGAGATGAACCTCACCCCCGAGCTTGTGAGGCGGCTGAGCAAGATCGCCATCGTCGCCTGTGGTACCAGTTATTACGCCGGACTCGTCGGCAAATACATGATCGAGTCGCTGGCGCGCATCCCCGTCGAAGTCGAATATGCCTCGGAGTTCCGCTACTACGAGCCGGTTATCGACGAAAACAGCGCCGTGCTGTCCATTACCCAGTCGGGGGAGACCGCCGACACGCTGGCGGCCACGGAGCTCGCCCGCGACAATGGGGCCCTCCTGTGGACCATCGTTAACGTCATGGGCAGCCAGGCGATGCGCGCCGCCGACGGCCAGATCGCCATGAAGGCGGGGCCAGAGATTGGCGTTGCCAGCACAAAGGCGTTCACCACCTCCATGGCCGACCTCTACATGCTTGCCTGCGTCCTCGGTGACCTGCGCGGAACTCGTGCGGCAGCCGGCACGCGCCGTTGCGTTGACGATCTTAGCCAGTTACCGAATCTCGCCGGCCGCGTGCTCGACCACGATGAGGAGTACCGCAGTCTCGCCGAGCGCTTCTTCCGCGCCGAGAACTTCCTCTTCCTCGGCCGCGGCATCAACTACCCGATCGCCATGGAAGGTGCGCTGAAGCTCAAGGAGATCAGCTACATCCATGCCGAGGGCTACCCCGCCGGCGAGATGAAGCACGGCCCCATCGCCCTCATCGACGAACGCATGCCCGTCGTCGCCATCGTCACGCGCGACCACCTCTACGACAAGATGGTCAGCCAGATAGAGCAGGCACGCGCCCGCGGCGGCGTCGTCATTGCCCTGGCAACGGAAGGGGACGACGCGATTCGCGAGATGGCCGATCACGTCATTTACGTGCCCCCCGCACCGTCCCTGCTGGCGCCCGTCATCAACGTCATACCGCTGCAGCTCCTCAGCTACCACATTGCGGTGCGCCGCGGCGCCGACGTCGACCAGCCGCGCAACCTCGCTAAGAGCGTGACGGTCGAGTAAGTTCCCGGCTACCAGCCTTCGCGGTGGATAACATCCCGCACCGGCCGGCGCCCGCGCTTCAGCGAGCCGGAGCGTTTGTCCGGGGCGGGATGGCCAATGGCGATGACCCCCACGGGGCTGACCTCGGCAGGGATGTCCAGCAGCGCCTTGATATCTTCAAGCCGGTGGCTGCCGGCA
>JAVVFG010000309.1:0-4992 GCA_032260445.1 Anaerolineae bacterium | reverse complement strand
TTCCACCCGCACGACGTGCGCGCCTTCTTCGCCAGCCGTTATGCCCGTTATGGCGGCAGCACTCTACTCTCCATCCTGTTTTTCAGCGCCACGGCCCTCATTCTGTACTGGGTCGCCTACCAGAACGATAGCTGGCGCATAGACGTGACAGCCGATGCGCGCCATACGGCGCCGCCGGAAACGGTGGCGCTGTTGCGCGAGCTGGACGAACCAGTCCATGTGATGGGCTTCTACAGCTTCGCGCTTGGCACCCAGCGTGAACAGGCACGCCTCATACTGGATAATCTCAGCGCTGCTAGCCCCAATCTCACCTACGAGTTTGTCGATCCTGAGGTCAATCCTTTGCTGGCGCAGCAATATGAGCTGAATTTCGACGGCACGCTCGTCTTTATCCGCAACCGCAATGCGCCGGATGAGGTCTTCTCTCGCGCCAATAGCCTCTCAGAATCGGATATCCACACCGCATTGCTGAAAGTGATTAACCCAGTCGCCAAGACGCTCTACATGCTCACTGGGCACGGAGAGCTGGACGCAGAGGATGTTAATCTTGGGGGCATGTCGAGTGCGGCCGGCCTGCTTAGCGATCAGGGATTTACCGTCGAGCCGCTCAACCTGTTCACTGCCGGCGCCGTTCCTGAAGACGCGACCGTAGTGGCAATCGTCGGGCCGCGCGTCGCACTCGACGAGGCGGAGGTCGAGGCAATCAGTACCTATCTCGAGGATGGCGGCAGCCTCTTCGCTGTGCGCGACCTAATCGACCTGCAGGGAAGCTTCCTAGGCGTCGACGACGCGCTGGACAGGTATCTGCATGACGAGTGGGGCATCACCCTGCGCGAGGACATCATCATCGATCCGGAGATGGCCCGCGCCGGGCAGACCTCTGGCCTCGATTTCCTCGGCGCCAGCCTGGGGCCCAACCCGATCATCACAGACGACTTGCGGCGCTTCGGCGTGCGTTTTAGCGTTGCGCGCTCGATCGCTACGGCTGAAGCGAGCGAGGCGATCGTCACGCCGCTGGTGCAGACAACGGCCGGCGCCTGGGGCGAAACTAACGTCGACCTCCTTATCGAGACGCTTGCCGCCGCGCCTGATGGCGACGATGCCCAGGGCGTGCTTACCGTGGGTCTCGCCGCCGAAAACCCGGCAAGCGGCGCGCGCCTGGTCGTCTTTGGCGATGCCGACTTCGTCAACAACGCCAACCTGTTCGTCGGCGGTAACAGCCTACTGTTCACTAACAGCCTGAACTGGCTCGCCGCCGACGAGACGACGATCGAGCTGCCGCCGCGGCCCGCTATCGAGCGGCAGATCAATATCCCAGACGGGCAGCTCCGCCTCCTGCGCACGATCAGTACGTGGTTTGGTCCGATGCTCATGGGGTTGGTCGGACTATTCGTGTGGGCCCGCCGCCGTAACAACCAATGAGCTGGCGCAGCACCGCTATCCTATTTGTCATCTTCCTGGTCGTCGCCGCCGCTGTGCTCCTGCTTCAGCCAGGCGACGCAGATGAAGCCGGGGCGACGCCAGGAGCTGCGGCCGAATTTGTTGAGGTCTCTGACCTTTTCGGCGGCCTCACCGTGGACGACGTCGTCCGTGTGGAGATCGTCCGGGAGGAGCCGCCGGACCAGGCTCTTTTTGAGCAGGGTGAAGGTAACCTCTGGGTCCAGACCGTTCCGACGACAACACAGGTTCTCAGCACGACGCTGACGAACCAGGTGACCGGGCTGCTTAACATGCGCGCTCGCCGCTCGTTCAGCGCAGAAGGTGGCGACCTTGCACCTTACGGGCTGGACGAACCACAGGCTACCATCGTCGTCGCTGCCCGGCGCGAAGGGCAGACGGTACGCTATGAGCTGGCGCTGGGCGACCTGACGCCGACCGGTACGGCCTACTACGTCCTGCGGCGCGGCGACCCGCGCGTCCACCTGCTAAGCACAACCCCGCTCGACGGGCTTCTCCGTCTCCTTGATACGGTCCCGCTGCTGCCAACGCCAACCCCATGAATGGCCCCAGTATTAGAGAATCGTCAGGTCAGGAGCGGCGCGGTTGCTATCGCACGGCAGGATACGTATAATGCGTACGATGTCTGACTCGGCAGTCCGACGTAGTTCGGCACGGCGGCTGGCTGGGTCAGTACTGTAATATGGAGGTAGTTGTGAGCTTGACACCTGACGATAAGACCGAGTTGATTGATAAATTCGCCCAGTTCGAGGGCGACACCGGATCGCCGGAGGTCCAGATTGCTATTTGGGATCGGCGGATCCGGCAACTGCAGGGGCATCTCCGCGAGCACAAGCACGACGAGAGCTCCCGCAGAGGCCTGCTCAAACTCGTCGGTAAGCGCCGCCGTATGCTTGCCTATCTGCGCAAGAAAGATCCGGTTCGCTACAGAGCGATCATTGGCGAGCTAGGCCTTCGCCGTTAGTTAGACAGACGCGTCGGTGTGGGTAGACCCACATCTACGTGTTTTTTTGTTGGCGAGCCGCACAGGAATCCCTGCGCCGGGGTTAGGATTTGGAGATTGTTGCGTATGCTCTACACGAAGTAGAGCCAGCCTACGAACCAGTCTCCAGTTCCTAACTCCCTCTGCGATTCCCTCCGGCTCACCGGAAACAATTCTATTGTCGTGCTGTGTCTTAAGGACAGCGCCTGGCGGTTCCCGTGTAGGAATTGCAGCGGCTGCTGCCTGGAGCATGGTACGGCAGGATCGGAGGATCAATGCCCGAAGAAAGAAGTTTTACGACCACAGTCGGTAACCGCCCGGTTACCTTGTCCACGGGACGGCTTGCTGAACAGGCGGGTGGCGCCGTGACAATTCGCGTTGGTGACAGCCTGCTGTTAGCGACTGCCACCATGTCTAAATCCGTGCGGGAGGGGCTCGACTTCTTCCCGCTCATGGTCGATTTTGAGGAGAAACTGTATGCTGCGGGCCGAATTCCCGGCAGCTTTTTCCGCCGCGAGGGACGACCCTCGACGGATGCTATCCTGATTGACCGGCTCACAGACCGGCCGCTCCGTCCTCTCTTCCCCGACGGGATGCGTAATGAGGTACAGCTGATCATCACGGCTCTGTCTTCAGACAGCGAGCACCATCTCGACATCATGACCGTCAACGCCGCGAGTGCGGCGCTGCACATTTCCGACATCCCCTGGAACGGGCCGATTGGCGCCGTCCGTGTCGGCTACATCGACAACGAGTTGGTTATCGATCCCACCATCCCGCAGATGGAAGAGAGCGCTCTCGACCTGCGGATGGCTGCCACGCGCGATGCGATTATCATGGTTGAGGCCGGGGCCGACGAGGTCGAAGAAGAGCTATTGATCGGGGCGCTGGAGTTCGGTCACCAGGCTATCCAGGCACTCATCGACGTGCAGGAAGAGATGCGCGCAGCCGTGGGCAAGGAGAAAGCGGAGATCGAGTACGGCGTGCAGGACGAGGCGCTTGCCGCGCGGGTGCGCGAGCGGCTCGGCAACCGCATCAATGAGATCCTGCAGAACTACCCGGACAAGGAAGAACGCAATGCGGCCATGGATGCGCTGCGCGAGGAAATCGTCAATGGCTTCATCGAGGAAGACGAGACGATCGAGCCGCGTGCAGTGCGCGAAGTGATTGCCGACGAACTGAAGAAGGCCGTCCGCAGCCGCATCCTCTACGAGGGAATTCGCCCCGATGGCCGCGGCTACCGCGACATCCGTGAGCTCAGCGCCGATACGACGCTCAGCCCACGTGCGCACGGCTCCGGTCTATTCCAGCGTGGGCGGACCCAGGTGCTGTCTATCGCCACGCTGGGCACACCGCGTGAAGCACAAAGGCTAGACAACCTCTACCCAGAGGATACACAGCGCTACATTCACCATTACAACTTTCCGCCCTTCTCCACCGGCGAAACCTGGTTCCTCCGTGGACCCAAACGCCGCGAGATCGGGCATGGTAAGTTGGCAGAAACGGCTGTACTGCCCGTGCTGCCGAACGAGGAGAGCTTCCCTTACACGATCCGTGTCGTCTCTGAGGTTCTGTCGTCGAACGGCAGCACCAGCCAGGCGAGTGTCTGCGCCTCGAGCCTCGCGCTCATGGATGCCGGTGTGCCCCTGAAGACGGCTGTCGCCGGCGTCGCCATGGGTTTGGTGAAAGAGGGTGATCGTTACGCAGTCCTGTCCGATATTCAGGGGATGGAAGACCATCTCGGTGACATGGACTTCAAGGTTGCCGGTACGAAAGACGGTGTCACCGCCCTGCAGATGGACATCAAGATCGGAGGACTCTCGCGCGCGATTATGGCCGAGGCGCTGGGCCAAGCCCACGACGGCCGCATGGAGATCCTCGCGGCGATGAACAAGGTGATCAGCGAGCCACGCACCACCCTGAGTAAGTGGGCGCCGCGCATGGAGTCGATCAAGATCGACCCCGAGAAGATTGGAGCGCTGATCGGCAAGGGTGGCAGCACGATCCGTGCCCTCGAGGAAGAGTACGAGGTGAGCATTGACATCCAGGACGACGGTACGGTGTTCGTTGCCGGCGTTGACGGCGAGAAGACCGACGCTGCCCTCGAGCACATCGGCACGATTACCAAAGGCCCAGAGCTTGGCGAAATCTACACCGGCAAGGTCGTACGCATCGTCGACTTCGGCGCCTTCGTCGAAATCGTTCCGGGCATGGACGGAATGGTTCATATCTCGCAGCTTGCCAGCGAGCGCGTCAACCGCGTGGAAGATGCAATTCAGCTCGGCGACGAGATCATGGTGATGGTCACGGATATCGCCAACAACGGCGAGAAGGTCCGCCTTAGCCACCAGGCCGTTCTCGAAGGCTGGACACTGGACGAGGCGCGCAGCAACGACAGCGCCATTGGCAGCAGCCGTGGAGGCGGGCGCCGGGGCGGGGGTGATCGCCGCCGTCGCAGCTAATCTGCGCTGGTCGTAACAGAATATCGAAGGGGGCCCCGGTACGCCGGGGCCCTTTTTATTAGTTGCTCGCGTTTAGGTCCACGTGCGCTC
>JAVVFG010000308.1:0-5015 GCA_032260445.1 Anaerolineae bacterium | reverse complement strand
ACGTGATGTCATAGACCACGCGGTTCACGCCCGGCACTTCGTTGACGATGCGCCGGCTGATTCCTGCCAGCAGCTCATGCGGCAGCCGTGCCCAGTCCGCCGTCATAAAATCATCCGTGGTCACCGCGCGCAGAGCGATCACCTCCTCATACGTCCTGCCGTCCCCCATCACCCCCACCGACCGCACCGGCAGCAGCACGGCAAACGCCTGTTGCGTCCCATGGCGCAGCAACTCCGCCTCGCGCAGCTCCTCCACATAAATCGCGTCGGCCGCTCGCAGCCGCTCCAGCCGCTCCCACGTCACCTCCCCCAGGCAGCGTATCGCCAGCCCTGGGCCGGGAAACGGCTGGCGCCACACAATGCTCTCCGGCAGGCCAAGATGCTTGCCGATGCGCCGCACCTCATCCTTGAACAGATACCGCAGCGGCTCGACCAGCTTGAGCTGCAGGTCAGACGGCAGCCCGCCCACATTGTGATGCGTCTTAATCGTCTGCGCCTCCGGCCGGTCCGCACTCGCGCTTTCGATCACGTCCGGGTAAATCGTCCCCTGCGCTAGGAAGCCAACGTCGCCCAGCCGGTTCGCCTCGCGCTCGAAGAGACGCACGAACTTCTCCCCGATCAGCCGCCGTTTCATCTCCGGATCGACGACCCCGGCCAGCGCTTCCATCATATCTTCGATGGCGTTAACCGCGACGAGCTGCATGCCCTGCTCCCGTTGGAACGTCTGTATCACCTGGTTCGCTTCACCTTGCCGTAGCAAGCCGTGATCCACGAAAATACACGTGAGCTGCTCGCCCACTGCCCGGTGCACCAACGCGGCGACGACCGCCGAATCAACCCCCCCGCTCAGTCCGAGCACCACCCGCTCGCCGCCTACCTCTTCGCGGATCGCGGCGACCGCCTCTTCCACGAAGTTCGCCGGCGTCCAGTCCGGCCGGCAGCCACAAATATCGACGGCGAAATTGCGCAGGAGTTGCTGCCCCTGCGGCGTGTGCGCCACTTCCGGATGGAACTGCACCATATAGTAGCCGCGCCCTTCGGCGGCTGCCGCCGCGAACGGGCTGTTGCCGGTGCACGCCACCGGTGCAAAGCCCGGCGGCAGCTCCTCCACCTTGTCACCGTGGCTCATCCACACCTGCTGTAACGAGATATCGCCCGTACCCTCCCCCGCCTGCCAGCCGTTGAACAGCGGCCCTGCCTCCGCGGAAAGCTCCACGCGCGCCGGTCCATACTCGCGCCGCTCGCTGCCTGCCACTCGCCCGCCCAACCGCTGCGCCAGGAGCTGCATGCCATAACAGACGCCCAGCACCGGCACCCCTGCTTCCAGCACATAGGCAGGCAGGCGCGGCGCACCCTGCTCGTAGACGCTATGCGGGCTGCCGCTGAGGATAAAGCCTCGTGGCTGCTGCGCCAGTACCTCTTCGGCTGCTGCGCGCCACGAGTAAAGCTCGCAGTAAACGTTCGCCTCGCGCACCCGCCGCGCAATGAGCTGGCTATACTGCGAACCGTAGTCCAGAACGATGATCGTATCGTGCGTCGAAGCGCTACTCATATCTCCCGATTATAACAGCCATCGTCGCATTTGCCGGTATAAGAGGGGTGTAAATACTTGCGATTTGTTTCACAAATTCGCTTGACGCACTATCCATCCACATCTATAATGTGGCTGGTGTACAAAGTGTTCAAAAAAAATTGAAAGTTGTAAACATTGGCGCCCGAGGACGCGGTAAGCGATCGCATGAAGGCAGAGCAGTATGCTGAGAGAACAGGTTGACGCCGGCCTCAAGGCCGTAGACGAAAAGTTGCACAGCGTGGTTCGGAGCGAGGTCCCCGTCCTCGACGAAGCCAGCCACCATATCATCGCCTCCGGCGGCAAGCGGGTTCGCCCGCAGCTCGTCCTCCTCTCCTATCTGGCGGCGGGCGGCGACAACCTCGACGAAGCCGTGCCGCTCGCAGCCGCCGTCGAGCTCATCCATACTGCAACGCTCGTCCATGACGACATCAACGATCACAGCCTGACCCGGCGGGGCAAGATCGCCGTTCATGCCCGCTGGGGGCGCACCTTCGCCCTGCTTGCCGGCGACTATCTCTTTGCCAAAGTCTACGAGATGATGGCTCCCTACGGCGCCCGCTACAACAAGATCATGGCTGGTGCTACCGTCGAGTTGGTAGAAGGCGAGACGCTGCAGGCCGCAGCCGCCAAGTCCGGCAAGATGGACCGCGAGACCTATAAACGGATCATCTCGCTCAAGACCGCCAGTCTCTTCCGCGCGGCTGCCACCACTGGGGCGCTGCTTACCGGCGCCAGCGATGAGGTCGTCAAAGCCCTGGACGAATACGCTCACAATCTCGGCCTTACCTTCCAGATTGTCGACGACGTCCTCGACATCGTCGGCGACCCCGAGAAGCTGGGCAAGCCCGTTGGCGTGGACGTCGCTCAGGGTATGGGTGTGGCGAGCGTGGCAATCCAGCAGAAAAACGGGCGCAAACAGCTCGACGGCGACAGTGACCCCTACCAGCGCCTGATCCTCCAGCTCCGCGAATCAGGCGCGGCGGAAGTGGCCCGGGCTGAAGCCTACCAGGTGGCCGAGCGCGCGCGTACCGCGTTGCACGTGCTGCCGCCCAGCCCCGCGCGCGATGCTCTGGAATCGCTCATAGATGCCGTGCTGGAGCGCGACAGATAGGCCAGTCCTGCAGAATCGTTTTCCACGAGAGACCGGATTTCGTCATGAGGTCCGGTCTCTTTTATTACTTCAATACCCGGAAGTTGCTGATCTCCCACGAAACGGCATCGCCCCCGACCGTCACGATCCTGGGGAAGCGATACTTGTTGTGGATGACGAGATGCTCGATCTGCCCGCTCGTCGCCGCTGCCACAGCTTCCTGGAACACGTTTTCGATGGTCAGCAGCCTGTTACTCACCTCGTGTACGGTGCAGCTCGCTCTCGGGACGCAGCTATGGGCAATCACCGTGGCTTGACTGTCTTCGACACGCACGTCCAGCACCTGCACGTGCCAGCCCGGATGGCGGTAGCGAACCCGCATCGTGTACGCTTCTACGCGCGACGCTTCCCAGGCGGCTCTCGCTTCTTCTAGCTGCAGTTCGTACGCTCTCTGCGTGGGCGTACCTTCCGGCCCGCTCGTCTCCGCCCGGCATCCACTGCCCGCTGCGCCGAGGACCAGCAGCCAGAAGAGGATGATCAATTGTCTCATAGCCGGTCCCTGCACGGCACGGTAAAATAACCACTGTCACACACCATCATTATACGGCAACAGGCGGAGAAAATGCAGGATAAACGGACCACTCTCGAGGCGGCAGCCGCCCTCGTGGCAGACGGGCAGACGTTGGCGCTCGGCGGGATGACCATTTACCGGCGTCCTGTCGCCTTCGCCCGCGCCCTCATCGCCCGCCTCACACCGCCGCGCGACCTGACCCTGCTCGCCTTTACCGGTGGCTTCGCCGCCGATCTGCTTGTCGGCGCTGGCCTCGCCACCCGTACACGCACCTGCTACTTCGGTCTCGAAACATTTGGCCTCGCCCCCATGTTCACCGCGGCGGCCACCGCAGGCACCCTCCAAATCGTCGAAGAGAGCGAGGCAAGCATCGCCAGTGGCCTGCGCGCCCAGATGGCTGGCGTCGGCTTCATGCCCGGTCGTGCCTGGCAGGGTACCGACATGCTCGCCGTTCGCCCTGACGTCCAGACCATCGCCGATCCCTACACCGGCGAGCCCCTTACTGCCTTCCCTGCTCTCTCCTGCGATGTTGCTGTAATCCACGTCCTGCGCGCCGACTATTTCGGCAATGCCGTCCTCGGCGGCAACCCCACCATCGATCTCGAGCTGAGCGTCGTTGCCACCCGCGTCGTCCTCACCGCCGAAGAGGTAGTGCCACGCTTGGACGGCCCCCTCGACCTCGTCGGCCAGGTCGTCACCGCCGTCGTCGCCGCACCCGGCGGCGCGCGACCTACCAGTTGCTACCCGCTCTACCCCATTGACGGCGAGGAAATTCTCAACTATATCGCCGCCTGCAACGCCGGCGCCTTTCACGACTATCTCGCCGGCAACTGGCAGGCGCTGCAGGAGCGCTGACCGTGGATTACACCGTAGACGAGCTGATCGCCGTCTGTATTAGCCGGCAAATCGAAGATGGCGAGATTCTCGCCCAGGGCATTGCCACCCCGCTCGTCGCCGCCGGCTATCTACTGGCTAAGCTGACCCACGCCCCCAACGTCACCTTCATTTCCGCAATCGGCCAGGCGCTCTGCCGCGACCCGGCGCCCCTGGGCGTCGCCACCATCGAAGCGCTCTGGATCCGCCAGGGACTGCTCACCGTCGGCTTCACCCAGGCTGCCGCCGACCTCCTACCCCGCTTTGGCCCCAAAGAGTTCTTCCGCCCGGGCCAGGTCGACGCCTACGGTAACTTCAACAACGTCTACATGGGCGGCAGTTACGACAGACCCCGCCTGCGCCTGCCGGGCAGCGGCGGCATTGCCGACGTGACCGTCTTTGAGGATAAGGTCTATCTCTACGTGCCGCGTCACGGGCGCCACACCTTCGTCCCCGCCCTCGACTTCCGCAGCGGGTTGGGCCACCATCCCGCCCGCCGCGCCGGGCACGGCCCGCGCTATCTCATCTCGGACCTCGGCCAGTTCGATTTCGTGCCCGCGGGCGAGCCTGATGCGGGTCGCATGCGCCTCTGTACCGTCCATCCAGGTGTCACCGTACAGCGCCTGCAGGCGAAGACCGGCTTTGACCTTGTGCTGCCCACCTCTGTCCCCGAGACGGAGCCGCCGTCGCCTGCCGAGCTGCGCCTGTTACGCGAGGAGGTCGACCCGCTCGGTGTGCGCCGGTTGGAGACACTCGGCGGCGCCGCGCGCCGCGAGCGCCTGCGCGCCATCCTGCGCGCCGAGCGTCGCCATTTCGCGTAAAAGGAATGATTACATGATTCACTTTGGAGGTGTACACGATGCTCATTGCTGTCTTTTCTGATGTTCATGGTAACCTGACCGCCCTTG
>JAVVFG010000307.1:0-5041 GCA_032260445.1 Anaerolineae bacterium | reverse complement strand
TAGCGGCTCGCCGGGGTTCGTCGAGATTACAAACTCCACCTGATCGATACCGGTGGCGTCAAAGGCAAGACGCTCGTCGCCGACGTACACACCATGCTCGTGCGGGCTGCGGGCAAAATCGACGGCGAATTGCGCTCCTTCCATGCGCAGGTCGGCCAGTTCCTTCTCGACGGCGCGCGCAAGCTGTTGGGCGGCCTCCTGTCGTCGCTGCGACAGCACTGCTGCCAGCTCGCCGATGGCGTGCAGTTCCCTGTCGATCGCCGCCTCCAGCTCCTCGGAGCGCTCCTCGCTGTGGCTGATCTGGTCGAGCTCTGCGGCTGCTGCCTCACGCCACGCGAGAACCGCGGCAATGTCGTCGCCGTACTTCCGCTTGAGACCGTTTATCAACTCGAGGCGTTCCTCGACAAAGTCGAGCCTTCCCGGGTTGAACTCAAGCTCGTCCTGGTAATCGCGCAGCGCGGCACCAAGCTCGGCAAACTCGGAGACGAGACCCTGCAGCTTCTCCAACCAGAACTGTTTCGTTTCGTCAAGGCGGACCAGTTGGGCGAGCGCGCGCTCCGTATCGCTGAGGAGATCGGTGACCGCCGGTAATTCGTCGTCCACACCCAGCAGCAGCGCGACAGCTTCGTTGGTCAACTGCATGAGCTGCTCGACGTTCGCCAGGCGCATACGCTCGGCGCGCAGCTCGTCTTCCTCGTCCGGCTGCAAATCGGCTGCGTCGATCTCGGCAACCTGGAAATCGAGCATGTCGATGCGCTTGGCGATCTGGCGCGCGTCACGGCGTAAGCCAGCAAGCTCATTTTCCAGCCGCCGCAAGGCGCTAACCCGGCTTGCGAGCGCGTGTCGCTCGTCTTCTAGCCCGGCGAAGGCGTCGAGGAGAGGCAGGTGCGAACGCGGCCGCGTGAGCGAGAGGTGTTCACCTTGACCATGGATATCCACCAGGTTCTCGGCAACTTCGCGGAGGAAGTTGAGAGTCACCGCCCGGCCGTTGACGCGGCAGATGTTGCGGCCGTTGATGCGCACCTCCCGCGCGAGCAGCAAGATAGAGGGATCCTCGCTTTCCACCTGCTCTTCGGCCAACAGCCGCGCCACACTCGGCTGTAAGTGTGATGGTAACACGAATAGTCCCTCGACATAGGCCGTCTCGGAGCCGGCACGTACCATCGTCGTATCGGCGCGCCCGCCCAAGATCAACGAAACCGCGTCCAGAATGATCGACTTGCCGGCACCGGTTTCGCCGGTGAGCACGGTGAAGCCGGGTGAGAGGACAAGCTGCAGCTCGTCGATAATGGCAAAATCATGAATGTACAGCTCGGAAAGCATTGCCGTATTTTACGTTCCTCGGGATCAAGATGCCTGCTTGCTTAGCGCACCTGATAGTAGGCAGCTCCGGTAGCCAGGAAGAGGTAGAGGCCGGGCCAAAGGAGGCCGAAGAGGGATATACCACTCAGCAGCATGGGCAGAAACGGCAGTAGCCCGCCAACCACGACCATGGCCGCAACCAGTTGAGCGAGCCAGCGTCCGCGCCGGCGTCCAGCCGCGCGAAAGGCGAGCCGGCCGATACCCGTGCCCACGGCGGGCGCCAGGAAAATTACGAAAAATCCCAGACGTGGCACAATGGACCCCGCAAGCAGTCCCAGGATGAGGGTGACAACCGCTGCCACCACATAGTCCAGCGGCCGCGCCGTGAAGAAGACGTCTTGCGCCTCGCGAATACACTCGGGGCACCGGTAGCCGACCGGTGTGCGCTTGGCACACTTCATGCAAATGGGCCGGCCGCAGGTGTAACAGCGCAGGCCGGTGGGACGGTCGGGATGGCGATAACAGACAAGGGTCTCTGTCTCGCCGTACGCCTCAGGGAGAAGCGGTGGGACTTCAACTGCGTCAGCGGGCGTGACTTCAACCACCTCGCTTGGTACGGCGACAACCTCCACGGGCTGCACAGGCGGGCTATCAGGCGCACCGCTGGCCTCGGGCCCGCTACCATCACTGAGGGCAACCGTAGCTATCTCGTTCTCTGGCTCCAACTCGAGAACCTGTTCGTAAAGGGCCTGTTGCTCGGTCTCCTCCCGCGCAACGCCGGCAAGACCCAACAGCGCCTCTACGCTTTGCGGCGCTTCGTCCAGGATTTCCTCATACAACTGCCGTGCTGCTGCTCGCTTACCAGAAGCCGCGGCCCGATCTGCCTGGCGCAATAGCGCGCGCAGCCGTGGGTCACCTAATGCCATACTCAACTCAATCCTTTCGGGTGCCAGAACCCAAGCTTCTCCATCAACCGGTGGTAAAAGTAGCTCTTGTTGCCAACGCGCACGAACGATGCCTGATCATCATGAGAAATCACCTCTACCTGATCGCCACTCTCAAGCGCGAATGTCTGCTGGCCGTCGGCCGCCATCGACGCTTCGTGGTCCATCTCAACCTGAATCGTCACGACTGCTTTCTCATGTAGTATGACCGCCCGATCGAGACTCAAGTGGGGCGCGACAGGCACGACGAGGAGATTCAGCAGCTGCGGAGGCAGTAACGGTCCGCCTGCCGCCATGGCATAGGCGGTCGAACCGGTGGGCGTTGCCACGATTAGCCCGTCGGCGGTATAGGTCGTCACGAGATCGTTGTCAACGTAAAGGTGTAACCGCAAAACGCGTGCCTGCGAGCCACGGCTGACCACCACATCATTAAGTGCGACGTGTTCGGCAAGGCAAGTCTGCCCGCGATAGGCGCGGCAATTGAGCATCAGCCGGCGTTCAATCCAATAGTCGCCCTCAACCACAGCAGCCAGGCGGCGGCGCCAATCGGCCGGCTCTGCCTCGCTCAGGAATCCAACCCGCCCGAGATTGATGCCAAAGATGGGTACATCATAACAGGCGGCAACGCGGGCAGTGCGCAAGGTAGAACCGTCGCCGCCGAGGACGATCGTCAGGTCGCTACCGGCGATACGCCGGTGCACCGTTTCGCTGGCGAGGTCATCGCCCGATGCAATCGCGGCCTGCACGCCGCGCCCGGCAAGCCACCGCTCTACCGCACTCGCGAGCGGGGCCGCCTCCGCCTTGTTCGCGTGATACAGGATGGTCGCACGCTCCATACCGCCGCTAGCCCTCGCTGGCCCGCCGGAGCCAGCCCACGATTTCGGCGCGGGGGACGACAGTCTGTTCACCGCCATCCATGGGGCGCACGGCTACTACGTCGCGTACCACTTCATCATCACCCACGATCAGCGTATAGCGGACCTGCCGCTTGTCTGCTTCGCGCATCTGGCTCTTCATACTGCGTCGCTCGCGGGCAAAGGCGAAGAACGTGCTGATGCCGCCCATGCGTAGCTCCTGGGCCAGCGCAATCGCCGACAGCTTAGTGGCGCCGCCAAAATGAACGACCATCGCCAGAGGTGGGCTAGGCAGTGCCGCCCCGATACCTTGTTCCTGCATGGCGAGTGCGACGCGCTCGACACCGCTCGCAAAGCCGACCCCAGGGGTTGGCGGGCCGCCAATCGCCTCGGACAGGCCATCGTAGCGGCCACCCCCAAGGAGGGCCGCCTGCGCGCCAATCCCTTCGGCCCACACTTCGAAGACAGTTTTCACATAATAGTCAATGCCGCGGACGAGACGGAAGTTCTGCCTGTAATCTACGCCCAGCCGGTCAAGAACCTCCAGCAGGTCGGCGAAGTGCGCGGCACAGTCTGCGCAGAGATGATCGGCTATGTGCGGCGCCTCGGCAAGCACAGCATCCATGCCCGCCTCTTTACTGTCAAGCACACGCAGTGGGTTGCGGCGTAGCCGTTCTTCGTCGACCGGCGAGAGCTTCTCCGGGCGCGCCTGCAGGTAAGCGCGTAGCTTCTCAATGTAGGCGGGCTTGCACTGGCGGCAGCCGGTGCTGTTGAGCTGGACGCTGAGGCCGCGCAGGCCAACTCGGTGGAGGTGACTGAGGGCGAATGTAATTGCCTCGGCATCGGCCGCAGGATCAATTTCCCCAAGGATTTCGCAGTTCAACTGGCTGGCCTGCCGGAAGCGCCCGGCCTGGGGTCGTTCGCGCCGGAAAATAGGGCCGATACTGTAGACCTTCACCGGCTGCGTCTCGTTGGTCAGGCCGTTCTCAATGTAAGCGCGTACGACACCGGCGGTAAACTCCGGGCGAAGGGTAATGCTGTCGCCGTCTTCTTCCTCGATCGTGTACATCTCTTTTTGGACGAAGAAGTCGGAGCCGGTGCCCACGCCGTGCTCGAACAGAGCGGTGTTCTCGATGATCGGGATATCCAGCCGCTCAAAGGCGAAGAGACGCGCGGTCTCTTCGGCTGCGGTGATAACGCTTTCCCAGTACGGGCGCTCTGCCGGCAACACGTCCTGCATACCAGCCAGGCGTTGAATGTCGGTCAATGTTTCCTCCATGACGGGCAGCCGGAGCGCCTTGCGGCGCATCTATTCACGCGTGCCAAGGGCAGCCCGAGTCTGAAAGCCTATTATAACGCTTCCCCGCGTGAATGGCAGACCTATCGCCGCGTCTTCATCTAGACGCTCATGCCCGAGGGAACGATGCCGCGGATCAAAAAAAGAGCGCCCTGCCACGTTGGCAGCGACGCGCAATGCACCCTGTTGCAGGCAGTTCTGTCAGGCCAGGCTCTGTGAACAGTGATCGCGGTGACCGCACGCGGCACAACGGTGCCAGTCGCCGTGGTCTCTGTCTACTTCCGCAACGTGGAAATCTTCATGCATCTCATGCAAGACATCGAGGACAGCCTCTTCGAGCTCCTCGGTAAAAGGGATAGCGTATGCCCGGTCACTGTAATGTAAAACGCCGTGCTCAGGACGTCGCCCGTAGGCCTCCTCGACGAGCAGGCAGTAACCGGCTAGTTGCAGCAAGTGGCCTTCGTGCGGATAGCGCGGCGCCGTTCTCGATTTGATTTCGACCGGAACGATGTGACCCCCGGGTTCTTCGATCAGATAGTCGGGTTTGCCGGTTAGCTGCAGCCGGGCCGAATAGAGCGGCGCCTGTTGTGCGTACCAGGTTCCGGTTTCGGTGTAAATGATCTCGCCATCCGGCAGGCCGCTGG
>JAVVFG010000306.1:0-5061 GCA_032260445.1 Anaerolineae bacterium | reverse complement strand
GTAGTCGGCGAGGTTGCCGCCGCTCGAGCCCAGGACCAGGCCGTCGACGGCGCTGCCGAAATAGGCCGCGTCGTGCGCTCCGCCGGAGCCCTCGCCGGCCGGGGTGTCGTCGAACTCGACCAGGATGATCACCGCGTTCTTGGTCCCCGTGATGGAGGCCAGGGTCGGGGCCCGGAGCGCGACGTCGGGAGAGGAGCGCATCCCCGGGGAGCGTCTCAGCAGGTCCGGATCCTGTCGCAGGTGCGCTCTTCCGGGCGGCGAATCGAACCCGACGTTCCGGTCGGACCGGATCAGCGGTCCGTCCGGCGCGGGTTCGGCGTAGGTCCAGTAACCATCGCTGTCCCTCAGGATGGTGTGGCCCTCTTCGATCGCGCCGTCGCCGCCCTTGCCCGCGCGCCGCACTCGCGCTTGCGCGTGATCATCCGCGCCATGGCTATGAACCGGCGCGGCTGGTTCGCGTACCGCCTTGGCCGGCACCAGGCTGCGCAGCGCGATCTCCGGCAGAGCCTCGCCGTCTTTATCGAGTGGAACGAGCCAGCGGAAGCGGCCCTGGCTCGCTACAATCTTGGTGTCCTCAGCTATCAGCTCGGTCAATACCTCGAAGCTGAGCTTCTTCTCCAGGAGAGCCTGCGCATCCAGAGCAGGGTGAACGACCGCTTTGGCGCTGCGCGCACCTTGAGCATTCTCGGGATCATCGCGCGTGACCAGGGCAAGCTCGATCATGCTTTCGAATTTCTTGAGGAAAGCCTGGCGCTGCACCGGGCAATTGAGGAGAAGCGGGGCATCGCGCGCTGCCTCAATCTGCTTGCCCTCCTCCATCGCGATCAGGGCCGCTTACAGCAGGCACGCCAGCAGATGGAGGAAAGCCTCGCGCTTGCCCGTGACATCGAGGATGTCAGTGGGATGGCCTATGCGCTGAGTCTTTTGGGCGTTGTCCTATACGAACTGGGCGACTATGTGACGGCGCGCGATTATGCACTCGAGAGCCTGGAATTGCGAGAGCGTATCGGCGACCGCCGCGGCATGGCCTTCTCGCACAACGACCTCGCCCGCGCGCTGACCAGGCTCGAGCGCTACGATGCTGCCCGGGATCATTTCTGCCAGGCCCTGGCAGCCGCCGATTCACTTGACGCGAAGCCGCTCAGTTACTATGTCCTCGCGAGCTTGGCCGAGTTGGAGACGCGCCAAGGCGAGCCCGCGCAGGCACTGCGACTGGCCGCGCTGGTGTTGGCCTCCGGCACAACTTTCGAGACGGCGGCAAAGTGCGCCCAATCAGTATATGAGCGTGCGAGTGCCGAGCTAACGCCGGCAGAGGTCGACGCGGTCGCCAAGGAAGTCGCCGTCGAACTCTACGATAGATTCGTGGCCACGGTACTCGAGAATTGCGGGCTATCACGGGAGCCGGCCACTCCCGATTAGCAGCTCAGCTGTGGCCCAGCACGCGGTGCGGACGGTATGGCGCTTCCAGCTCGGCAATCTCTTCGTCGCTGAGATCGACATCAACCGCCGCAACCGCCTGCTCTAGATGAGGCATTTTCGTCGCCCCAATAACCGGAGCGTCCACTCCCGGCTTGTGCAGAATCCACGCCAGCGCGATTTGGGCAGGGGTGACACCGCGCCGCGCGGCGAGCGCCACGACCCGGTCGACCACGTCAAAGTCCTCATCGGCATAGTACATTTCGTGGGCAAAACCATCCGTCTCCGCGCGCGTCGTCGGCGCGCTCTCGCCACGTTTGCGGTTACCGGCAAGGAAGCCACGGGCCAGAGGGCTCCACGGAAGTAGCCCGATTCCTTCGTCCAGACAGAGCGGAATCATCTCCCGCTCTTCTTCGCGATAGATGAGATTGTAGTGATTCTGCATCGATATGAAGCGGGTCCAGCCGTTGCGCTCTGCAACGTTGAGGGCCTTGGCGAACTGCCACGCGTACATGCTCGAGGCGCCGATATAGCGGGCCTTGCCAGCTTTGACCACGTCGTGGAGCGCTTCCATCGTTTCCTCAATCGGCGTGGTCTGGTCCCAGCGGTGAATCTGGTACAGGTCCACATAGTCCATGCCCAGGCGACGGAGCGAATCGTCAATGGCATCCATGATGTGCTTGCGCGATAGACCCCCTGCGTTCGGGTCATCGTCGTTCGTGTGAAAATACACCTTCGTCGCCACGACCACTTCTTCTCGGCGGGCGAAGTCGCGCAGGGCCCGTCCCGTTACCTCCTCGCTCACCCCTAGGGAATACATGTTCGCCGTGTCAAAGAAGTTAATGCCGAGCTCGAGCGCTCGCTTCACAAATGGCCGGCTCTCGTCCTCGTCCAGGACCCAATCGCGCCACTTCGAGGTTCCATAACTCATCATGCCGAGACAAATTCGCGAGACCTTCAGGCCGCTTGTTCCGAGATTGACGTATTCCATGGTGATCTCCTAAGGGTAATAGCCGTTTACTTCTCCTGGTCGGCCCGTAGTTTACAATGGACCAGGGCGCTGGCAAGCCGTTTTCGTCTGCCGCACGTTCCTGTTATAATTCGACGCTTATGTCATCATCGAACGGCAGCCGCCGCCTCCAGTTTTGGCTCGGCATGCTCATCAGCGCTCTGAGCATTGGCATCCTCTTCTTCTTTGTCGATCTCGAGCAAGTCGCCACGGAGCTGCGGAGCGCGAGCTACCCGTACCTGGGCCTCAGTCTCATCGGTATCAGCCTATTTCTGCTCCTGCGTGCGGTGCGCTGGCGCTTTCTGTTGCAAGGCGCAGCGCCGCTGCACCAGATATTTCACGTCCAGAACATCGGCTATCTCATTACCTATATTCTGCCCTTTCGCCTTGGCGACGTCGCCCGCGGCATCCTGATTGGCAACCTGCCCGGCGTCGGGCTTTCCGCCGGCTTATCGACAATGGTCGTCGAACGTGTGCTCGACCTGCTGTTTATCGTTGTCCTCCTGCCGTTCACGCTCGCCGGTGTCCCACGTGTGCCGGCCGAGTACCAGCTCGCGGCGCGGTCGATGGGCGTGCTCGCCGCCCTAGCCACGATTGCGCTGCTCATCGTCGCCAACCAGCGTGGGCGGATCTACCGTCTCGTGATCATCCTGACGACGCCGATCCGTTTTCTGGATACGGAGCGCTGGGCGCGCCGGGCTGACAATCTTCTGGCCGGGATGAGCACCCTCACCCGCTTGCGCGACATTGCCATTCTGATCGTACTCAGTGTGCTGGTCTGGCTGCCGATCATTTTCGCCTACTACACGGCGCTGCAAGCAGTACACCTCAATCCTACCGTTTCCATGGCTGGCTTTACGGTTGGTGCTGCGGCGCTCGTCGTCGCCGCCCCGTCTTCGCCGGGACAGGTCGGCGTGTTCCACCTCGGAGTGACGGCTGCCCTGGAGCAGGTTCTGCGCCAGCCGCGCGACCCGGCCTTCAGCTTCGCCGTGCTCTATCACGCTGCCAATACGGTCGTCGTGCTCGTTTTTGGCCTCATCGGTGTAAATAGAGTACAGGTTGATCTTGGCAACCTTGTCGCCGCCGCACGCCAGTTACGCCGTTCATAGTACCCATGAAGATCCTGCAAGTCTTAACCTATTACCGGCCGCACGTCAGCGGCCTGACCATTTACGTAGAGCGGCTCAGCCGCGCTCTGGCCGAACAGGGGCATGAAGTTACGGTACTCACGAGCCGTTACGAGCGTGATCTGCCACGCCACGAAACGATGGACGGCGTGCGTGTCGAGCGTATCCCGGTCGCCTTCCGGGTCAGTAAGGGCGTGATCATGCCGGCGTTCGGCCACCATGCCACCCGGCTTACCCGCTGGGCCGATGCCATTCATCTACATCTGCCGCAATTCGACGCACCGGGCCTCGCCCTGCGCGGCAGGCTCTTCGGCAAGCCGGTGGTGCTCACCTACCACTGCGACCTGCAGATGCCGCGCGGGCTGTTCAACCGGTTGGTCAACCAGGTCGTTCTCGCCATGAACCGGCTCGCCGGGAACCTCGCCGACGCCGTCGTCACCTATACGGCCGACTATGGCAGCCATTCGCCGTTTCTCTCCCGCTACCTGGGCGAGAAGCTGCACATCATCGCGCCGCCGGTGGAGCTCGCAACCTGCCCTCTCGATAGCGTCGCCGCGTTCCGCGCCGCACACAACCTGGCCGGCAAAAAGGTCATCGGCATCTCCGCTCGGCTGGCCACCGAGAAAGGGGTCGAGGTCCTGCTGCGCGCGCTGCCGCTCGTCCTAGAACGCCACCCGGAGTCAGTCGTCCTCCATGCCGGTCCTTACAAGGACATTGTCGGCGAAGAAGCATATGCTGCCCGCCTGCAGCCGCTGTTCGAGAAGTACAAGGACCACTATCAGCTCCTGGGCACGCTGCACGGCGCCGAGCTCACCGCCTTCTACCGTAACCTCGACGTGCTCGTCGTCTCCAGCCTGAACAGCACGGAGAGCTTCGGCCTGGTGCAGATAGAGGCGATGATAAACGGCGTACCGGTCGTCGCCAGCAACCTGCCCGGCGTGCGCCAGCCGGTGACGATGACGGGTATGGGCGAGATCTTCCCCATCGGCGACCACGAGGCATTGGCTACCGCCCTCAATCGAGTGCTCGACGAACAGGAGCGCTACCGCCGCCCGCGCGACGTCATTGCTGCCAGCTTCGACCCGGAGCAGACAGCCCGCGCCTACGTGCAGTTATTCGAACAGCTGCGGCAGGGCAACCCGCCGCGGGATGCGCTCGAACCCGAAGCGTACAGCCGGCTGCGCGCGCTCGACGAGGAGAAGCAGGGTGGCTGAAGCGGCCGGCCCGCGCCAGTCTGGCGACCTGCTCTGGCGCCACCTCAGGTCACTACCAGCGTTCCGTGCCCTCCTGCGCGCGGTGGAGGCCCGCTTCTACCGCGCCATTGCTATCCCCGGTCCGGTCCTCGACCTCGGCTGCGGCGACGGCCATTTTGCGCAGATGGCCTTTGACGAGCCGCTCGCGACGGGCGTCGATCCCTGGTGGGGCCCGCTGCAGAAAGCACGGACCAGCGGCGCGTACCGCCTGCAGATCCAGGCCCTCGGCGACGCGCTCCCCTTTGCCAGCGCTTCG
>JAVVFG010000305.1:0-5069 GCA_032260445.1 Anaerolineae bacterium | reverse complement strand
CGCGCACGTCGAGGACCTCGCAATCGCTGGCGCCGTCGGCTGTGCGATAAAAGCGCAAGGTAACCTGGCTTTCGCCTATGCGGAGGTGATGGAGCGTAATCTCGGGCAGCCACGCAGGCAGGTGCGGATCGACGATCAGCGCCTGCAGGGGGGCATACGGATAGAGGCCGAGCAAGGCCTGTACGAAGCTGTATACCGCCGACGCCGACCACGCCTGTGGTGCGTTGGCCTGCGGATAAAAGGCCGGAAAGGGATGGCCAGCGTCTCGGGCATGACCGCTGAAAACCTCGGGCAGGCGGTAATAGTCGAAGAGGCTGGCGGCTTCGAACTGCGCTTCGCAGATGTCGGCAACGCGGTCAAATAGGCCATAGCGCATGAAGCCCACGGCAAAGCTGCCGTGTTCCACCGGCCAAACGCTACCGCGATGGTAGCTGTACGGGTTATACGCCGGATTGTCTGCCGAGAGGGTACGGATGCCCCAGCCGGTGAAAAGGTCGCCGGCAAACAGGCGGTCAGCAGTCTGCCGGACCAGGTCGGAGTCGGCAATCCCTGTTGCCAGCAGATGACCGGGATTGGAGCCGATGCTCGTGATCTGCCGGTTCTCGGCGTCCAGACCCATGGCATAAAAGCCGGCATCAGGCATCCAGAACGCTTCGTTAAACCGTTTCTTGAGCTCAACGGCTTTGCGATACTGGCGTTTGGCTTCGTCCTTTTCATCCAGCCACCAGAGCAATTCGGCAATCTGCAGCCGGGCGGCATAGGCAAAGCCCTGTTCCTCGCACGTGGCGATGGGCGGTTCTACCTCGCGCCCATCAGCATAGACGATAGCGCCGCGCGAATCCTTCCAGGCCTGGTGTTTCGTGCCCTGTGTCGAGTGGGTCTTGTATTCGTAAAAACCATCGCCGTCTAGATCGCCGTAGGCGTCCAGCCAGTATAAAGCCTCGAACACCGGCTTGAGCAACGGGCGAACCCGGCTCTTATCGCCCGTCCAGTGCCACAGTTCGGAGACGACGACGGGATAAAAGATGGAGGTCGTGATGGAGCCGTAGTAGCGGCGGCGAGGATTATAGTTCAGCATGGCCAACGGTCCGGTGTGTGCTTCATGCAACATCCGGCCGGGCTCCTCGTCGCGCCAGGCGTTCAGTCTCGTTCCCTGCCAATTGGCCAGCTCGGGCAGCGTGCCAGCCATCATTTCCGGACCAAGCAGCCCTGCCTGCCAAGCTGCGGTCAGTGTGTCGCGGCCGAACAAGGCAATGTAAAGGGGAAGACCGGCGGCCATGGTCCACGCCCGTTCCTCGATGTCCAGGTCGAATAGACGCAGCGCGGCCAGATCGCGTTTGCCTTGTGCCAGCGCTCCCAGGACGACCGTCGTCAGAGTGTCGCTACTGGGCGAAGAGAAACCGGTCGCCTCTTCCAGGAACTGAATTCGCAGGCGATCCATCTCACTGCGCTGCTGCCAGAACGAGCGACAGCTGTACTCCGCTCGCATCTCCTTGCCATCAATCACGGGGATTAGCTCGATACAGCAGTGCCAGGTTTCACCGGGAGCCAGCTCCACCGCGAATTGCAGGCAGCCCTCTTCGTAGTTAGGGACGGAACTGGCATTCTGGACCCGTACGCGTATCTGGCGGTGGATAGAGGCCTTACCCTCGTTTCCCTGGTGTTCGTATTCATGCTCCGAATAATAATCGAAGAGCAGCTCGGGGTCTGAATCCTTCTCCTGGGTCCACTGCCGCCGCAGGTCGCCAAATTGGTGGCGCTCCCTACCAGCCTCGACAACGTCGGCAAAATCGGCGTCAATCTCCAGTGCCAGCGTAAATCTCGTCGTCTGCTCGGAGAAGTTGGTCAGATCGACGTCCTCGTGCACACCCTCACCGACATACCGGGAGAGCTTGAGTTCCAGCGTACGTTCGGAGGAAAGGTTAACCTGCCCACTGCCCTGATCAGGCGGCGGCGTTTCGATGCCAGGCGGCAGCATGATGTAGTAGCCCAGCCAGTTGTGCTGTTCCACGTTAGAGAGGGCAACCGGCTGCGGCTCTTCGCCGTCGATCAAGTAGCGGTAATGGGAAATAAGACGGGTCTCGTAGACGAAAAGGCCATGTTCCAGCCCATCGCGGATAAAGCCATCGGGATCCGTCGCCAGCACCGTCCGGTTCTGGCTGAGATATAACGTGTCTGGTCGCGGACGCAAACGTACTAGGTCGGCTCGTCTACTCATCTGTTCACATCACCTGATAAAGGGCCAGGAAAGGTCGCCTGTCTGCACCGTTGCTCTGGTGCGCGGAGCAGTGAACTGGTTGCGCCACTGACAGGGCAAGGGTAACTGGCCACAACCTTTCACATCCCGGGCCGGTAGGGGTGTTCCAGTTCAACTAGTGCCTCACCCGCACGGGCCGACGCCAGCAGCTCCAACGCCGCTCGCAATGTCCGGCGCTGGCCGTCCATGTCACCCGGTGCGCCCACCGGCCGGCCCATCGGGAACGGCGTCAGCACCAGGCGCGGCAGCTTCATGGCCACCAATCTGGGTCTGAACACCGCAGAGGCGATAATCACGGTGGGGGTACCGGCTGCTTCCAGAAGGCGCGCAACGTGTCCCACGGACACGTGACAGACCGGTCAGACGGGAACCAGGAGTGCGCCATCGGCGCCCTTTTCTTGAATCCGCCGCACCCATTCGGGACCCTGTTCACGCAACAGCGGTGTCTGCGCCGCCGCGCCGACAAACGAGTAGGCGGGATCGACAAGCTCGCTGATGACGCCTTCCTGCACGAGCGATACCAGATGATACAGCGGGAACGAGACGTTGGGATCGGCCTGCGAGCCGCGGATGTCATATCCCGGGTGGCGCACCCTTAGTTTTTCCATCGGCGTGTCCAGTGGAATCTCAGATAGCTCTGGCGGCGTGCGCAGGAAAGAGACGATGCGCTCAGCGGCTTCCTCCTGGCTCATGTTCTCGACGCCAAAGGGGCGCAGATCCTGCCCGTCGACAAAGTGACCGCTGGACGAGAGTAACGCGAGCCGGGACTCGGACACGGGTTTGGGTAAGGGCGTGAAGGGTCCCTCCTCGTAGGACCAGCGGGGAACGGCACCCGAGTAGTTGCGCGCCTGCCACTCTTTGACGTGGGCAATCAGCCGGCTGGCGTCGCCGTCGTCAAGCGTGTCGCCCAGCTTCCACAGGAGGTCCTGGAGGAAAGCGGCCGCTTCGTCAGCCGGCAGGCCCTTGAGAAATTTGAAGTTCAGGTCGCGACGAGGCCCATCATTGAAGGAGTTCTTGAAGTCGACAAAGCTCTCGTCTTCTGCATTCATAAAAACCTCGCTTAGAGACTCCCCCATGAATGGGGGAGAGGAAAAGCAACAAGGCGATAGCCTTGCCATTGTCGCACAAGTGTGCTAAACGTCATGATGTGAACCTGACTGCGCAACTCAAGTTGCGCCCGACACCAGACCAACACGATTTCCTTCTGGCCACGCTTGAGGAAGCCAATGCGGCGTGCAATTGGATAAGCCAGGAAGCTTTCCGCGAAGGCGTGTTCGGCCAATTCAGCCTGCACAAGTTTGTCTATCATCCCGCCCGCGAACGGTTCACCCTGTCGGCGCAGATGGTGGTACGCGCCATCGCTAAGGTTGCCGACGCCTACAGAATCAGCAAGAAAAAGCAGCGCGGCTTCCAGCAGCACGGCGCGTTCCCCTATGACCGCCGCATCCTGTCGTTCAGGCTCGACACAAGAGAGGTGTCCGTCTGGACGGTCGCCGGACGACAACGAGTGCCGTTCGTCTGTAGCGCCCGCGCTTTCTAGTTGCTGGAAGGCGATAGGGGAGAAGCCGACCTGTGCTTCGTCCGTGGCGAGTTTTACCTGTTCGTCTCGTGCGCAGTGGAGACGCCGGAGCCGATTGACGTTGACGGAGCATTGGGCGTAGACCTCGGTCTGGTCAACGTCGCCACGGACAGTGACGGCGAGCAGTACAGCGGGACGCATGTTGTGTCTCTTCGGGAGCGCCGCCATCGCCAGCGAAAGCGGTTGCAGGCCAAAGGCACAAAGTCCGCCAGGCGCGTGCTTAAGCGGCTTTCTGGCCGCGAGACGCGCTTCATGACGAACGTCAACCACACAATCAGTAAGCAGCTTGTGCAAAAGGCGCAATGCACCGGACGCGCACTCGCTCTCGAAGAGCTGAGTGGTATCCGCGACCGGGTAAAGGTTCGGCGCACGCAGAGACGCAAGCTGCACTCGTGGGCATTTCGCCAGTTGGGGCAGTTCGTTCAGTACAAGGCGGCGCTGGCGGGAGTGCCGGTCGTGTTTATTGACCCGGCTTATACCTCGCAGACCTGCTCTGCCTGCGGTCACGACTCTCGCTCCAATCGTCCGTCTCAAGATACGTTCCTCTGCGTTCAGTGTTCGTTCTCTGCCAATGCTGACGTTAACGCGGCTGTGAACATCAGCGAGCTTGCTCGCCCTGTTCTCGGCTGGGCAGCCTGTAACTCTGCCGTACAACTCGCTCCTTCGTGAGCAGGGTTAAAGCTCCCCGATTTATCGGGAAGATTAGTTACGTTTGATCCTCAGGCTCGCCATATTGAACGCTACGCGCGGGCGGCAAATGGATAACTCAAAAGCCATGATCTCAGCAGCAACTAGATCGTTCGGTGGGGAGGCTTACACTTTCAAGCGCCCCGGCAAGTATATAATCACCTCAAGGAAAAGCACCCCACCCAACACTTCCGATGACAAGCATCTGAAAAATAAGAGGCAAGGAAATGACGACTACATCTCTTGAACGAAGTGAATCATCCTCGGCCACACGCCTGATTGTCCACGGCGTGATTGCCGGCCTAGTAGGCGGCGTGGTCTTCGGTATGATGATGGCCATGATGGGTATGCTGCCGATGGTCGGCATGCTCGTCGGCCAGGAGAGCGCCGTCGTCGGCTTCATCGTCCACCTGGGGATCAGCGCCTTCATCGGCGCCGTCTATGGCCTGGTCATCGGCCGCTTCCCCAACACGAGCACCGTCGCCACGATCGGCGGCGTGGTCAACGGTATCGTCTGGTGGGTGCTCGGCGCCCTGGTGATGATGC
>JAVVFG010000304.1:0-5071 GCA_032260445.1 Anaerolineae bacterium | reverse complement strand
GCCTCAGCCCCCCAGTGCCGAACATCCGTTGGGCACAGTGCCCCGCCGGTTTGACGTCATCCTGCCAGGGGTTCCGCTGCAACGCATCGAGATTCCCCAGCTCGACATCTACTACACGCTGGTCTGGGGCACGCGCTCGGCGTTCCAGTTTGGCCTGCTGGTGACTGGCCTGACGGCAACGTTCGGCGTCCTCGTCGGTCTCATCAGCGGCTATTTCGGCGGCCCAATCAATGGCATCTCGATGCGCGTGACCGACGCCTTTCTCACCTTTCCGCCCATTGCCGCCGTCTGGCTCTTCGCCCGTATACCGCGGCTCACCCTGTTTGACGGGTTGCTCATCTTCTCTCCAATCATGCTGGCGCTGATTGCGTTCTCCTGGATGCCCTACGCCCGGCTGGTCAACGCGATGGTGCGCGACCTGCGCCACGTAGAATTCGTCACCGCAGCCCGGGCGCTGGGCGCGCGCGACACGCGCATCCTCTTTCGACACCTCCTCCCCAACGCCATCACGCCGGCCGTCGTGCTGGCGGCGCGCGACGTTGGCGGGCTGGTCATCCTGGAATCAGCCTTTGTCTTCATCGGCATGCAGGGTAGCGTGGCCTGGGGAACGTTATTGGTCGCTGCCCGTGACTACGTGATCGGCGTCAGCGGCAACCCCTTGGTCTTCTGGTGGACCTTCGTGCCTGCATCGCTGGCCCTGATCTTCTTCGGCGTTGCCTGGAATCTGCTTGGCGACGCCCTCAACAGCGCGCTCGACCCTTACTCAGTCCGCAAATAGGCCGGCTTATCACCGCCTCACCCGGACGACAGGTAGCCTTGCCACACCTTCGTGACGGTTGTCGTCAGGATAATCTCACCGCCGGCATCAATTGCCACGGTCACCGAGCCGCCCGGTGTATGCACCCTGACCGTCTCGTCGCACAAACCCAGGGCATGGGCCACTGCCGCCGCGGCGCTGCTGCTACTCCCAGAAGCCAGGGTGTAACCAGCGCCGCGCTCCCATATCTCGATGGCAATGTTTGCTCGGTCGCGCACCACCATAAACTGCACATTCGTGCGCTGCGGAAAGCGAGGCGCGTTCTCGAAGAGCGGTCCCCACCGCCGCGTCTCTGCCTCGGACAGCTCGTCGCGGAGGACGACGCAGTGCGGGTTACCCAGGTCCACCGCGCAGTACCGGAAACTCTGCCCGTCGAGCGTCATCGTCTCCGGCGCCAGCTCGCCACCGCCCGCTGAGAAGCGCGCGCGGCCGATCTGCAGCGTTACGCGGCGCCCGTCCGGCTCGTAACACGCCGTCACCAGTCCACCCTTCGTGCTGATCGCCGCCGGCTCGCTGCCAGTCCGGCCGGTCTCCCACAGATAGCGCGTGAACATCGACAGCCCATTCCCGCTCTTCTCCGCCTCGCTGCCGTCGGGATTAAAGATGCGCAGCGAGAAGCCATCCTCCGGCGTCGACGTATCGAGCAGCAGACCGTCGGAGCCAAAGCCCCGGTGCCGGTCGCACAGCTGGCGAATCTCCTCCGCTTCAGGCACGCGCCGCAGGTCGGCAAGGCTGGCGAGAATGTAGTCGTTGCCGTTGACATGGTATTTGCGCAGCGGTACCCGCGCCAGCGGCACCTCGACCTCAGGCAAGGGCCGGTCACGCCTGAGTAGATCGGCCGGCGTCTCTCGCGCCTGGATCAGCGTCGCCTTACCATCTTCCAGCCACAGCACCGCCGGTCGCAGCGCCCCGTTGTAGTTGCTGGCCATGCTCAGATGGTAGGCGCCGCTGAGTGGAATCGCCACGAACTCGCCTGCCTCCACCTCGGCGAAGGGCAGCTCCTCGATGAGCACGTCGCCGCTCTCGCAGTAGGGGCCGGCAAACGTAGCCGCCGCGCCGCTTGCCGGTCGCAGCGGCGCCCGTACCGGCAGCGCGCTGTAGCGCGCGCCGTAGAGCGCAAAACGCGGGTTATCAGCCATCCCGCCGTCGAGCAGCAGCCAGCGCCGCGCGCCAGCCTGTTTCAGCGCGCCAACGCGGTAGACGGCGACGCCCGCGCGCGCCACGAGGCTGCGCCCCGGCTCAAACTGCAGCCGCGGCAGCGCTAGCCCGCGCGCGCCGCAACCGGCCACGATCCGCTCGGCGACGAGGCAGACATATGCTTCAGGGTCGGGGTGGGGCAGTTGCTCCTCATGGTACGCGACGCCCAACCCGCCGCCGGGCGAAAGCGTCCACGACTCCGGCAGCTCAACTGCCGCTGCCAGGTCCAGCGTCCGCTCCAGCGCATATTCAATCGGGTCCGGGTCGCGGAACTGCGAGCCCAGATGAAAATGCAGCCCAGCCAGCGGCAGCCCCTGTTCCCGGCACAGCGCGGCCGCCGCCACGATTTCGTCCCAGCCCATGCCGAACTTACTCTCGTCGTGCCCCGTCTGGATATGGCTGTGCGTCTCCACCGCCCGCCCGGGCTTAAAGCGCAGCCACAGAGCGGGCAACGCGTTGCCTTCCTCGGCCAAGGCAGCCAGCCGCCCTAGCTCGGTCAGATTGTCGACGACGATGGTACCCACGCCCTTCACCGCCGTCGCCAAAAGTGCGGTGCTCTTGTTGACCCCATGCAGCAGGATATGCTCGCGGGGCACGCTCGCCGCCTGGGCCACAGCCAGCTCGCCCGCGCCTGTGCAGTCTACCCAGAGAGCGTGCCGCTGCGTCCACTGCGCCAGCGCCAGCCTGAAGAACGCCTTGCCGGCGTACGTGATGCCCGCCTCGCCCGGATAACAGCGCGCCAGCGCCCTGGCATAGGCGTTTACCGCCGCGTCCAGTGTTGCCGCGTCGTACAGATAAAGCGGCGTGCCGTAACGCTCGGCCAGCGTCGCCAACGACAGGCCATCAAGGGTCAGCTCGCCGCCGGCTCCCGTCGTCTTGACGGCGACCGACTCCGGAAAGAGCTCGAGTCGCGCTTCCATCTGGCTAGCCACCAACATACGTTGCCGCGCCCACGTAAATATCGCGCAGCCACGTTCTCTCCTCAAGGTCGTCAAGGTAGACGCCGTTACGCGACCCGGAGGAGTGGATCATCTGCCAGCCACCCAGGCTCATGCCCACGTGGCTGATCTTGCGGTGAGCCCCGTCACTGCCAAAGAAGAGCAGGTCACCCGGCTGCAGTGGCGGCTCAACCGCCTGCCCACCGTCCATCTGCTGATCGGCGTCGCGCGGGATCGCTACGCCCACCATGCGGTGCAGCATCTGCACGAAGCCGGAGCAGTCGATGCCCAGCGCTGTCACGCCGCCCCAGCGGTAGGGAACGCCAATGAACTGGAACGCATCCTCCACCATCTGCTCGCGCCGGTCGGCCTCGCTCACAGGCAAACTGTGCAAAGGCCGCAGCGCTCTCCACGGCAGCCAGCCGTCGGGCAGGCCGGCGAGCTCTACCTGTGCCCACTCCTCTTCAAATGTCGCCGTGACGGCAACCGCCATGCCCGCCGGGATTCGCGTCACGATCGCCGCGTCAGCAGCCGGGCTCTCGCGCAGCAGGGCCACCGGTTCGACGACCATGTCCGTCGGCTCGGGCGCTGCCGCCTCCGCCAGATAAGGGGTGTAGACCCAGCCGAGGTAGCCATCCGGCTGGCGCACCAAGGTCCACTTCTCCTCGTCGCGCAGCCTTTCCACCCTCCAGCTGCCCAGAACTTCGCTCAGCAACTCGGCGCCCGATGACGGCGCGCCGCGCAGGCCGCTCACGTTCGTCGCCACGGTGAGCCAGCGCGGCGGCTGCCGCCGTAGCACCGCGACCTCCTTGTCGTCAAACGCGACCTGTGGGAAACGCTCGCGCAGCGCCCCGAGCAGCGTGTCGCGCGTTTCCGTGTCCAGAACGGCGCCGCTCAGGCTAACGCGGCTATCTTCCGCGCTCGTCGCCTGCACCTCGGCAAAGTGCACGCGCCTGTCGCCGAATAGCCTCTCGTGAATGTCGTTCAAGGCAGACTGCAGTTCGTTGCTCATTCGCTATCCTCTTTCTTCACCACGCCAATACCTGGCCGACCCGGCAGGTGCACCTTGGCTTCGTCGTCGTATTCAACACCGCTGAATGGATCGTTAGCTATCAGCAGGGGAGCGTCCAGGTCAAGCCAGTCGGCCTCCCCGGACAGATGGGCCATCGCCGTCACCCCCAGGCTGGTTTCCACCATACAGCCGAGCATGATCCGCATCCCGGCTTCGCGCGCGTAACGCAAGATCAGCAGCGTCGCTGCCAGACCACCGAGCTTCATCAGCTTCAGGTTAATCGCCCCTACCCCCGCCTCCGCCAACCGCTCCACGTCGGCCAACGACTGGACCGACTCGTCGGCCACAACAGGCACGTCGAGGCGTGCCTGCACATAACCCATACCCGCAAAATCGTCACGGGCCACCGGCTGTTCGACCAGCTCGAGGCTGTAAGGAGCAAGCGCCTCCAGGTGGCGCACCGCCGCCTCCGGCGCCCACGCCGCATTCGCATCGATGTACAACCTGGCATGCGGCCGCGCGGCGCGCACTGCCGCCACCCGCTCCACGTCCCCGTCGCCGCCCAGCTTGATCTTGAGAATCGGGTACCGTGCCAGCCGGCGTGCCTCTTCTGCCATTGCTTCCGGCTCGTCGATGCTCACCGTGATGGCCGTGGCCATCGCCGCCGGGCGCCTCACGCCGAGCAGCTCATACAGCGGCACGCCGCGCTGCCGGCCAATCCGGTCGTGCAGGGCCAGGTCCAGCGCTGTCCGCGCCGGCGCTGGTCCATCGTCGCCAACCCAGCCGGCAATCGCCTCAGGCTCGTCAGGAAACGGTTCCTCGCGCGCTGCCGCCTTCTCCCACCACTGCTGCATCGCGGCAGGATCCACGCCATAATAGGGCGGGATCGTGCCCTCGCCCCAGCCTTCGTCATCGGCCAGCCGCAGCCAGTACGCCTCGCGCGTCTCGCTGCTGCCATAGGAGACTCGGAACGGATTGTGCAGCCGCAGCGTGATTGCTTCCCACGTAACGCGGGGTTCTCGTACCATTATTCACCTCGACGATCCATTGTAGTGGAATTCACCTGGCACTGCGAAGCATACTCGGCTTTTTGCTTGCCCCCTGTGG
>JAVVFG010000303.1:0-5093 GCA_032260445.1 Anaerolineae bacterium | reverse complement strand
ATTTTCCCGAGCTGGACGTGGTGGTCAAGCCGCTGGAGCCGATCCACTGCCTGTCTTTTTTTGTGCCCAGGCCGCCCACAGTGGAAGCTGGCTGGCAGCAAATGGCCAAGGTGGCTAACGCCGTTAGAGAAGCAATCGCCAATGGTGTGCTGAAGACGACGGGCGTGAGTGTAGACAAATTCTACGGCAGTGCGTTTCTGGAGTCGTCCAACTATGCCTTTGACCGGCATGAAATCTTGCTCCCGGTCACGGAAGCCCAGGAAGATGTGGAGCTTGGCAGCATCGGCCGGTTGACGGTCAAAGAAGAACCGCCGGCGGAAAGAGCCGTTACCCTCATGGTTTCTGCTAAAGAAACTAGCTACCTAGATTCAGTCGAGAAAGTAACGCTGGTACGTCGCTGGGCCGCAGAGCACGGCTATCGATCGGTCGATTATATTCGATTCTACAACTTCCGCGGGCCACCGGATACGTTGAACCCGGACGAATTCTTATATGAGGCCCAACTCCCCGTCACCCCCGCGTAGCTAACCGGCTGACAATCGATCCTTTCGCTTAGGTTTTGCTGAGTAGCTGCGCTACCACCGGCTGACCCAGGAACGTGGCCTGCAACTCGCGAGCGTGCTCGAGGATAGCGGATACCAGGGCACGGGTCCGGGCGTGAAGCGCGGTGGCCGCGGCCTCATCGCCACAGGCACGTTCCAACTCACTCTGCGTCGCGAGGATGCGCCGCAAAATGGCCCGTTCGTCTTGTGCGGTGGATTAGCATGCGTGGATGGGGAGGCGGCAGGAGCTGGAAAAAAGCGAGGTGGTCGAGGACGGCTGGGAGCCGGTCGACCACCTCTGGGCGGGGAGCAAGAGTGAGTATAGCATAGGGGCGTAAGGGTGCAAGTAGAGTGGGAGGCTCGGTGAGGAATAGGAAACGCACGGTGGTGACGTTTTACAGCGAGCACGACCCGGCATGGACGGGGCCGCGTAGCTGGGTGGAGATCGGGCTCGGCGGGCGCCGCTATACGCCGACGCCGGCCTCCGAAGAGCGGCTGCGCCGGCTGCCGCTGCGGTTCGTCGCTTTCAAAGGCAATCTGCCAGGCGAGCCGTCCGGAGAGCGGACACGGTCAGGGGCGCGGTATGTGTATGAGGGTGATGGGTGACAAAGTAGGGAGTTATCGCGGCCGCCAACAAGAAGCGGAGGCGGGGGAATGAGGGCGGAGGGCTGCACGGCAGCTATGCGCGGCCGAGGGGCATGTAAAGTCACGAGTTGCGAGTGAAGAGGTGCAAGGAACAAAGGTTGGTGTTTGAACTGTGATTTTTGGGATTTTGATGGCAGAGGGCTGGCTCAGTAGCTGTTGCCGGTCAGGTGGCGGCTACTCGGCCAAGGCGACATAGAGCGGGCTGGCGATCAGAAGGAAGTCGCGCGAGCCAGAACGACTGTCAGCGCCGGTCTCGACGGTTAGCGTCTCGGCGACAAATTCGACGGTCTGGACAGCCTGCAGCTGGGCAACCAGCACTGGCAAGCGGCGTAACAGGCGCGAACCCAGGGTGTTGGCAGCATCGTAAGGGCGCTCCGGGAGCACATCGCCGGAATCAGCTCGCTGGAAAAGAGCAAGGAGGCCGGCGAACGGGGATACGGCCTGGCTGGCGTCTGCGCCACTGGGATAGTCGGGCACGACGCTGTATCTGGCGGAGCCGCCAAGGAGAACGAAGTGGCGCTCTTTCTCCTGACTCCGACCGACGAACAAAGCGGTATTGTCGACGATGCCCCACTGCATGCTCATCCGGCCGCGGAAGTAGGGACCCGGCTCCTCGACGGTGCCGAGGATTTCGGACGCTTCGATATAGCTGAGGACGACCCTGAGTTTCCAATCGGTCCTCTCTGCCTGCTTCTCGTCTTCAGCAGCGTCGCCGAGCCGCTCCAGATCGAGCCCAAGCGCAGCGGCGATGTCCTCTCGTTTCCGCTCTGGTATCTGAAGATAGAGGGCGTCTATCTTGGTATCGCAAATATAGAGATAGCTGCCGGGGGGCATTCAGTTCTCCTCGTTACGGTAGTAATCGTCGATTGTGGATCAGGCGTCTACTATAGCGCTTCTGGGGGTACTTGGCACGCACAGACTCACGGCGAAGGCCGCTCGCGGGCTGCGCGTGGCGACTTGTTTGAGGGGAGGCCGGGGAGAACAGTGCGGTGGCCGGTGCGGCGGGAGCCGTCCGTGACACCTCTGGGCGGGGAGCACGGTTATTGTCGTAGGGAGCGACCGGGTGGCAAGCGGTAGCGGAAGGAGCGCCGGGTTGGGTGGTTGGTCGTTGTCAGGCGGCGGGGAAAGTGGGATTCTCCTTTTGCTGTTTCTTTTCTTTCTTGTCGATGCGGGACTGCTTGCGTTGCTTCGGGGTTTTGGCCGGTTTGTTCTGGCCGCGTTTTCTGTCGTTTTTACTCATGAAATTGTCTCCTCTGTGGTACGGCGAGGTTGTCGTCGACTACGCCAGGCACGGCGCCGCCGTCGTCGGCCCAGGCGTGAAGTGCGGGGGCGACGGTGGCGTCCACCTGGGAAAACTGGTCGCGCTCGACCTGCCGCTTGAGGGCAGCCTTCTGGCGGAGCCAATCGAGGAAGTCTTCGCGCATCTTCGCGGTACGGTGGGGAAAGACGGTCTTTCGCTTCACTGGGTCACTTTTTCCTTTTGCCCTTGGGACCGGTTGGGGGCAGCGGGAAGCGCGACGGCGTGGCGGGGCGCGCGGTGAAGGGTCTCGCGACGGGGAGCGTCCGCCGATGGTCGCGGGTGGAGGGGTTGGGGCAGGTCCTGGACAATGAGGAGGGATGCAGTGCCGTGGGTGATGAAGTTGCGGACGACGCTGCCGTAGGGCCATTGGCTCTGGGCCGAATGACCGTGGGCACTGAGAAGGACGAGGTCGACGGCTTCCGCGGCGACGAGCTGGTGGAGGGCAAGGGGGACGTTGCCGGCGATGGGTAGCAGGGTCTGCACGCCGGTGGGGATGCGCGACCGGAGACCGGCGAAGTAGCGCGCGGCCTGAGCGCGGTTATGGTCGACGAGCCAGTCGGCGGCGTTGGTCTCGGCGGCGGTGGGTGGGAGGCGATGAAAGAGGAAAGGCGGGGTGGTGACGTGGACGAGGAGCAGCCGGGCGCGCTGGTGTTGGGCAAGGGTGGTAGCGCCGGGCAAGACGCATTCGGCGCGGCGCGAGCCGTCGAGAGGGAGCATGATGCGGCGGTAGTGAGCCTGACCAGAGCCGCTGGGCGGCGAGTCGCCAGCGCGCACGAGAAGGATGGACGCCGTGCCGCGCTGCAGGACTTTCTGGGCGATGTGGCTGACGTTCCAATCGCTGGCACCGCCGCGGCCATGGGTATTAAGGATGATCAGAGTGCTAGGATGTGCGGCGGCATATTCGACAATACGCTCGGCGGCGCCGCCTTCACGGAGCGCCGTGGCAACGGTGAGGCCGGCAACTTGCAAGGGCGCGGCGAGCCGGCGCAGGTAGGCTTCGGTCTCAGCCAGTCGCAGGTGCCAATCGAGCGGGTTGACGCCGGTGTGGGTGGGTGGCTCGGAGACGCCGAGAAGCGTGACGCGGGCAGCCATAGCCGCGGCCATCGTCTGGACATGGGCGAGCACGCCTTCTGCCAGGTATGAGCCATCGAGCGGGACGAGGATGTTTTCGAACATCGATTCTTGTTCCGGATGGACGCTTCTCGGCGACAGGCCGGGCAGTGGCCGCTTAGAAGCGGCGCCGGCTGCCACCGCCGGACCGAGAGTTACGGTTCGGGCCGCGGGAGCCGCCGTCGCGCGAGCGCTCTTCGCGGGGCCGGGCCTGGTTGACGGAGAGGGCGCGCCCGTGCAGCTCGCGCTCGTTGAGGCCGTTGATGGCGGCCTGCGCCTCGGAAGTCGATTGCATCTCGACGAAACCGAAACCACGGGAGTTGCCGGTGTCTCTATCTTTGATGATGTCTACGGAGGAGACGGCGCCATAGGCGGCGAAGGCCTCCTGGAGGTCGGTTTCGCTGGTCTGCCAATCGAGATTACCAACGTATATTTTCATATTGTTCTTCCTGTTTTCCTTGTGGCGTGATAGATAAGGTATCATCCGGCCGGAGCCGGGGTCGTGGATGGCGGGTGCTACTGCGAGAGCCGGCGGGCATTTCTGGCCGCGGGGCCTTTGTCGCCGTCGACGATTTCGAAGGCGAGGCGCTCGGTTTCTTCGGGGAGCCGGGCCATGGGGTCGGCCATGTCATTGGCGTGGAGGAAGGCGTCGCCGCCGTCATCGCGGGTGATGAAGCCGAAGCGCTTCTTAGAGTCGAACCATTTGACGGTTCCGTTTTCTGTCTGTGCCATGGTGTTTTCTCCTTATGGCAAGCACCCTGAGGGTGCCGATGGGGCCTGTACGGGAGGAAACGGTGGCGAAAAAAAAGCCGTCCAGACTACAAAGAGCTGGACGGCTGACGTTTCGTGGGATCGCTTTTCCCGGTGCAGAGTTTGTAATATGGAATCACTATAACCTGGGTGGGACGGGGCGTCAACTGCACGGAGGGGTTATGAGCGTCTGCACATAAAGGGGAAGGGCGGCAGCGGCTTATCTGAACTGTGATTTTTAGGATTCGGGTGATGGCGACGATCGGGCGCCTGCACTCGGAGCGGCGGTCCCTGCAGCGCGTGCAGGCGCCGCAATCGCTAACAGCGTTCAGCAACCAGGGCCTCATAGGCGAGTTTCTGAAAGGTATCGGCCGGCTCGAAGTAGAACTGGGCTTGGGGTAGGGCAATGATGGATGCAGATTCTTGTGGGAAAACCCAGGCCCGCACGCCACTGATCCCGATCCAGCCAAACGTTCCAGCAGGCCATCCGGCACCCGGTAAGTGGTCGGTCTGTACGCCAACGCCGAAGCCATAACCCATTCCTGGCCAAGGGTGAGCAAAACGTACTGGAAATTGGCCGGCTGTCAGATGGTTGGACGTCATTTGTCTGACGTTGTCTGGCATGAGACAGCGAACGCCGCCCCAGTGGCCACCACCTGCGAGCATGGACAGGAAGTGCGAATAGTCGCTCTTCGTGGAGACGAGGCCTACGCCTCCGGAGGGCGGGATGCCGGGATCCAGGAATG
>JAVVFG010000302.1:0-5112 GCA_032260445.1 Anaerolineae bacterium | reverse complement strand
GCATGTGCCAGACGAACGGCCGGCGTGCCAGGCGGGCGGCAGGCGCGGCGTAGACAGCGGCGCGCACCGTATTCGCGTGAACGAGGGCGGCGCCGGTCTGCCGCGCAATTCGGGCGAGTGCGCGGGCGCCCTGCGCCTCGTCGAGGGCAAAGCGCGAGCTCCGCCGCAGGCGCGGCAGGTCGACCGGGTGCACGGCAATGCCCAGCGCGCGCGCCTCCTCGGCGACAGGTCCCGGGGCGCAGGCCAGATGCGGCTGCCAGCGCCCCCGGTCGAGATGCTCCAAGAGCAAGAGAAGGCTGCGCTCGGCGCCGCCGATCGCCGCGACGTGGTCGACGAAGAGAATTGGCTCAGCCATCGCTGGCTAAAAGGGCGGCGAACTCGCGGGCGGCCCGGTCCCAGTTCATCTCGCTCTCAACCCACTGCCGCCCCGCCGCGCCCATCCGCTGCCGCAGTTCCTCGTCCGCGAGGAGCCGCCGCAGGGTGGCGGCGAGCGCCGCGGGGTCGTCCGGCGGCACGAGATAGCCGGTGATGCCCTCGCGCACCGCTTCCACCGCGCCGCCGCTCCGGCCGGCAACGACCGGTAGGCCGCAAGCCGCCGCCTCCAGATAGACGATGCCGAAGCCTTCCTCGCGCGCCGGCATGACAAAGAGGTGGCTCTGCTGGTACAGCGCGACCAGAGCGGCGCCGGTGGCCGGCCCGGCGAACTGCACCGACCGCGCCACGCCGTGCCGTTCGGCTAGCTTCTGGAGTCGCTCCCGGTCTGGCCCGGCGCCGGCGACGGTGTAGGTCAGTTCCGGAAAGTCAGGCAGCAAGGCGGGCAGGGCAGCGATTAACGTCGCGATGCCCTTGCCTGCGACGAGCCGGGCGACGGTGAGCAAGCGCAGCGGGCTCGCGGGCCGGTCCCCCGCCGGCCGGAACCGCTTCGCATCGGTACCTGGGAAAATGACGCGCGGCGGCGGCAGCCCGAGCGCGGTGAGGCGGCTGGCGCTGGTCGCCGTTGTGGTCACGAGCGGGTCGGCGCGCCGCAACAGCGCGTTGAACAGCGGCCGGTGCCAACGGCGCTGCGCCGCGCGGTAGTCATTCCCGTGGGCCACGGCGATGAACGGACGGCGAGTGGCCGCCGCGGGAAGCAGCAGCTGGGGGTGGGTGTGGCCGACGATAACGCGGTCAGGGTGCAGGGCGCGCAGGAGCTGCCAGATGCCGGGGGCATTCAGTGGCCGGGCTACGGGGTAATGCAGTCCGCTCGGCGCCGGCCGGCCCTCGCGCCGCGGGGCGACAATATGCACTTCGTGGCTGGCCGCTAGGCGGCGCGCAATCTCGTATAGGTACGTCTGTACACCCCCGAGATCCGGCGCAAAGTCGTAGGTGAGGAGGGCAAGTTTCACTGCTCGACGTCGCGCCGGCGGTAGGGGCGTCCGGCAGTCCAGTAGTAGTATGCGCGCCCGGCGACGGTGACCCAGCGAACGAGGAAGAAGAGCGCCCAATAACGCAGGAAGGTCAGCGCACCACCACCAAAGCGACGGCGAAAGGTACGCCATTCGCGCCAGCCCAGCAGCAGGTTCGGCACTGGCAGGAAGCGACGCCATGAGAGCGATCCTTCTTTGAGGTCGGTGAGCACGGCGCCGCAGCCGCGATGGAAACGCGTTCGCAGGTAAGAGCGCAAGGTATGCCACTTCATGTGTGCCACCACGAGGCTGGGATCGACAATCAGGGCATAGCCGCCCAGCCGCACGACGCGGCGCGTGAACTCAGGATCCGAGCCGGTCAGGAACGCTTCGTCGAAATACCCGACCTCGTCGAAGATAGCGCGGCGCACGGTCATGTTGCCGGTGCCCAGCCCCTCCCAGCCGGTGAGGCGCTCAATGCGCCGCAACTGGTCATGGAGCAGGTCGGCGTAGCGGACGATATCCACCTGGTCAAAGAAGTTTGGGTCCGGTGGTATTGACGGACCGCCGACGGCGCCAACGCGCGCATCGTCGAAATGGTGAAGGTGACCCTCTAGCCAGCGGGGAGGCGGGATGGAGTCGTCGTCGGTGAAGGCAATGAGGTCGCCTGTTGCCGCCCGGATCCCTTGATTGCGTGCAGCGGCGGGACCACCATGCTGTTCGCGCCGGACGTAGACAACGTCTGGAAACGCCGCGGCCAGCATCTCGCCCGTACCATCCGTGGAGCCATCGTCGACAACGATGACCTCGTGCGGAGCGACCGTCTGCGCTTCCAGACTGGCCAGCGTCTGACGGAGGCTGTCGCGCCGGTTGCGGGACGTAATTACGACAGAGATGTTCATCTAGCGGTTATCGTACGTCATCCGGTTGAGAGCACGCCAGTCGAAAGCGGTCTTGGACTTAGAGGCGACGACATAACAGCCGCGCGCATGGCGCGCCGCCACCGGCCTTGCTCCCCACCAGTAGTCTACGGCGACCGCGAACGCATACCAGCGCCGCGCGAAACCGAACGGCGCTAACAGCTTGCGGACGCCATGCACCAACTTCGGGTGGCTGATGAAGCCGCTGCGATACATCACAAGCTCGGTGTCAAATCCTGTGGCGGCAAGTAAGCGCGTGATCGAGCGCGGCGAATGGACACGCACGTGATAGCGGGGGATATCCTGGTACAACGGCACCGTAACGATTAAGTGCCCGTCGTCGGCGAGCACACGGCGCAATTCGGCGAGAGCGAGGTGATCCTCAATGAGATGCTCGAGCACTTCAGCGGCGATGATGGCATCAAAGGTACCGTCGGCGAAGGGAAGCGTGCGCGTAACGTCGCCGAGGACACTGTGCGGAAGGCGAACCTGCGCGGCGATGTCCAGGTTGAAGACACGCTGGCCCTGCGTTCGCAACCCGTAGAAATCCCGTCCCCAGGACGGACCAACGTTGAGAATGGTGCTACTGCCTCTGGCGAAGCTCGCGATGAAGGAGGCCGGTTCGAACTCGCGAATGTCGCCTGCCGGGCGCAGTAGGCGCTCGGGCAGGCCCCAGGACGCAACCTGCGGCAGAAGGACCAAATCGGGTTGGCACTGGCCATCCCAGTTGCTGCTGTGGCTACCGTCGCTAGGCATCGTTTGCATCGTGGGGATGATACTGGAGCTGGGAGAGGCGGGCAAAGGGGGAAAGATGCGGACAGCGGCAAAGGGAGATATCCTCTACCCTTTGTGGAGTTGAGAGCCGCAAGATGACCACCTACGCCCTTGACGCGCGCACGGCGACGGACCACTTTCCCGGCATCGGCCGCTACGTGCGCAACCTCGCCCGGGCGCTGGCGCCGCAGCTCGCCGCTGATGAACGGCTCCTGTTGCTCGTCGATCCGCGACAGGAGGCAGAGCTAGAGCTTCCGCCTGGAGAGGGGCAGATCCGCCACGTGCCACTTCCCGTCTCGCCCTTTTCGCTACGGCAGCAGTGGGCGGTGCGGCGGCTGCTGCGCGCCGAGAGGGTCTCCGTCTACCACAGTACGTATTATTTGATGCCCTACTGGCCGGGCGTGCCCACCGTTCTCACCGTGTACGACCTCATCCCGCAGCGCTTTCCGCGGACCGTCTCCCTGCAGGCGCGGCTGCTTGCCGGTGTGGCGACGCGATTGGCGCTTCGCGCGGCCGACCGGGTGGTGACGATTTCGGAGGCGTCGCGGGCAGACCTGGCGCAGACCTATCCGCGTGTTGCCGGCCGCGTGACGGCGATCCCGCTGGCGCCGGACCCGGCTTTCGCCCCGCAGCCGCCTGCCGTGGAAAGCGAGCTGAGGCAACGCTACGCGCTGCCGCCGCGGTTTACGCTCTATCTCGGCAGCAACAAGCCGCACAAGAACCTGCTGCGGCTGGTCGAGGCGTGGGCGACCCTTCCCGCAGAGGAGGTTCTGGTCATTGCCGGCGCGTGGGACCGGCGCTATCCAGCCGTGCGTCACTATGTCGCGTCGCACGGGCTGGGCGAGCGCGTCCGCTTTCTCGGGCCGGTCACCGAGGCCGATCTCGCGGCTCTCTACAGCGCGGCAACCCTGTTTGTCTTCCCCAGCCTGTATGAGGGTTTCGGCCTGCCCGTCATCGAGGCGATGGCCTCGGGCACGCCGGTTGCGTGTAGTGACAGAAGCAGTCTCCCCGAAGCGGCCGGGGATGCGGCCTTGTTTTTCGACCCCGAGGACGCTGGAGCAATTGCGGCTACGCTGCGCCGCCTCCTCGCCGACCAAACGCTGCGCGCGGGGCTGCGGCAGCGCGGGCTGGAGCAGGCGGACCGTTTCTCGTGGACCCGCACCGCCGCCGCGACGCTGGCGCTTTACCGCGACCTTACCGCCGCCACCTGACACCAACCGCGACGTTAGCGGAGCCGGCGGTCCGGCTTCCGTCAGGTCGTTCGAAGACCCCGACTCATACGCAAAACTAACGCGCGACGGCTTAGATAAGAGTAACGGCAATGGTGCCGCAGCGAGCGGGGGAGGCTGAAGGGGGCCGCAACGACGGCGCTGATAATGGAGGCCGCGTCATGATTCGACCCTATTTTCGAGACCGGCGCGATGCCGGCGAGCAACTGGCTGAAAAACTGCCAACATACCGCGAGCGGCCCGGCGTGATCGTGCTCGCGCTGCCGCGCGGCGGCGTCCCTGTGGGCTTTGCCGTCGCCGAGCAACTGGGGCTGCCGCTCGACATCTTCCTGGTGCGCAAGCTGGGCGTGCCCGGCCGCGAAGAGCTGGCGATGGGCGCCATTGCCAGCGGCGGCGTGCGCGTGCTCAACCAGGAGGTCGTCGGTGCGCTCAACATCCCCGACGAGGTCATTGACGCCATCGCCGGCAAGGAGCAACGCGAGCTGGAGCGCCGCGAGCGCGCCTATCGCGGCGACCGCCCGCGTCCGGACCTGACCGGCCTGGTTTGCCTCCTCGTCGACGATGGGCTGGCGACGGGCGCCAGCATGCAGGCGGCCGTCGCCGGCGTGCGCGCCCACAACCCGCGCGAGATCGTCGTTGCCGTGCCCACGGCAGCGCCCGATACGTGCGCCCTATTTGAAGCCGAGGTCGACCACGTCGTCTGCGCCGTAACGCCGGAACCGTTCTTCGGCGTCGGCCTGTGGTACGAGGACTTTTCGCAGACGACGGATGACGAAGTGCGCCACTATCTCAAGCGAGCACGAG
>JAVVFG010000301.1:0-5121 GCA_032260445.1 Anaerolineae bacterium | reverse complement strand
ACAAGCGCGGCGCCTATTTCCGTTATGGTGAAACCCTGCTCGGGCAGGGCCGGGAGAACAGCAAGCAGTACCTGGCCGAGAACCCCGAGATGATGAACCGCATCGAGATGCTCGTGCGTCAGGCTTCAGGTTTGACGGTCGATGAGCAGCTCATCACAGCCGTCGAAGAAGCAGCGGCAGAAGCGGAGGAAGAGAGCGAAGTCGCTGCATAGAGCGGCTCCCTGCTCTGCTAGCCCACGCGGGCTCTCGCTTCTCAACAAAGGCTGAGAGCCCGCGTTCTTGTTTGACACCCCCTTGCCCCCTGTTATAATTTCAATCTGGTACGTTGACCCTTCTGCCCCGATGCACGGCAATGATGGATACGGTCCGGGTCATGGCGCCTCCTTCCCGGCGCCGCTACTGGAGGGGTTGCCACTGTGTGGGAAGTTACAGAGTTGTGGAGAGTTTGGTTATGACGGAAGAACGGGTAGATGCGTCGGTGGAGCCGGCCGTGGAAGACAGCGAGACGGCACAGCCGACGAGCATCCGAGACTTGAAGCGCAAGATGCGCCTCAAGGGGCGCGTGGAGCGACTAGAGCTCTATGGAGCATTTATCGACCTTGGTCTGGAAACCAGCGCGCTGGTTCACATCTCCAAGATGGGCAAGGGCCACGTCAATCGTGTGAGCGATGTCGTCAACGTCGGCGACGAGGTCGAGGTCTGGGTTGATAAGGTCGATCCGGCGCAGAATCAGGTCATGGTCACCATGGTCGAGCCGCTCGCCGTCGATTGGAGTGACCTCGAAGAGGGCCAGGTTTACACGGGGAAGGTGAAGCGGCTGGAGAATTTTGGCGCGTTTGTGGATATTGGCGCCGAACGCGAAGGGCTCGTGCACATCAGCGAGCTGAGCCACGATTACGTCAAGCAGCCGAGCGAAGTCGTCAATGTTGGCGATGAGGTCGAGGTGCAGATTCTTGGCTTCAGCCGCCGCAAACGGCGTATCGACCTGAGCATGAAAGCGCTGCAGGACAAGCCGGTGGAGCAGGGCGGGTTTACCACGGCGACGCGGGCCGACATCGACGATTTCGAGGAAGAAGAAGACGAAATGCCCACGGCGATGGCCATCGCCTGGCGCCAGGCTACCGGCAAGGACGACCGGCGCCGGAAAGGCAACAAGAAGAGCCGCCGCCGTCGCCGCGACGATCAGGAAGAGATTTACAGCCGGACGCTACGTGACGCCGGCGACCGTTAGGGAGCGCTGTTTGTAGGACCCGCCACGGCGGGTCTTTTATCAGAAGACGCCCGGGGGCCAGTCAATCATCATCGCCTCAAGCTGGGCACCACGCTGCACCTCGCGCACGCCCTCAGGCACGACGAGCAGCGCATTTGCCTGGACTAGGGACGTCATGATGTGGGAGCCCTGCTCGCCCGTAAGCTGTGCCACATACGAGCCATCGGCTTCGCGGCGTACGATGGCGCGTGCGTAGGTCTCGCGCCCATCAGAGGTGATTGGGCCGGCGATCGTTACCTGCAGGCGCGGCCGCTCCCATGCCGTGTGCCCGGCCATCTTGAGAATCGCGGGCCGGGCAAAACGCTCAAAGCTGACGAGCGCGGACACGGGATTCCCCGGCAAACCCAGATAGGGAACGCCCTGATAGCTGCCAAAGGCGAGCGGTTTTCCCGGCCGCATACGCACGCGCCAGAAACCGACGTTTCCCTCCGCCTCTAGCACCCCTTTGACGACATCGTAAGCGCCGACAGAGACACCGGCCGAGCTCACAAAGAGGTCAACTTCGCCCTCCAAACCCTGGCCTAGCTTATCGCGAACGTCATCCAACTCATCGCGCGCTATGCCGAGGGGGACAGGCACAGCACCCAATGCCCTAATCTGCGCTTCCTGAGTATAGGCGTTGCTGTTGCGGATCTTGCCCGGAGCAAGCTCCTCGGAGACGCCAACCAGTTCATCGCCGGTCGCCAGGACACCCACGCGAGGCCGGCGGATGACAGGCACGTGCGCCATACCCAGCGAGGCGAGCACACCGATCTCTTGCGGCCGCAAGAGATGTCCCGCCGGCATCACCTCCTGGCCGGCCTGAATGTCCTCGCCGGGAAAGCGGACGTAGTCGCCGGGCGTAACACTCTGGTAGACGGTAATCTGCGCCGGCAGCGGCCTCTGGGCATCGCGCCACGGCTCATTCGTCGCTTCGACGGGTACGACAGCGTCAGCGCCATCAGGCAGCGGGGCACCCGTCATGATGCGTGCCGCTTCGCCTGGCGCCAACAGGAAGCCGGGAGCGGCGCCCGCGGCGATATCTCCGACGACATCGAGCACGGAGGGCGTCTCGCGGCTGGCCGTAGCAAGGTCGTCGGAGCGGACCGCGTAGCCATCCATAGCCGAATTGGCAAACGGCGGCAGGCTCGCAGCGGCGACGACCGCGGAGGCCAGCACGCGGCCGAGCGCTTCGCCAATTGTGACCTGTTCAGGTGGCAGGAGATGCACGCCAGCCAACACGCGGCCGAGCGCCTCGGTTACAGTGAGATCGTCCGTCTGCGTCATGCTTTCTCCTTGACGGCTCAGTTACCCTGCCCGTCCAGGCCAAGGGCGCTTGCTTCGCCCTGCATCGCTTCCAGCACATTGCCGACGTGTTGCCATAGTTCCAGTTCGCCGTCGAAGCAGACCCGGCTGAAATCGTCTGTCACTTCGCTCACGTGGCCGCGGTCAACGCCGGCGGCAAAGCGCAGGTCTTTCCACTTTTTGCGGATTGACTTGAGCAAGACGTCCCGTATGTCGCGCGAAGGGCGCACGAGGGCCACGGCGGTAATCAGCCCGGTTATCTCGTCGCAGGCAAGCAGCGCAAAGTCGATCGGCTCTGTGCGCTCGACACCTGTGCTTTCTGTGTTATGTGACAGGATGGTGCGGATGGTCGCTTCGTCGACGCCGCGTTCGCGCAGCAGCGGGGCACCCTCGCCTGGATGGCGATCGAGGTCGGGGTGGATTTCCCAATCAAAGTCATGGAGGAGGCCGACGGCCTGCCAGCGATCTGAATCTTCGCCTAGCGTGGCAGCGTAGTGACGCATCGCAGCACCTACCGCCCACATGTGGCGGCGCAGATTCTCATCGTCGACGAATTCACAGACGATTTCCCAGGCGCGGGCCGGGGTGAGTTCATTCGTTGTCACTGATCCTCCAAGAAAAATGCTCTGGGCGAGTGGGTGCTACCCAGAGCATCTGATGTGCGCGCGTAGGATGGTTACCGCGCCCCGCAGTCGCAGCCACCCCCTTCGTGCTTGCTGCACCCTTCTTCCGCCTTCTTTTTGAGCGCCTCGAGCTCGGCGAGCGGCTCTATCTGCTCGCGGGTCAGCTCACGCCGCTCACCTTCTACCTCGACAATCACCGCGTCGCGCATGGCGAGTACATCACGCACGCGCGCCTCGCCCCACGGCGTGCCGATCATCTTGCCGCGCTTCGGCAATAGCTTTTTCGCCTCGACGTATTGCTCATATTCGTAGATGAGGCAGCAGCGTAGCCGCCCGCACATCCCGGTAATCTCCTGCGGGTTGAGCGAGACACCCTGCTCTTTAGCCATACGAATGCTGATCGGGCTGAACTCCGTCAGGAAGGTGGAGCAGCAGCGCGGGCCCCCACAGGCGCCATGGCCACCCATGAGTTTGGCGACGTCGCGCGGGCCAATGAGCTGGAGCTCGATGCGGGTACGGAAGGTGCGGCTCAGCGCCGTACGCAGCCGGTTTAGATTGATCTTCTTGTTCTCCGTGGCAAAAAAGAACGTCAGCCATGAACCGTCAAAGCTGTATTCGGCCTTGACGAACTTGACGTCCTGCACGTCCAGCTCGCTTGCCTTCTCCCGGCAGGTAATCAGCGCGCCAAGCTCGCGGCTCTGCCACAATTGCCGCATGACCAGCTCGCGCGGTGTCGCCTTTCTTTCGATGGGCCGCAGTCCCCGTCTGCTGAATACCTGGTCAGGCTCGATATGTGCGATGACCTGCCCAAGCTGTCTGCCCCGCTTGGTTTCCACAATAACGTGATCGCCGGGCTGTACCTCGCCGTTCTCTCCTGCATCAAAATGGTAAAGCTTGCCCAGCTTCTGAAAACGAACGCCTACTGCGTTAATCATGAACGCTCCGCAAACCGGCGCCCACCCACCTGGGGGCGCGCCAGGAATAGTTCTTATCAAGGTATTCTGTTAATGTCGCGCCAAGTGTAGCGTCTCGTAGAGGTGCAGGCAACTCTTCAAAGGAGCGGCTTAGCGTCACTGGTGGCGCAAAAAAGGAGGCAGGCCGCTGGCCTGCCTCTCATATCTTGGATTCAGTGGATTCCCATCTAGTTGATCATCTGGATGGGGATTACGTTGCGGCTTTTGCTTAACGTGATGACGCTGACACGCGCCGCTACCTGTTTACTCAGCTGGCGGAAGGCTCCGGCAGTCGACCCGTCGGGGTGGCTGATGACGATCGGCCGGCCGGTATCGCCGCCTTTGCGCACGTTGGCGTCGAGGGGTACCGAACCGAGGTAGGCAGCGTTGTTTTCTGCTGCCAGCCGTTCGCCTGCACCGGAACCGAAGAACTCGCCACTCATGTTCTCGACGATGCCCGCAACGCTCAGGCTGAGAGTCTTGCAGAACGACACGCTCCGCCGAACGTCGGCTATGGCGACCTGCTGCGGCGTGGTGACGACAACGGCCAATGCGTCGCGCCCTATCATCTGCGCGACGGCAAGGGGCTCGTCGCCCGTTCCCGGCGGGGAGTCGATCACCAGGTAGTCCAGCCTTCCCCACTGGACGTCCTTGAGGAACTGGCGGATCACGTTGTATTTCATCGGCCCGCGCCAGATCACCGCATCGGTGGAGCTTTCCAGAAGCATGCCAACCGACACCACCGACAGGTTCTCGCTCAGTTGAACGGGCGCAAGCCCGCCGGTAGCGCTGGGGCCGAGACGCCGGCCGTCCAGGCCCAGAATCTTCGGAATGCTCGGGCCGTGAAGGTCCACGTCAAGCAGGCCGACCTTCTTGCCCGCCCTGGCCAGCGAGACCGCCAGATTGGCCGCCACCGTGCTCTTGCCGACGCCGCCCTTGCCGGACAGCACGAGTATCTTCCGGCCTATGCTCTCCATGCGGGTCTGAAGCT
>JAVVFG010000300.1:0-5137 GCA_032260445.1 Anaerolineae bacterium | reverse complement strand
CCCAATTGTCTCCAATCAGCCAGGAAATGCCACCAGCTGCCAATGGCTTCTCAGCAAGAGCGTGTCCACGTACGGCAGTGCACTCTCTTCTCCGACGCCCAGGGCATACTCAAGAGCACAGCCGGAGATGGTTTGCTGTGACACGTGCACGTGTGATGGAGGGTGCTGTGCGCAGCTTCTACTTGCCCTCGTTGTGATAATAGATACAATGCTGATGGCATTGCCGGCGGCAATGCTGTTTTTGTGCGCGTTATCGGTCCATTAGTAATGCTTTCTTTTCGCGTACTATTTGCCTTATTCTTGTGGCGCGAGCTGTATATTTGAGGAGTATGCTGTGACTGCTGTCACGAAGACGTTGATTTCGCCGTACGGCGGCAACTTGGTTGATCTGTCGGCGCCGCCGGAGGAGCGGGAGGAGCTGCGGGACTTTGCGAACCGGCTCCCGTCAATCCGGCTGTCGCCACGGGCGGAGTGCGATCTGGAGCTGCTGGCGGTTGGGGCGTTTTCGCCGCTGGATCGATTCATGGGCCAGGCGGATTACCAGCGGGTCCTGGACGAGATGCGGCTGGCGAACGGCTATCTCTTCCCTATCCCGGTCACGCTGCCGGTTGAGCCGGAAGCGGGGATCGACGTGGGCCAGCAAATTGCGCTGCGCGACCAGCGGAATGAGGTGCTGGCGATCATGGATGTGGAAGAGGTCTATCCTTGGGACCTCGCGGAGACGGCGGAGAAGGTGTTTGGCAAGAATGACTTGCGCCACCCGCTGGTCGCGGAGATGAACCGCTGGGGCCGGCTGAATCTGTCTGGGTCAATACGGGTGATCCAGACGCCCGCCCACTACGATTTTCAAGGGTTGCGGCTGACGCCGCGCCAGACGCGGGAACGGCTACAGTTGTTTGGCCACGAGAATATTGTCGCGTTCCAAACACGGAACCCGCTGCATCGTGTTCATGAGGAGTTAACGAAGCGCGCCAGCCAGGAGCTGGACGGGGTGCTGCTCTTGCATCCGGTTGTCGGCCTGACGAAGCCGGGAGACGTAGATCATTTCACGCGGGTGCGCACGTATAAGGCGCTGGCAAGCCGCTACTATGATCCGGACCGTATCTTGCTCTCGCTGCTGCCGTTGGCGATGCGCATGGCGGGCCCACGGGAGGCTTTGTGGCATGCACTCATCCGGCGCAACTACGGTGCGAACCACCTGATCGTCGGGCGCGACCATGCCGGGCCGGGCACTGATTCGGAAGGTAAGCCGTTTTACGGCCCGTACGATGCCCAGGAACTCGTCGAGAGGCACAGTAATGAGCTCGGTGTGAAGGTGGTTCCCTTCCGTATGCTGGTTTACCTGCCGGAGGAGCAGCGTTACGAAGAAGTGACCAATGTGTCGCACGAGACGCGCACGGCTTCGATCTCCGGCACGCAGGTGCGCGAAGAGTATCTGGAGAACGGGAAGCCGCTACCGGAATGGTTTACGCGGCCGGAAGTGGCGGAGATTCTGGCGGAGAGCCATCCGCCGCGGCACAAACAGGGCGCCTGTATCTGGTTTACCGGACTCACCAACTCGGGTAAATCGACGACGGCGGCGATTCTAACCACGCTGCTGCAGGAGCAGGGGCGCCAGGTGACGTTGCTGGACGGCGATATCGTGCGTACGCACTTCTCGGACGAACTCGGGTTCAGCAAAGAGGACCGCGACGCGAACGTACGGCGTATGGGCTACGTCGCTGCCGAGATCGTACGCCACGGCGGGCTGGCGCTCTGTGCTGCCGCCAGCCCGTACCGGACAACGCGTAACGAGATTCGCAGCATGGTCGGCGGGGACCATTACATTGAGGTCTTTGTCGATACGCCGCTCGAGGTGTGTGAAGCGCGCGACACGAAGGGACTGTATGCGAAGGCACGGCGCGGCGAGATCACCGGCTTCACCGGCGTCGACGCGCCCTATGAAGCACCGCTCCATCCGGAGATCAGGCTGGACACTGTGCAGTACAGTGCCGAAGAGAATGCGCGGCGCATTGTGGCATATCTGATCAGCCGGGGCTTTGTTCGCCCAGATGATGTAACTACTCCCGAGATCTCTTGAACCATCCAATAGGAGCCTGCTCACGGCGCCTGCAGACCAACAGGATAGACACTTAGGAATGATGGATAGTCAAAAAGACCAAGAAGGTTTTGTCGTGTGGATGACCGGCCTGAGTGGGGCCGGCAAGACGACCATTGCCCACGTCCTTGTGGATGAACTCAAGCAGCGTGGGCTGCGGGTGGAACGGCTTGATGGTGACGTGGTGCGCCAGAGCCTGACGCGCGATCTGGGCTTCAGCAAAGAAGACCGGGATAAGAATATCGAGCGGGTTACATTTGTCGCCAAGCTTCTCTCGCGCAACGGGGTTGCCTGTGTCTGCTCGTTTATCTCGCCCTACCAGGCGGTGCGCGACATGGTGCGTGCCGAAACGACCAATTTCGTGGAGGTTTTTGTCGACGCGCCGCTGGATGTTGTGATCGCGCGTGATGTGAAAGGGATGTACAAGAAAGCGATTGCCGGGGAGATTGCCAACTTCACCGGGATCTCTGATCCGTTTGAGGCGCCCGCCAATCCGGACGTGCACGTACGTACTGACAAGCAAAGTGTTGAAGAGAGCGCGCAGGCGATCCTGGCCTATCTAGAACAGCGTACCCTGATCCCCGTAACCGACCCTGCTTAACGACCCGCCAGAGAAGGTTTTCTCCTGTCTGTTCGACCACCCATGACGATTGCCGCGGCCCTTCGCTGGGCGACGCGCGAGCTGGGCGCATCGGCCGCAGCGACGGTTGATGCGCGTTTGCTGCTGCAGCACGTGCTACAGCAGCCGCGCCCTTACCTGGTCGCCCACGGCGATGAGGAGCTGACACCAGCACAGCAGGCAAGCTTTGAGGGGCTGGTGGCACGCGCGGCGCAGCGGGAGCCGGTGCCCTATCTGATAGGGAGCGCGCCGTTCTACGGGCTCGATTTTGCGGTCTCGCCAGCGGTGCTGATCCCGCGTCCGGAGACGGAGCTACTGGTAGAGGCGGCGCTGCAGTGGGCCGCGTCACGCTCCGGATTGCGCGTGGTCGACGTGGGCACAGGCAGCGGCTGTATCGCGGTCACGCTGGCGAAGCATCTGCCGGGCGCGAGAATCGTCGCCACGGATGTGTCAGCACCAGCACTGGCACTGGCTCAGGAGAATGCGGCGCGCCACGGCGTTGCCGGGCAGATCGCCTTTGTGCAGGGATCGCTGCTGGAACCTTTGAGCGACCGACCGGATCTGGTTGTCGCCAATCTGCCCTACATCGGCGATGACGAGTGGACGGAGCTTGAGGGCGGAGTAAAATGGTACGAACCTGCTGTCGCCTTGCGCGGCGGCCCTACCGGCCTGGAGCTGGTGGGCCTTCTCTTACAGCAGGCGCGGCCACGCCTGCAGGTGGGTGGCGCCCTGTTTCTAGAGATCGGCTGGCGCCAGGGGGCGACAGCACGCTTTCTGGCCCAGGAACGGTTCCCTCAAGCTCAGATTGAGCTGCTGCGCGACTACAGCGGGCACGAACGGGTGCTCGCCATCAAATCATGAAGACAGTGTATCTAAAGGCGAGTGACGAGCAAGCTATCAAGACAGCCGCTGCGTTTCTGAAGCAGGGGCAGCTTGTCGTCTTCGCCACGGATACGCTTTACGGGGTGGCGGCAGCAGTGGACGATGCGGCGGCTATCGATGCGCTTTATCGCGCGAAAGGGCGGCCCGATCAGAAGGGGATTCCTGTGTTGCTCTCCGACGCGAGTGCGCTGGTACAGGTGGCTCGGGATGTTCCCGACCTCGCGCGCGAGCTAAGCGCCCGCTTCTGGCCTGGGCCGCTCACACTCATTTTGCCGCGGCGCCATGAACTGCCTGCGAATTTGTCGGCGGACGAGAACGTTGCCGTGCGCATGCCCGAGAATGCCGTGGCGTGCGCCATCATCCGGGAGGCAGGCGGCGCGGTGGCAGCCACCAGCGCTAACCGGTCTGGCGAACCGCCAGCGCGCAACGCCGAGGAAGCGATGAAGGCGTTGGGCGGTCTGGTGGCGGCGATCGTCGACGGGGGCGAGGTGACCCACGGGATCGCCTCGACAATTGTAGACTGCACAGCCAGCCCACCCGTGATCCTGCGTCACGGTCCGCTCACTGCCGACGATCTCGCACTACCGGCGTAAGGGTTATGGACGGACTGCTACTACCCCTGCTGCTCACCTTCCTCGCTTTTGCGGCTGCGGTAATCACGTACCGCGATATCCGCCGTGGCGGTGCGCGCTTCTATACGCTGGAACGGGAGGCAATCCTGCGCCGGGCGAGTTTTACGCTGATGGCGGCAGTCTTACTTTTCCTGGGTACGATCTTCTTGCTGATTACACAATACCAGCAGACAGCGGACGAGCTTGCGGTGCAGGCCGGCGAGGAGGTAGAAGGGCTGCCGACCTTAACGCCGACGCTGTCGACGTTGCCGCCGACGCCGACGCCGACGGCGACCGTCGACCCGGATCTGCCAACAGCAACAGCGACGGCCGTCGTCTGCCGGGCTGTCGTGCAAGGCACAGGAGGGAGCGGGCTCAACCTGCGCGCCGAGCCGGGGGGCACAGAGTTGGAGGTTCTGCAAGAGCAGGATATCGTCAACATTGTGGTGGACTCGGCGCCGGTAACGGCGGGCGGGACGACCTGGGTGAATGTGCGTACGGCTATTACGCGCACGGAGGGCTGGGTCTCGATCAATTTCCTCCTCATCGAAGATCAGAGCTGCCTCGACCAGCTACAGGTACCGTGATCCGATGCACCTGGGGATTGATGCCAGTCGCGCCGCCGCGGCCCAGCGCACAGGTACGGAGAGCTACGCCTTTCATCTGATTACAGCGCTGCTGCCGTTGGCGCGGGCGCGCGGGCACCAGGTGACCCTCTACTTCAACGAAGCGCCAGCCGAGGGCACGTTCGTGGAGGCAACACACCGGGTGATGCCATTCCCGCGCCTGTGGACGCATTTACGGCTTGGCTGGGCACTGCGCCGCGACCCGCCCGATGTCTTCTTCACCCCGGCGCACGTGATCCCGATCAGCTATTTTGGCCCCAGCGTGGCGACCGTCCACGATCTCGGCTACCGTGTGTTTCCG
>JAVVFG010000299.1:0-5194 GCA_032260445.1 Anaerolineae bacterium | reverse complement strand
CTCCTCCTGCACGAGCGTCTCTGCCTGCGCGCCCGGTTCCGCTGACCAGAGCCGCACGGACGCGTCATCTCCAGCGGAGAGCAATCTCTCCTCTCCGGCAAACAGCAACGCGCGCACCGGGCCGCCGTGTCCGGCCAGCACGGCCGGCTCTGCAAGCGGATCGCTCAGCGACCAGAGCCGGATGGCGCCATCGTCCCCGGCGGACGCGAGCATCTCCCCGGACGGCGAGAAGGCCAGCGCATGGATCGCCCCGTCGTGACCACGCAGCGTCACATTGAAGTAGGGCCGGGCGAGCAGCGAGAGCAGCGCCGTCGCCGCGCTCGTGTCCACGCCGCCCAATTCGTGCTGGTTGATGGCCATCGCCTCCAGGGCCAGCAGCGTCGCCAGCTCCGTGTCGTCGCCAAGCTGCGATACGTTGAGCGCGGCAAAAGCCAGTGATTGGGCCAGCAGAAGCTGTCCCTGCCGGGCGGTGTCTGCTCGTGCCGCGTCGGCGGTCGCGCGCTCGATCTCGGCGAGGGCCTGCTCTGCCACGGCAGTCTGCTGCTCGTGAGCAGCCATTGTGCTGGCGGCGTCGGCGGTCGCTTTCTCGACAATGGCACGTGTGCTAGCCGCTTCTGCCTCTACCTGCTCGCGGGCCGCTCGCGTGCTCTCCGCGCGGGCCCGCTGTTCTTCCTCGATGGCCCGTGTGCTCTCCGCGTCGGCAATCAGCCGCTGCTCGAGCGCGCGCGTGCTTTCCGCATTAGCAACGATGCTCTGCTCGACCGCGCGTGTGCTGTCACTTTCCGCAGCCGCCTGGTGCGTGCGCGCCACGCCCGTCTGCACAGCCGCCCAGCCCGCACCGGCGACAGCAAAGAGCAGCGCCAGGACGAGAACGGCCGTGATTCGGCGCAGCCGCTTCGCGCGGCGCGCGTCCTCCTGCGCCCGGCGCTCGTCCGCCGCCGCTTTCTCGCGCGCCGCCGCCAGGGTACGCTGGTTCTGCGCATCCTGGCTGGCGACGAGGAAATCCCGGACGATTGGCTCTGCTTGATCCGGATCCGTGTGGGCCAGCGCCTCCTGCAGCTGCAGCTCCTGAAAAAGGAACGGTGCGGCGCGCCCGCTCCGATCCCACTCCTCGGCGGCGCGGATGAGCGGGTCTTGCGCCGCTCGCCACGCCTGGTTCGCCTGCAAGATGGGGGACACAAAACGATCGTGTACGAGCTCATACCAGAGGCCGCCGGCGCGCATTTCGGCCCGCACGATGAACTGGTCGGCCAGCTGGGTGACGATTTCGTTGTCCAGGCCCGCCGTCTCTGTCGTGCCGTGGAAGACGGTGCCGCGCGTGCCCGCCTCTGTAATCAGTTGCCGCTCGAACCAGTTACGTAGCTGGATTTCCGAAGCAGTCGTGCGCTGCAAAACGGTCGCGATCGCCTGCTCGTAGAAGTGCGCCAGGGCTGTGTCGACATCGCCTAGCTCTTCCAAATCGCGCATGGTGATCGCAGCATCGGGGCGATCCTCCAGCCGCTGCCACAGCTGGTAGCAGACGACCTGCAGCTGCACCGGCTCCACAAACTGCCCCAATGCCCCGCCCTGTGCGAGCGGATCTTCCACACGGATCTGGCGCAGGTTGTCGACCAGAGCGCGGGCGACCCCTGGAGCGAAGGTGCGGCCGGCATGCTCGGCCGGCTTCTCGATCGCCTCTTGGGCCGCCCCGGTATCCATGCGCTGCATGTAAAAACGGTGGCGCAATCGCTCGGGCAGGAGATGGAGGTAGGGATCGAGCGCGGCGACGTAATCCTCGCGCATCACCAGCACAACCCAGAGCAGATCGTCTTCGGCCAGCGCCTGCGCAAGTTGCATGAAAAACGGCTCGCGCTGCTGCCAGTACGCCTGGTGGCTGCTCAGGATCTCCTCAAACTGGTCGACGATCAAGGCGCGGGGCCCTGGCTCCCCGCCTGCCGCGATGGCCGCAGCCCGCTCCTGCTGCAGATAGGTCGCCAGGCGCATCATGCCCAGCTCGGACACGTCACGCTTACCCTTGTCTATACTCAGCACCAGGTTGAAGGTGAAGACATTGTCGACACGGCTGGCCTCCCCGGGCAAACCGCCGCCCACACGCGCTACGGGCAGCATAGTAAATCCCGCCTCCCGCAGGCCCGGGATCAGGCGCGTGTTGATCAGCGAGCTCTTGCCCGCACCGGACTGGGCGTAGAAAAGTAGCAGCGGCTCCGCGAGGACCGAGGAGAGCAGCGTGCGCGCTTCCACCTCGCGACCATAGAAGAAGCGCCCGTCTTTCTCTTCGAATGTGCGGGGACCTACATAAGGATTCTCAAAATCGGCGGTCATCGTCGCCCATGGCGTCGTCGCAGCGCTCCGCAGGGAACGGCTCCGGTGAGATGCGGTATCACTCGTTCCAATTCGCCCATAGCTCGCCGGTGAACTCCTCACTCTGGCCCCAGTAAATCTTGAAGTTGGCTTTGTCGAAATACTTCTCGAGATACTCCTCCGCCTCGTCCATGCTTCTGATCTCCGCCGGCTCATGTTCCAGAGATAGCTGGATCGCCACGCTGAGCAGGCGCCGGCTGCTCCGCTTGCGATTGATCAGCCCGCGGAACAGAACACGAAAGTCCCAGTCCTGAAGCCCGTAACCGAGTAAGAGCAGCGATGAATCGGCGAGCGCTTCGCCGATCCGCGGCGGGATCACCGTGTTGTCCCACGACACTTTCACCAGGAAATCGAGATAGTCGTCTTCCGTCAGCACCAGCGATGCGGGGACGCTCTCCATACCGTGCAGATGGTAGACCAATGGCTCTTCTGCCGTCGGTTCGTAGTTGCGGTCAAGCTCGAAGACAGAGGGCACGCCGCCCGTGCCATAGTCGGCGACGGCCGCGTCCGGCGCGCTCATACTCCAATCGATATCGGGCCGTTGCCGTTGGCCCAGGGCAACCAGCTCCTCCACGCGCTGGTAGCGATCCAGATAGGCAACCAATTCGCGCGCTTTCCCGCCCTTCCCCACAGCCGCCAGGCTGTCGTAATCAACGTCTAGATCATAACAAAGGGTGCGCAGCTCTTCCTCGTCGAACCGGTCCGCGACAATTTCACGCACGCGCGCAAACGGGTTGGCACCCGAGCCACTGCCGTTTGTGGGGGTCGCCCGCAACTCATCACGCCAGTAGCAAAGCTCGGTGCGCGGTGCCTTACCGGCAGTACGCAGCGCCTCCTCTAGGAAGGTGTAGTAGCTTGTCGTGATGTAGATGGGGAGCGGCAGATTCGCAAGCACGTAAAGCGGGTTCGTGGGCTCCTTGGCGAAAGCCAACAGGTCTAGCGCGACGGCGAGCTGCGACAGGTTCGTACGCAGTAGCTCGCTCCGGCCGAAGCCGTTTGCCTTCTCCGGTACTGCCCTGACGAGGTAGCGCTTCGCAAAGCTGAGATACTCCTCTTTCGCCGCCAGGTCGTCGCTGACCGTGCTGAGATACTGCGCCAGCCGCGTAATGCTGAAGCTGCTGACCATCGGGTAAGCAATATCGTCCGCCCACGCCTGGATCAGCCCGTTCTGTCCAGGGAGATGTGCACTGCTGGCACGGTCGCTGATAAACGGCGTAACCTTGCCATCGGCAATCCGGCGGACGATCGCGCGCCAGTCGGTCCTACTGATACTGGCCATGATTCCGTCCCTTCGGTTGTTTGTTGAGGAGACTGGATAAGTCCCTTATTCAGGCTGGCACCAATGAGAGCGCTAAACCTGCGAACGTCTACGAAGAAGTAGCATAAAGCAAAAACGTGTGAATGTCACGCTTTTCGGCGATTTCGCTACGCCCGCCGCGGCGGGATCACAGTCCATCCCGCAGGAACACGGCCGGGACCCCCATTCACGTCCCCTTTACGCTTGTGAAGGTCTTAACTATCTTGACAACGATCGCCTGCCGATTATCCTATGATTGGAAGTTCCCCTTGCGGTGCTTATCCAGGTTTTATCCAGTCAGTCCGACGTCTATCTACATCACAGTGCAGAACACCGGTATTCTTTGGAGGGAGTGTGGCGCTGTTTTTTCGGGTGCTAGGGACTGGCTGGCGGGATAAGCCTCGTCGTGGGGAGCCGTTCCGTGTCAGAACAACCAAATCACAGGAGGGACTTGAATGCTGACAGCAAGGTCTGGTTCGCCCAGGGTATGGTACCTGTTGCCCATCGTCGCCCTGGCGCTCGTGTTGTTACTTAGCGCCGGTGCGGGCAACACCGCCGCGAATGACAGTTCTCTCGACGACCTCTCCGCACCAAACCAAACCAACAGTGACTCGATAAAAGTGATCGCCCCGCGCGGCGCGCTAGAAGAAGCGCCCGAAGGCTTTACCCTGTGGCACGATTATGGCTCATTCGCCCTCTACCGGACCACAAGCGAAGCGCTCAACGCACTACCTGCAGACATTCGTGCGCAGCTGGTCGAGGCCGATCAGATGGAGCGGCTGTGGTTTGACAGCGGGCCGATCGAAGTGGAAACGGCCATACAGCCGGAAGCGATGTCGGCCATGTCCACTACGGTGACAACAGAAGCGGCTGCAGAGAACAGTGACGAGATCCTCCATCTTGTCCAGTTCGTCGGTCCAATCAAGGACGAGTGGCTGCAGGCGATCGAAGCAACAGGAGCGAACCTGGTGCAGTACATCGCCAGCAACGGGTATCTCCTGTGGGCCGATGGACTTAGCCGCAGTCTCCTTGACGAGATGGCCGCCGAGGGCGAGTTCGTGCAGTTCAGCGGCCCGCTCCCACCCTCCGTGAAGATCGGCCCGGCCCTTTCCGCGCGGCTGGCTGCCGGGGGTGATCTCGATGAGCCGGTCCCCGTGGTCATCCAGATGGTTTCGCACAAATTGGAGGAAGAAAGCGAACATACCATCGCGGACCTCGCCCAAAGCCAGGAATCGAGCTGGGCCCCTGTACTCAAGTTCCAGAACGGTAACTTCACAGTGCGCCTCGGCGACGTCGAAGCGATCGCCAACTTGCCCGACGTCTACTGGGTGGAAGAGCGGCTCGAGCGCGAACTGCTTGACGAAGTTCAGGGGCAGATCGTCGCCGGCAACTTCAACGCCGACCAGTCCGGCCCGGCTAGCCCCGGTTACCTCGCGTGGCTTGCCAGCTACGGCTTCAGCACCAACCCGGCCGATTATCCGGTCGTCGACATCACCGACGACGGTATCGGCAACGGCACCACCAACTCCGGCGACT
>JAVVFG010000298.1:0-5219 GCA_032260445.1 Anaerolineae bacterium | reverse complement strand
GCGACTCGTCGCCGCAGAGCTGGTGCTGCCGTTGCCACAATCCGTGCCAGACGGCCCGCCGCTCTATCAGTGGCGTGATGGTGTCCACGAAGATTTCACCATCTGGGATACTCGTGCTCCTTACCTGAGTGATGGGGAGGCAGGGGAGTTCATCATCCTATGGCCGACAGCACCGGGCGGCGAGCTGGTGGCTGTCCCCGGTCAGTTGCAGACGGCCGGCGGCTCGTCGACGCAGGAAGCTTCGTTGCTGTATGTGGCGAGCAGCGGTACGCTGGCCGGCGCTTGGGCACCGCCAGCCGGCCATACAGGTGGCCTGCCGCGCCAGCTTCTGCCCTCGCCGGACGATCTCTTCAGCCCCTATGTCTACCGGCGCACGGCAGATGGTGCCCTACGGGCTCAGACCGGTGCGGCAATACGCTACGGCGAGGCTGGACCGGCGTACACATTGCAGCCGCTGCCGGTCGGCGATTACCAGCTTGGCTTTGAAGCGGTGGCGCTGGGCGGTGCAACAGCCGAGATCTATGCGGATATCGCCGTGAATAATGACGGCTATGATGGCAGCGTCCGCGCTTACCTTGACCCATACAACGGTTTTCAGTTTCTCATTCCAGGCAATTGGGAGACGGCACAGCATAACGGCGAGGAGTTGTCCGCTGCGAGTCCGGATGGGCAGACGTGGCTCACCGTGACCAGTTGGCCTGCTGGCGCACGGCGCAGCAGCGAGCTGCGGGCACGCACGCTCGAGCTTTTTGGGCCGGTCGATTTGCTGTACCAGGACAGCCGGCCGTTGGCAGACGGGCAGGCAGAGCGCGTTGTCTACGGATACGATGACGGGAGTGGGCCGCGGACCGGAGGGTTCCTGTCGTTCTTTCACGAGGAGCGCGGCTACGTCGTCGACGTCGATGGACCTGCCAGCGCAGAGGCAGAAACACTGGCTATGCTCGAGCAGATTGCGGCGAGCTGGTTGTGGCGCCCTCTCGGTTTTGAGCGCGTCGACGGATCGTGGCGCTACGTAGATCTGGCTGCACTGACTGTTCCTGTGCCAGAGGGCTTTTCCCATCACACACTCGATAACGGTTGGGACTTGTTTAGCCATGAGGGACGATTCGTCGCCTTGCGCCGCGATCCGGCGACCGGGCAGAGCCGAGCGGCGCGTGTGCAGCACTGGCTCGACGTGGCGAACGCGGGCGTAAGCAGCTTCGAGCAGAGCACGCCTTACAGCTTTGCACTGGCGGGAAGGAATTGGGTCCGAGCAGACTTTTCGTATGAACGGGACGGCCGCGCGAGCCGCGGCTTAGTCATGGTTGCCGCCGCCAATGGCTTGGAATCTGCGGCGTGGGCGGAGGCACCCGCCGAACAGTATGGCGAGATGGTCGATGGCGTTTTCCTTGCCCTGATAGCCGAGGCGTTGGGCGCTACGGGAGGAGAGCAGGTGCTGTACCACGCAGACTTCGAGGGACCGGGCACATGGGGCACGGGTGTCGAGGATGGCGGTGCTGGCGAGGTCGTGGACGGCGTTTTCCGTCTTGCGGTGACAGCTGAGACGGGCTTCTTCTGGAGTGCTGCTGGCGAGTCCTTTGGCGATGCCGTCTACGAAGTGACGGTAACCCAGCTAGAAGGCCCGCTCGACAGTGGTTACGGCCTCCTGCTGCGCGCCGATCTGGAGACAGCGGCCTTCTACGTATTCGAAGTGAGCGGCGACGGCTACGTCTGGATCGGGCGCTGCGACGACGGCTGCGCGTCGATGTCGACACTGGCTGGCGAGGGGTGGTTCGCCCATCCTGCCGTTCGCCAGGGCCTCGGTAGTGCCAATAAGCTGCAGGTGATCGCCGATGGCGAGGTGCTGCGCTTTTATGTCAACGACGAGTTAGCCGGGGAAGTGACTGATGGCCAACTTGCCCGCGGCGACGTCGGTCTCTTTGTCGAAACGCTGGGGCACGGTAATGTGCTCGTAGCCTTTGACGACGTCTATGTCTATGCCCGGTGACGCGCCGCGCTAACCGATGTGCGCAGTGGCGCCGCCGCGGCGGTCGTCTCCCGCGGCGGTTAGGCCCGCGCCGGAAGCTGCCACGCTGTGGGCGCCGCCGAAGTAGATGCTACGTGTCATCCACCGGTTGACGGGATAGCCGGACGCTTCTAGATGGGTCACTGCGGCTGCATCGTAGCCGGCCTCGCACTGCAGCACCTGCCCATCCAAGTGGACACGGGGAGCGTTCACAGCCTCTTCGAGGGGTAAGTTAAAGTCAAGCACGTTGCTCAGCGTCTGTAGGATGGCGCTTCGGATACGGTTGCTGCCGCCGCTACCGGTGACGAGGCGGATGTTACCGTCGCACAGAACGATCGCCGGCGTCATCATTGTCGGAATGCGGCGACCGGCCGGCCAGCGGTGATATCCCTGCGGGTTCAAATCCTCCTCGCCGAGGATGTTGTTGGGAATCATGCCAGTGCCGGGCACGATATAACCGGCCGATTCGCCAGCGGTGGTCGTTAGCGACACAGCCATCCCGTTGCCGTCAATGATACTCAGGTGGCTCGTATTCGCCGGGCCTGGCGCTTCTGCCAGGGGTGACGAGAAGATATCACGGCGCCAAGCGGTGTGCACGGCGGCAACATGGGGGGCGAGGAAGTCGTCGTCAAGAAACGCGGATACCGCTGCGCCGGGTTCCGCTGTGGCGACGAGCTCCTCCCACACCGGCCGCGCGCGCGTCGTCGCAGCCATCACTTCATAGAGGAGCCGGAGATGGTCGGCGCCATTCCACGGCAGCAAGGCAACTGGGAAGTGCGCCAGTAACCGCAAGGCAAAAGCCGTGAGCACACCGCCGCTCGATGGCGGCGGCGGTAGCAGAATCTGGCAGTCGCGGTATGTGACGCGAATCGGGGAATGCAGTTCGACACGGTAGGCAGCGAGATCCTCTGCTGTGAGCAGGCCGCCTTGCTCCTTCTGGTCCATCAGGAGGGACTGGGCAAGACGGCCGGTGCGGGCTAGCTCCTCGCCTTCCTGCGCAAGCGCGCTCAGAGTCTCGACGAGGCCAGGGATGGTGACCCGCTCGCCGGCGCGGAGCATCTCGTCGCCAGGTGCGAAGACGGCGCGCATTTCCGGCGTATGGGTATAGAGCGGGCTCAGGAGCTCACAAGTATCCGCCTGAAATTGATCGAGAAAGGCGCCGTCTCGCGCCAGGGAGATCGCCGGCTCAAGCAGCGTCGCCAGCGGCAGACGTCCGTAGTCCGCGGCAAGCTGGCACAGTCCAAAAATGTTGCCAGGTACGCCAACCGACCCGCGGCCCAGATGAAAGATCTGGGTGGTTGCGCCGTAGTCAATCGTCACGGCTTCGAAGTCGAGCTCGGACGGCATGCCGGGCCGGCCCAGGCCAGGCATCGCGCTGAAGAAGTCGTAGACGGTGCTTTGACGGGCAGCCGGATCGTAGATCTGTGCCAGGCCGCTGCCGCCCAGATGGACGACGCCGATTTCGGCAAGAAAACTGGCGAATGCCGCGGCAACCGCTGCATCCACGGCGTTGCCGCCCTGTCGCAGCATCTCTGCGCCAGCGGCTGCTGTCTGGGGATTCCCAGCGGCAATGACACCCCTCATCAGCTCACTCATCCACTGTATCCACGCGCACCTCGTAGCTTCGCATACCCTATCTCCTGCGGTTGCTGCCGGCAGTTACGGCGTCAGGGCGTAGTTTACCGGAGCGCAACTGTAGGAGCGAGCCATGAACCGCTTGACAAAGCAAACAAATCTATTATCATTATTGATAATGTCTTCAATAATGATAATAGCCTCCAGACTCGGCTGACGATATGCGAGTAGAACTACTCATTCATCCGGTACGCTTACGGATTATTCAGGCGCTCGGCCAAGATCGCCTGACCACCAGCGAGTTGGCAGAGCGGTTGCCGGAGGTGCCGCTGTCATCTTTGTACAGACATCTGAAGCTGCTGCGGCGCGGCGGCGTGCTGGACATTGTGGAAACGCGGTCAGTCAACGGCATCGAAGAGAAGGTCTACGCGTTGACCGGCCGGACCCACCTCAACAGGGAAGAGATGGCCCAGCTCACCGCCGAAGAGCACCGCAAGTACTTCGCGACCTACCTGCTGAGCCTGATGCAAAGCTTTGCCGACTATGTGGATAGTACGGGTGACGACGATGGGAAGATCGACATGGCTGCTGATTACGCCGGCTACAGCGAGATCACCTTCTACGCCAGCGAGGAGGAATTGAGTGCATTCCAGGCGGCCCTCAACGAGGCTGCCCTGCCGCTACTGGAAAACAAGGCACGCGCCGGAAGCCGGCGCTACCGGATAGCGATTATCGCGCATCCAACAGGAGACAGAGATGGACGTGTTGCTTGAGTATCTGCCTTTGCTGATCCCGCTAATCCTCATCCAGGTCGGGCTAATGGTGGCAGCGCTTTGGGACCTCTTCCGCCAGCCGCTGACCAGGGGGCCTCGCTGGCTATGGATCGTCATTATTGTTTTTGTGAACATCGTGGGCCCGATCCTCTACTTCACGGTGGGCCGCGAGGAGGCGTAACGTGCTCGCCAGGGAAAAGGCCACCAATGTGGAAGACGGCATCGCCATCCGCTGCCAGAATCTGCGCAAGGAGTATGGCGATGTCGTTGCCCTCGCCGGGCTTGACCTCGCGATCCCCACCGGCGCGACCTTCGGCTTTTTGGGACGCAACGGAGCCGGGAAGACGACGACGATCCGTCTGTTGACCGGTCTGGCCACGCCGACGACCGGTTCGGCGTGGGTCTCCGGAGTGGAAACGACGCGTGCGGACAGTGCCGCGCGGCGTGTCTTCGGCTACCTGCCACAAGCGCCAACCTTTTATAGCTGGATGACGCCACTCGAATATCTCGACTACGTCGCACGCCTCTTTTCCATGCCGCCGGCGGCGCGGCGCGAGCGGGTGGCGGAAGTGTTGGCGCTCGTCGGGCTGGAAGATGCTGCGCGGCGGCGCATCCGCGGCTTCTCAGGTGGTATGGTGCAGCGCCTGGGTATCGCTCAGGCCCTGATCCACCGCCCACCCGTACTCTTCCTCGACGAGCCGACGAGCTCGCTCGATCCGGCCGGTCGCTATGCCGTCCTGGACCTCATCCAGCAACTGCGCCACCACGTGACCGTGTTTCTCTCGACGCACATCCTCGGCGATGCCGAGCGCGTCTGCGACACGGTCGGCATCATCCATCAGGGACAGCTCCTCACCGTGGCACCA
>JAVVFG010000297.1:2846-5243 GCA_032260445.1 Anaerolineae bacterium | reverse complement strand
CACCGTCACCTGGCGCACGGCTGGGTCCAGCTCTATCTCCTGTTCGCCCGCCGCCTTGCGGATCACCTGCTTCTGCCCGCGGCTCTCCTCGGGCACAAACAGCAGCACGTCGCCCGCGACTCGGGCCACGCACGACAGGCGTGCCTCTGGGCTGCCCAGCGCCTCGAGCAAGGCTACTTCGTCCGCCGCTGCCGGCGACAAGTGCTCCGCGCGCGAGACGATGCCGTGCTTGTCGAAAGCGCCTTCCTCCACCCGCACGCGGCACTTATTACACGTTAGCCGCCCGCCGCACACGCTCTCAATCGCCACCCCCAGCTCCTGCGCCGCGGCGAGCACCGTCTCCCCCCGCGCCACCCGCCCGCGCCGGCCCGAGGGCATGAAGATGACCAGCGCTTCCCGACCTGACAGGTCTTCAAGACCTGTCAGGTCTTCGCCAGCAGCCTGCGCCACCCTTACAGCCCTTTCGCCTTCTTAATCTCGGCAATCACCGCCGGCAGCACCTGGTGCAGATCCCCCACCACGGCATAATCAGCCTTAGCCATAATCGGCGCCTCCGGGTCCGAGTTAATCGCCAGAATACGCTTCGAGCCGCGCGCGCCGACCATATGCTGGATGGCGCCGCTGATACCGCAGGCAATGTACAGGTCCGGGGCGATACGCGTACCCGTCTGTCCAATTTGGTCGGCGTGCGGGCGCCAGCCCAGGTTGGTCACCACGCGCGAGCCGCCCACGGCGCCGTCCAGCAGCGCCGCCAGCTCTTCCAGCAGGGCAAAGCCCGCCTCACTGCCCACGCCGCGCCCGCCGCCGACGACCACCGGTGCATCGGCCAGCGAGATACCTGCCTCGTGGCTCGCCACCTGCTCGCTCGCGCGCACACGGAAGGCGCGCTCGTCCAGCTCAGGCGTGAATGTCTCCACCGTGGCCGGGCCCGGCGACGCCGCCTCTTGTGGCTGCAGCGCATGCTGCGCCACGCTCAGCAGCGCCGGGCTGCCCTCCAGCTCGGCTTCCTCCAGCAGGCTGCCGCCCCAGCGCACGCGCGTCAGGTAGTACGGGCTGCCTGGCTGCACCTCCGTAACGTTCGCCGCAAACGGCAGATCCGTCATCGCCGCCACGTGCGCCATCAGCTCGTTGCCGCGGTCGGTCCCCGCAGCGACGACCGCTTCCGGCTGCGCCTGCGCCATGAGCTGCGCCACGCTGCGCGCCCACGCTTCCGGCGCGTAAGCATCCAGCCCGTCGTGCACCACGTGGTACACCTTCTCCACGCCGTAGGGTGCCAGGGCCGGCGCCGCCGCTGCCGCACTGGCGCCCAGCAGCACCGCCGCCAGCGGTTTGCCGGTCGCCTGCGAGAGCGAACGGGCGAGGGTCAGCGCCTCCGGCGCGCTGCTGTTCAGCTCGCCGCCGTTCTGTTCTACCAGCGTCAGGATCATCGTCATACCAGCTCCAGTTCTTTCAGCAGGGCCAGCACGCGCGGCGCAGCATCCGGCCCGTTACCCAGGATTTCCACGTCAGTCTGTTCCTCCGGCGGCAGCACCAGCCGGATCTTACGCAGCCCGCCGCCTTCGTTGAGCGGCCTGCTCTCTACGATCGGCTTCTTCTTGGCGCGCAGCCGGCCGGGCACCGACGGGTAGCGCGGCAGGTTGATCCCTTCTTTCACGGTGAACACCGCCGGCAGCCCCACCTCAAACACCTCCCAGCCATTTGTCCCTTCGCGCCGGGCGCGCGCCACGTTTCCCTCTATCTCCAGCCCCTTCACGCCGGTCACCACCGGCAGGTCGAGGGCATGGGCCACGCGCACGCCGACCTGGTAGCCGCCGCTATCCGCCGATTCGTTGCCGAAGAGCAGGATGTCAAACGCGTTCCCCGCCGCTTCCTGTTCGCGCACCGCCGCGGTAATCGCCCGTGCCGTGGCCCGCGGATCCCACTCCTCGTCATCCGTCGCCAGCAGAATCGCGCGCTCCACGCCCACGGCGAGGGCGCTCCGTAGCTGCTCGGTCGCCTCCGCCGGGCCGAGGGTCAACACTGCCGCCTCGCCGCCCTGCGCCTCCACGATGCGCACCGCCTCCTCGACGGCACACTCCTCATGCGGGCTAATGGTAAAGCCGAGATTGCGCGTCTCAATCCGCTGCCCGTCCTCCGTCACCGTAATCCGCGCCCCCGTCGCCGGCACGCGCTTCACGCAAACTAAAACCTGCATAATCGTCTCCTGATAAACGTCCTCTCGGGGCGGGTCTGAAGGCGATTTACAAATGAACAGGCACCTCCGCAAATGGTAGGTCAGTTTTTAACCTGACACCTCCAACGGAAGTCGTAGCGGTAGGTCAGGTTTTCAACCTGACACCTCTGCTGCCGCTACCGGACGCGGCGGGTTACAAACCCGCCCTACCAGGTGAGGGTAAA
>JAVVFG010000297.1:0-2746 GCA_032260445.1 Anaerolineae bacterium | reverse complement strand
GCTGCCGCTACCGGACGCGGCGGGTTACAAACCCGCCCTACCAGGTGAGGGTAAATGCCTCCTGATTTGTAAACGACCAACAAACCGGCCCCTATCGCACGGCCCGTTTCCTACTGTTTCATCCTCTCATCATCCGGGTCAAACAACGGCTTGCTGCCAACACGCGCCACCGTCACCGGGTACTGCTCCGCCATATACTCCACGAGCAGCTTCTTCCCTTCCTCGGCATATTCCGGCGGCAGATAGGCCAGCAAGATATGCTTGCCCAGCGATGGCCCGGCGCCCGCACTCGTCACGTACGAGCGGCGCCCGTGCGCGTCCACGATCGGCTCGCCCGCAGCGGTGAGCACCGGCTCGCGCCCTTGCATGTAGCGCTTCACCCCCGATGCCGATGTGTGGTCATCCACCGTCAGCGTGCACAGGATCGCCGCCGGCCCGTCCTCGCGCGCCTTTAGATAGGCCTGCTTGCCGATAAAGTCGGCCCGCTTCACCTTTGGCCGCGCCAGGCCCGCCTCCACCGGGTTATACTCCGATTCCAGCTCGGCGCTCATCAGCCGGTACCCTTTCTCCAGCCGCGCCGAGTTACCGTAGACGCCAATGCCCGCCGGCACGATGCCGAATTCCTTTCCGGCCTCCCACAGCGTGTCCCACAGCTTCAGGCCGTGCTCCATCGGCGTGTAAATCTCCCAGCCCAGCTCGCCGACATAGGAGATGCGCATCGCCCACGCCGGCACGCCGCCGATAATCAGCTCTTGTGCCGTGCCGAACGGGAAGCCCTCGTTGGAAACGTCCGCGCTGGTCACCTTCTGCAAGACGTCGCGCGCGTGCGGCCCCCACAGCCCAATCGTCGCGTAGGCCGACGTCACGTCCGTAAAGGTCACCGAGCCGTCCTGCGGCAGGTGGTCCATGAACCATTTCCGGTCGCGCCCGCCGTCGCCGCCGCCGGTGACCACGCGGAAGGAATCCGGCCCTGTGCGCGTAATCGTCAGGTCGGCCTTGAAGCCGCCGTTGGGCGCCAGCAGCGGCGTGTACACCAGCCGCCCCACCGGCACATCCATCTGGTTCATCGCCAGCTTCTGCACATAGTCCAGCGCGCCCGGCCCGGAGATATCAAAGATGGCAAAGGCGCTCAAATCGACCATCGCCACCCGGTCGCGCATTGCCAGATGCTCGGCGGTAATAATCGGCGACCACCAGCGCGCGTCCCACTCATGCTCGCGCGTCTGGATCTGGCCCGCATACTCGTCCAGTAGGTTGGCGTTCGACTCGTACCACTGCGGCCGCTCCCAGCCGGCCGTCTCGAAGAAGACCGCGCCCAGCTCCTTCTCGCGCGCATAAAACGGGCTCACGCGCACCTCGCGGTTCGACTCCCACTGCTCGCGCGGATGGATGATCCCGTACGTCTTGATGAACCCTTCCGACGTGCGCGCATTCACGTGGTGCTCCGTGCGCGCATAGTCGTAAAAACGGGCGATGTCCGAGGCGTGGATGTCAATCTCCGAGTAGCCGTCGACCATCCACTCCGCCGCCGCGCGCCCAAAGCCCGGCCCTTCCTTAATCCAGATCGCGGCCACCGACCACAGATTCTTCACCTCCACCGTCTCGCCAATCAGCGGGTAGCCGTCCGGCGTGAGCGAGAGCAGGCCGTTAATCGCGTGGCGGATGCCGGCGCGCTCGTCGCCGAGGATCTCCGGCATCAGCTCCAGCGCCTGCTCCAGCTGCGGCTCAAAATCCTCCATCGTGAACGGCATCTCCGTCGGCGACAGCACCGCATCTTCGATAGACGGAATCTCTTCCGGCTTCATTAAGATCGCGCGGTGCGCGTACGAGCCGACCTCCATGTCGTTGCCATTCTGCCGCTCGTACATAAACGTGTCCATGTCGCGCACGATCGGGTACTCGATCTCGCTGCGCGTATTCTCCTCGAAGAAGGCGATCGGCCCCACGCTGATCATCTGGTGCACCGCGGGCGTCAGCGGAATCGTCGCCCCGGCCATTTCCGCCAGCCGCGGGCTCCACACCCCGGCGCAGATAATCACGACCTCCGCCTCAATATCGCCGCGGTCCGTGCTCACCCCGGTGACAGTCCCATTCGACGTGAAAATGTCGTGAATCTCTGTGTTCGGGAAGACCGAAAGCGCCCCCTGTTCGATGGCATACTCGCGCATAATTGTCCCCGCCCGCAGCGAATCCACCACGCCCACACCCGGCGTGTAAAAGCCGCCCACAATGACGTCCTTCTCGAGGTAGGGTACCAGTTCCTGCACCTCATCCGGCGTGATCATCCGCGCCTCGACCCCCCACGCCTTGGCTGCAGCCATGCGCCGCCGCAGCTCCTCCATCCGCTGCTCCGTCCGCGCCACCTCAATCCCCCCACACTCGGTGAAGACGCCCATTTCCTTATACTGGTTCATGCTGTCGAGCGTTAGCGCCGTCATCTCCTTCGAGTGGTCCAGGGGGAAGATGAAGTTGGAGGCGTGCCCGGTGGAGCCGCCGGGGTTGGGCAGCGGCCCCTTGTCGAGGAGGACCATATCCTTCCACCCCTTCTTCGCCAGGTGGTAGACCAGCGAGTTGCCGACGATGCCGGCGCCGATGATCACTGCATGCGCTTGTTTGGGGAAATCACTCATGACTTTACCTCGTTCTCCTTTTCTCTTTCTTGTGACAGGCCATCCCTGTACAGCGATTTTGTTGAAGTTTTACAATTTAGCCAGGTAATTGCTGCTGTCATCCTGAGCGGAGTCCT
>JAVVFG010000296.1:0-5276 GCA_032260445.1 Anaerolineae bacterium | reverse complement strand
GCGAAGAGCCGCCGCGCGGGCTGCGGGGCACGCTTTCGCGCCTATTCGGCTAGCGGCGGCGACGGGTCAGCCAGGCGCCGCCGGAGAGGACCAACCCGGCAAGGAGCGGCAGCGTGGCGCCGGCACAGAGACCTGAGCCGGGGACCTCCGGCGCTGCCGGTTCGCTCGCCACGGTTGGCGGGGTGGGCATCTGTTGCGGCGGCGCCAGCGGCGGCACGGTGGGAATGGCAGCGGCGCGCAGGGGTGTAGGTGTGGGCGGAATGGTGCGTGGCGGAGCGCCAATTGCCTCGCGCCAGGCTACCTCCAGGCCGTCGACGTTGACGCCATAGACGTGCTCGAAGGCCTCGTCGTGTGCCATACCGGAGGCGAGGGCGGCAATCAAGTCCTGCAGCGCTTCCTGCCCGTATTCGTCAAGCAGGAAATTGACGACACTGTAGCTCTGGCTATAGGCGAGGCTCGCCCCAGCGTCGTGGGCGGGGAAACTGCCGCCAAGCGTGCGCAGCGGGACGAAGCGATCGCCGGCAATCGCCGCTTCGAGTTCGGCCCGCATCGCTTCATCAGGGGGACCCTCGGCATACACCGCAAGCCCTTCTTCGAGCCAGGTCGGGCGGCTGCCACCGAGGCAGCTCCAGCCAAACTGGCCGACGACGAGGTGGGCCAGCTCGTGGCGCACGGTGTCGCGCCCCCACTCCTCGGCCTGGGCGGGTGGCACGCCGATAAGCACCGTGCTGTACTCCGAGAAGGCGAGGCCGCCGGCCCAGTCCTGCACATAGAGCACGGCATCGCGCATGGCAGCGGCATCTTCGTAAATGTAGATGCTGACGTCGGCGACGAGCGTGACGCCCATATCCTCTTCCAGCCGTTCGAGCCCGGCAACCGCGGCGTCGAGAAGGAGCGGGCCGATAGCATCGCCCTCGTACCAGTGTAGATGGATCCGCTCGTCGCTCACCGTCTGCCAGTCGAAACGCGTGTCGGCGAGCACGAGCTCCTGGCGTGGTGTGGTCATCCGCGTGCCATCCGCGCCGGCCAGCTCCCATTCCCACCAGACTACGGCGCCGGGTGGTGGGTTGCCAGAACGGGACATCACCCAGGTCCACGACGCGGTCCCGTCTTCGACGGCGACGGGCACCTCGGCAGCCACGTCTACGCAGCTCTGCTGGACGACGTCGTAGACAAGGGTTGCTTCTTGTAATGCGCCCGCCGGCTCCACCGCGAGCTGGAAGGTGATGCGGTCAGGAAAGGAGACGGCTGCCTCGTTGCTGGTGACGTCGAACGTGGTCTGCGGCTGGTAGGCGATCATCTGTGATCGACCAGGAGGGGCGGCAGCGTCTGCCGGTGGCGGGGTGCTGGTGGGCGATGGCTGCGGCGCCGGCAGCCGGTCCGGCAGCGTGCCACCCGCTGCAGCCTGGACGAGGTAATAGGCGTCGCCGCCGATCATGCAGTAATCGCCGATCGATTGGCTGCAGCGCGCGGCAGGTAGCTCGACGGCGTACATGCTGGCCTCGGGGCGGATGCGCTTCTGTTTGCCCCACATATCGACAAGAATCGCTTCCTCGCCGGTGGCGGGAACGACGGCGGTCTGAGCGGCAGGCAGGCGGGCAAAGAGCACGGTGGTGGTGAAGGTCTTCGGGCGTACACCCTGTTCGAGGCGGATCTGGCCGACCTCATCCCACCGTTCGCGGATAATCTCACGAGCGCCGGCGAGATAACGAACGGCGATGCTGTAGCTGTCAAAGGCGGGGCGCGCGCTGCCGTCGGCGCGCAGCAGGCCAAACGGCTCGGGATTGGCGCCGGCGTCGCTCTCCAAGTCCTTGAGCTTGTAGATGGCGACGCGCTCAGCGCCGGCGGCCAGGGCGGAGGCAAGCGCCTGGGGGACAAACGCCGCCTGTTCGTCCAGCGTGACGGATAAGGTGTATTCGGGAACGGGCCATTTCGGGTCGTCTACGGGCGGCGCGTTCGTCTCGACGAGCCAGAGCGGCTTGTCCAGACCATGCGCGGCCATAATCGCCTTGAACTCAACGATGATTTCGTAGATTAAATTGGGCTGAAAATAGAGGTGGGCGGTAGCGACATCAAAGTAGTAGTCGTATTCGGCTGCTTGCGGATCGCTTTCCAGCTCGGAGAGGAGGCGCGCGAAATATTGCTCACGCTGGTAGTTGGCATCCCAGAAGTAGGTAAAGGCCGCCAGGTGAACGACGGCGCTGGGGTTAGCCTCGGTTGCCACGCGGTAGGCGACGCGCTGTAGCTGGGCGAAATCGGCGGCGTCGCCGTCCCAGGTATGGCCTGGCGCACTTTTCTCCCAGATATCGGGCTCGTTCCAGATAATCCAGTGATCGATGCGCCCGGCGTAGCGGCTGACGGCCTGGCGCACGAAGGTGGCCCACAAGTTGCCGGGGTCATCATGGGCGAGCCACAGCCCGCGCGGCAGAAGCCGTTCGTCGCGCACCCAGTCGGGCGTGCCGATGAGCAGGCCGACCACCTCGCGGCCGGCGCCAAGCTCGGCAGCCAACGCCTCGTCGCTGATCGGCGCCTCCCAGGTATCGCTGCTGTCCCCCCAGATATGCTTCCAGTGGAAGCGCACGCGCGTCCAGGCGGCACCCGCTTTGCTTGCCTGCTGCGGCGCTTCGTAGCTCTCGACGATACCGAAGCGCCAATCGAGGGTTTCGGCCGGCCTTGCCGCCGCGCTGCCACAGGCACCCAGCGTCACGGTGTGCAGGCACAGAAGCAGGAGCAGGCCAGGGAAGCGAAGGCGAGGGAAGCCACTCATGGCTTGTAGTTGAGGATGAGGAGCTCGGTCACTGGGCCACGGCCGTCGGCCTTGCTGTTGATGTTGCGGCGTGCCTCGATCTCTTGCAGGGTGTAGGCCGGCCGGTCGTAGAGCTCGTAGACGAGAGGCGCGGATGAGTTACTGAGCATGACGCGGCAGCCGCGCGCGGTGAGGTCGTCTACGGCCTGCGCCAGACGGCGATGATCACGTTCGTCAAAGCCGAAACGGCTGTAGCTGGTAAAGCTGCTGGTGGCGTTGAGCGGGACATAGGGCGGGTCGAAGTAGACGAAATCGCCCTCCCCAGCGCCGGCGACCGCATCGGCGAAATCGGCAGCGCAGAGCTCAACCCCCTGCAGAGCCTGCGAAGCGGCGCGCAGCCGCGGCTTGTCGCAGATGCGCGGGCGCTTGTAGCGTCCAAAAGGGACGTTAAATTTTCCCTGCTGGTTTTCGCGATAGAGCCCGTTGTAGCAAGTCTTGTTCATGTAGATGATGCGCGCGGCACGCGCGACTTTGTCCAGGTCACGCGGGTCCTGGGCGCGGATTCGGTAGTAATAGCGCTTCTCGTTCTTGTGCGGCTGGAGAGCGTCGATCAGGCTATCGACATCGTCGCGCACGACCTCGTAAACCTCAATCAGCTTACGGTTGCAGTCGGCAAGGCGCGCGCGGGGCGGCTGCAGGTGGAAGAAGAGCGCGGCGCTGCCGATGAACGGCTCGATATAGCGCCGGATCGTCGCCATCTCGGGCAAATAGGGCTCGTAGTCGACAATCAGGCGGCTCTTACCGCCGGCCCACTTCAGGAAAGGACGTGCGTCGGGAACAGTGCGACCTGGAACTGACATGCGATCCATTATAACGGCGCGATGGGCTGCGCCAACGGCAAAATGCTACCCGGCAGCGGCCTGTCTGTGGCTGGCGCCAGGACTCACGCCGGCTCGCCCTGGCGCAGCTGCCGGCGCACGCGCCGCAGCAGGCGCAGGTAGTTATAGACGTGCTGGATGTGGTTGATGTGGCTGGGCTCCTCGTTGTAGATCGTCCTGATGGGCACCCAGCCGAGCTGGTAGCCGCGCTGGATACAAATGACGATCATCTCCACTTCGAACTCGTAGCCGTCTTCCTTGCTGGTTAGCGTCGCTTCGGCGAGGCGGGCACTCAGGAGGCGATAGCCAGACTGGTTGTCAGGCATTGGCTGGCCCATGACCCAGGAAAAGGTCCAGCGCCCGAGGACATTCATCGTGTACCGCGTCCAGGGCATGTCCTCGAAGTTGCGGGCACCGATGATCAGGTCGTAATCGCCGCCAGCATAGGCCTGGAGGAATTGGGGAATATCACCCGGATGATGCTGGCAATCGGCGTCAAGGGTGAGGATGGCGTCATAGCCGTGATCGAGCGCCCAGAGAAAACCGCGGCGCAGCGCAGCGCCTTTGCCCTGGTTCGTCTCCTGGCGCAGGAGGATAGCGCCGGCAGCTTCAGCCCGGGCCGCACTATCATCGGTCGAGCCATCGTCGACGACAAGCACGGGGACGCCGAATTCGCAGATGCCACGCACGACTTTCTCGACCTGGTTCTGTTCGTTGTAGGTGGGAACGACTGCCAGGATGCGCCCGGCAGGCAAGTCGCTATCAGGCGTACTCATCTTCCTCGCATGATTCTGCCGCGAAGGTGAAAACATTGATCGTTGGTGGTTGCGCGGCAAGCTCGGCGCAAGGAATTCCAGCCTTTTCTGTGAGCGCGAGCAGAAAGGTCTCTGGGTCGGGCAGCCGCTCCCACACTTGCGGCAGGAGGACGGAGCGGCGTGAGTACCAGGTGATCAAGACGCCATCAATGCCGGGACGGAGCTTGTGCCGGAGATCCGATTCGTTCTCGTAAACGAGCGGCTGCAGCGGGGTAAGAACCGTTACGGAGAGATGGAGCATCGGGAGCTCATCGCAGGTCACCGGCCGGAAACGGGGATCGCGGGCGGCAGCAGCGATAGCATTTTGCGCCACGTCCAGCGCGAGCGGTAGGTAGGGTTCGACGCTGCCGACACAGCCGCGGAGCCGGTCGCAAGCGTAGAGCGTGACGAAGCTGGCCCCAGGACGGCGCAAGGCATCGGGCAGCGCTTTCAGGTCCGGTTCGTACTGGCGTTGTTCGACGAGATAGGTATTAAGGCTGCGGCGGGCAATCGCCAGCAACAGCTTCCCTGTCTCCTCCTCCACGATCACTCCTTGACGCGATCGCCCCCAGGCGGCAGTAACGTCAAATGGCTGCTAGCAGCCCGTTCCACGGCATCCTGACTGAACACCATCGGATGATACCTGCCATGGTGCCAATCATCAATATGGTCTTGATAATGCGCGCTCGCCGGATGGCCTGACTGGCCGCCGGGGAGGATGCTCTGGCTATTGTCCCACTCGCCCACGTCAATAATCATGCGACAACTAGCAATCACGTGCACCGGCTCGGGCGGGAAGCGCGGGACGGTATCGGCCTGGTTGACGGTGAAGCCATCGCCGCCGAGCGGTAATGTGCG
>JAVVFG010000295.1:0-5283 GCA_032260445.1 Anaerolineae bacterium | reverse complement strand
CAGGCGCTCGGCAGCGGCGGCGACGTCAGCAGGCGAAAGGTTCATGGGTCTCCTTTTTCCTCGGGCGAACGGCGAGCGGTGGGTGCGCGCTCAGCCAGCGGCGCCCGGCTCCCAGCTTGCCATCTCCTTGACCATCTCGATGCGGCGGAAGGCTTCGAAGTAGCCGGCTTGGAGGAAGCCGTGCCACCTGGGATCGTCTGCAGGGATGTTCTCGGCGATGGCGTCCTGGGTGGGGTAGAAGTCGTGCAGCGTCTGCAGGAGCGCTGCCGTGAGTTGCGCCGGGTCGCCGCTGGTAGTGGCGACGATGATGCGGGTGAGGCGGAGCAGGCTGGTCTTGTAGGTGACCCAGCCGTGCCCGCCGTCCTCAGTTTCGATGACAAGCGAACCGACGTCGCGCGCGTTGCGCACGGACTCGGTCTGGTTGATCCAGTTGGGATCGTCTGTGCGGCTGTCGAGCAGGCGCAGCGTGGCGTCGTGGTCGAGGGTACGTACGTGCTGGACGTGTGGGCGCCGCGCGACTTCGCCGGGGAGCATTTCGTCGAAGCGCGGCGGGCGCCGGGCGACGATGAGCTGGCGCGTCTCGACGAAACCAAGGCTGCGAAAAAGCTCGTGGGCGGGGTTATTGCCGTCGATGACTTCGAGCCAGGTCTCAGGCAAGCCGCGGTGATAGGCGGCGTCGAGCAGGAAGATCATGATCGCCCGTCCGACGCCCTGGCGCCGCCCGGATGGCAAGACGCCCAGGCGAGTCACCCAGGCGTGCTCGCGTCGCAGGCCCAGCATGCCGATGCCGAGGATTTCGTCGTCTCGGGTAGCGGCGCAGGAGCAGGCGAGGTCGATGTCGTAGACGTCGATGTAGCCGCGCAGCCGCTCCACGGTCATCGGCATGGGGATGATGTAGTCGATGCGGGTCTCGTTGTAGGCGTCCGCGAGCTCCTGCAGGGTGAACTCGGTCGCCGGAATGATCTCCATAAGCGAACGTCTACCAGTCAGTGCGTCGTGAAGACGGTCACAGATACTGACTCAGTCGCCGGCCGGTGCGAGATACCGGGCGACCTGTTTCGGGAGGTTGCGCACACTGATCGGCTTGATGATCACGCCGTCGTAGCCGTAGCGCTCGCACATGTCCTGGGCAATGTCCGCGGGCCACGCGGTGATGGCTACGAGAGGGGTGTCCTTGAGGTCGGCAACCTGGCGCAAGAGGGCGACGACCGTGTGACCGTCGATGTCGGGCAGGCCGATGTCCACGAGCACGAGGTCGGGTAGCTCCTCGACCGCGAGCTTAATGCCCGTCTCGCCGTCGGAGGCAAAGGTCATCTGGTAGCCGGCGGCGCCGAGAACGCGCTCAACCAGGATACGGCTTTCCATGCTATCTTCGATGAGTAATATCTTCCCTGGCATTACCTTAACCCTCCGCTGACACGTGCACAGACGATACCAGAATGAGGGGGGCCGGGCAAGGGCACGGTCTCGGCCGGTGGAGCGCGAGCACCAGAGGTGGACTGCTGGTCAGCGGCGGCGGAGGACGGTAAGATCCCGCGGCGATCATGAGCACGAAGAGAGGTGAGGGGACAATACAGTGGCCAGAGGCTCTGCGTCGCGCGGCGGCAGTAGCCGCACTCGTCGCCGTCGTCGCGGCGCAGTGGCTCATCGGCGGGCGGGAGCGCGCGGCGCTGGGTCTGCTGCTCGCCGTCCCGGCCGTCGTCGTCGTTGTGGCGGCGCTGCGCTGCTGCCGGCTGCGTGGCGATGGCGCGCGACCGGGCCGCGTGCACGCACAAGCGCCACTGATCGCACCGGGGCACTGGCGCCTATTCTGCTTCGCCAGCAGCCTTATGCTCGCGTCCTTTGCGTTCGCCGGGTTTGGCGGTAATAACCTCGCCGGGGGGCTGTGGTACTGGCTGGGAGCGATCGTCTATTTCCTCCTGGGAACCGCGGCCCGGCCCGCGCGGGAGGGGCAAAGGGCGCCGGCGGAGTTGTTCGCGGGGGTGGCCGTGGTGGCGATCACCCTGCTCGGCATCGCCTTCCGCTTCTACCAGCTAGACGCGCTCCCGCCGGAGATGACGAGCGACCATGCGGAGAAACTGCTCGACGTGCACGCCGTCCTCGGAGGCTGGCGCCCGGTCTTCTTCCCGCGCAACACGGGGCGGGAAATGATCCAGTTCTACCTGACGGCGGCGATCATCCGGCTGAGCGGGATGCCGGTGGGTTATCTGGCGCTGAAAGCGGGCACGGCGCTGCTGGGGGCGATCACCGTGCCTGCGACCTACCTGCTGGGCCGGGAGCTGTACGGGCGGCTGGCCGGGCTGTACGCGGCGTTCTTCCTGGCGGTGTCGCACTGGCACGTGGCAATTAGCCGGGTGGGACTGCGCTTCCCCCTGACGGCGGCGTTCGCCACGCCCGCTCTCTTCTTCCTGCTGCGCGCCCTGCGCGAAAACCGGCGCAACGACTGGCTGGCGGCGGGCCTCCTGCTCGGGCTGGGTCTGCACGGCTATACGGCGATGCGCGTGGTGCCCCTGCTGTTCGTGTTGCTGGTGCTGGTCAAGGTGGGCGCGGATGTCACCGCGCGGCGAAGAGCGGGGGACGGCGGAGAGGTTACCAGTCTCCAAGCGCGCTTCTGGCAGAATGTTGGTGTTGCTGTTATGGCGGCGTCGCTGGCTGTCTTGCCGCTCCTGCGCTTTGCGTTGGAGCGGCCGGACCTCGTCTGGTACCGCACGGCAACCCGGGCGCTAGAGGGGCTGGCGCCTGGCGCAGTGTGGCCGGCGCTGAGGCTGAATGTGAAGAACGCGCTGTTGATGTTCAACTATCGCGGCGATATGGTGCCGGCGAACACGTTACCGGAAGCACCGCAGTTGGGGTTGGTCAGCGGCGGGCTGTTTCTGGCGGGCACTGCTTACCTCGTGTGGCGTCTGCTTGTCTGCCGCGAGTGGCGCGCGGCGTATACGCTGATAAGCTTCGCCGTCCTGCTGCTTCCGACCATCCTCAGCCTGGCGTACCCGGAGGAGAATCCGAGTGCGGTGCGGGCCGCAGGTGCGGCGCCCGTGGTGATGGTCATTGCCGCGCTGCCGTTAGCCGGGCTGACGGCGCTGTTGTGGCGGCGGAGGCGATGGCGACCGCTGGCAGCGGGGCTTGTGGGGACGCTGCTGCTGTTTGCGGTGGTCGAGGATGCTGACTGGTACTTCAACAGCTACCGGGCGCACACGCTGCTATCGTCGTGGAACGCGAGCGAAATGGGGGCGGTGGCGCGGCAATTCGCCGCTGAGTCGGGCTCGCTGGAACAGGTCTACCATGTCGCCTATTCGCACTGGGTGGACACGCGCAACATCGGGATCGAGGCCGGCGCTGTTACGTGGGAGAATGCGGTGCTTGAGCTGAAGCAGATCGCACGGCACGCAGAGGAGCCGGGGCCGAAGCTGTACTTTGTGTTTCCGGACGATGTGGAGGCGCTGCGCACCCTGCGGGCGATCTACCCACACGGGAACCTCGAGCTGTACGATTCGCCACGGCCGGGAAAGGATTTCTTCGTCTTCAGAGTGGGAACCGCGGAATAAAAAAGGGCGCCGCTGGGACGCCCTGGTCTGCGAAGGCTCAGGTTTACGCCGGTGGCGGCGGCACCGGCAGCTCGTCCTCCGGCACGTCCTTCCACTTTTCGCCCTCCTCGATGAGCATTACGGGGATGCCGTCGCGGATTGGATATTTGTAGCCGGAGTCGTCGCTGACCAGCCAGCTATTCTTGACGAGACGGAGCCGGCCGGGATCGTCGCCGTACTCGTCAGATTGTACGGCCTTGGGGCAGCGCAGGATGTCGAGCAGCTCTTGGCTGATCGCCAGGTCTTCGTTTTCGGCGGATTGTTCGTGTTCAGTCATAGGGTTCCTCGCTCGATAAGGCTAGTGACGGCTGACGCTAACATAATACTCCATTGGCGGGCGGGGGCAAGTGGCGCAGCGTGCAGGTGCGCGGGAAGAGGTGGTCGTATGGAGCGCGAGCCTAGAGAGCGCTTGGGGCCGGCAGGATGCCCCCGGTCCGTCTTTGCCTGGCTTGAAGCGGGCAAGATGCCCGCGGTCCTTCGCGTGCTTAGCGGCGCTCGACGAGGATCGCCTGGGCTGCCATACGGCCGAGAACTAGCTCGCGCCCGGCGACGTCGAGGGTGAGGGGACCGTCGAGGGGGGCAATCTCCTTGAGCGTTAAGACGGTTTCCGGGACCAGCCCTTGCCCGGCGAGGTAGCGGAGAAGCTCGCTATTGCTGTCGTCGACGATCCGCGCGAGGGTCGCACAATCGCCCGGCTCGAGCGAAACAAGGGGCACGAGGGGGCGCTGAGCCAGCGAGCCATCACGGGTCGGGATCGGGTCGCCGTGCGGATCGAGGGTGGGGTGGTTGAGGGCCGCGGCGATGCGCTCCTCGAGTTTTTCGCTAATGACGTGTTCGAGGATGTCGGCCTGTTCGTGCACCTCGTCCCAGGTGAAGCCGAGCGCTTCGATGAGGTAAAGCTCGATGAGACGGTGGTGGCGGATGACTTCGAGGGCGATGGCACGCCCCGCCGGGGTCAGGGTAACGCCGTAATGCTTCTCATAGTCCACTAGGTTGAGGCGGTGGAGGCGCTGGATCATACTCGTGACAGAGGCCGGCTTGACATCGCGCTCGGCGGCAATGCGCGAGGTGCTGACTGGGCTTTCTGCCTCGGCGAGCCTATAAATCGTCTTCAAATAGTCCTCGATGGCCTGATGGTTGAGGTTGCTGCGTTGCGCAGAGGAGCTATCTGGCAGGTTGTCGATGCGCGGCATGCTTCTCCTTCTTACAGGCTATTGCCGCTTCCATTATACACGAGCGGCGGGCTGGCGCGATGAAGTCGCCGCGCCGTTGTGAGCAAACCTTGGAATGGCTTACAATTCGACGGAGGCCGTTGGTCAGGCCATAGAGGAGAAAGCGTGAGACAAATCTGGATCACCCGAGCTGGTCCGCCGGAGGTGCTCGAGGAGCGTGAAGCGCCAGAGCCGCTGCCCCGCAGCGGCGAAGTGCGCATCCGCGTGGAGGCGAGCGGGTTGAGCTTTGCCGACGTGCTGGCGCGGATGGGAATGCTCCGCGGCCTGCCCGAGATGCCGTTTGTCCCCGGCGCCGAAGTTGCCGGGGTGGTGGACAAGGTGGGGCAGGGCGTGCCCACCCGGGAAATCACCGAAGGGGATGCGGTGCTTGCGGCGACCCGCTTTGGCGGGTACAGCGACGTGGTCTGTGTTCCCTGGCGGCAAGTGTTCCGCCGGCTGGCGTGGATGAACGCGCAGGACGCGGCCGC
>JAVVFG010000294.1:0-5311 GCA_032260445.1 Anaerolineae bacterium | reverse complement strand
TTCGCTGGCGATCGGCGGCGGCGTGCTCGAAGCCATCCTCGCGTGGCTCAACCGGCACAGCTCGTGACAACGCGCGCCGACCGGCTGCCACAGGTGCTAACCGTGGCCCCCGGCGATCTCGTCGCTCTCGTCGGCGGTGGGGGCAAAACCAGCCTCATGCTCGCCCTCGGCCGCGCCCTGGCAGCGTCAGGCCAGCGCACTGTGCTAACGACCACGACGCGCATTGCCGCCTACGAGCAGGCGTTAGCCCCCGCCGTTTGTGCGCCCGGCGATGAGGCTACGTTGGCCGCGGCACTGGCGACTCACGGTTGCTGCCTGTTGGCCCAGCGCTCGGGCTCCCACAAGGCGGCTGGGGTCGCCCCCCATGTGCCCCAACAGCTATTGGCCCGCCCGGACGTCGACGTTGTCGTCGTCGAGGCTGACGGCGCTGCCCAGCATCCTGTCAAAGCGCCAGCGCAACACGAGCCGGCCCTCCCGTACGGCACCACCCTGCTCATCGTGGTTGCCGGCATCGACGCCCTCTCCGCACCCATCGCTGCGGTCGCCCACCGGCCCGCTCTCGTCGCGGCGCTCACCGGCCTGGCCCCCGGCGACCAGCTCTCGCCTCAGGCGCTTGCCCGCTTACTAGTACACCCACAAGGCGGCCTGAAGTCGCTGCCGCCACACGCCCGTGCCGTGGTCTTCATCAATAAGGTTGAAGAGGAGCAGCAAGCCGATCTTACCTCGATGATCGCCGTCACTGTCCTACACGGCAGCACCGTCAGCCGCGTGGTTGCCGGCTCCCTGCAGGACGAGCGCCGACCGCTGCTAGTCTACACCCGGCCGGGATCCTCGCACCACCATGACTAGCGACAACCGGCGGCTATCGAACCAGATCCTGGCGGGCATCCTTGCCCTTCTCGTCCTGTGTGTCCTCTGCACGGCAACTGCCTTCGGGGGCCTCTACTTCTTCCGCGCGCCGCTTAACGCCATCCTCAACCCGGCTCCGCCCCCGCTGCCGCCTGTCTTCCCCGTGCCCACCCAGGAACTGGCAACCCAGCCGCCGCCTACATTTGCCCCACCGCCCGTCACCCCCGGCCCACCGGAGGAAGCCGCGGACAGCACGAGCACCCCGCCGCTTGCGGCCGCAGACTGGCCGCCACCCGGTCAGATCGTCTTCGTCTGCTTCGTCGACGCCTGGGACCAGATCTGCCGCATGGACGGCGACGGCAGCAACCAGCAACAACTTACCTTCTCCGAGGCGACCGACTTCTACCCCGAGTGGGGGCCGCAGGGCAACCTGATCACTTTCAGCAGTCGCCGCACCGGCGAGTTTGCCATCTGGCTCATGGACGCTGCCGGCGGCGACCAGCGCCGCGTCGGTGACGACATCGGCAGCCTCTTCGCACCCGACATCTCCCCCGATGGCTCGCAAATCGTCTTCACCAATGCCACCGGTAACCGCCAAAACATCTGGATCATGGATGTCGACGGCGGCAACGCCCGCCCCCTAACCAGCGGCCCCTACAACGATATCGACCCCGTCTGGGCACCCGATGGCAGCCTGGTCGCCTTCGCCAGCAATCGCAGCGGCACGACCAAACACTGGGTCATGGATACCGACGGCGGCAGTATGCGCATGCTCCCCGACGACATTCCGGCGCAGGGCGGGCGCAGTGACTGGTCGCCAGACGGGCGCTGGCTGGCCTTTTACGCCGGGCCCGAAAACAACCGCGACATCTACCGCGTCGCCACCGACGGCAGCGGCCAATGGGACCGTCTCACCAACGGCGGCGGCAACCTCGCGCCGAGCTACAGCCCCGACGGCAACTGGATCGTCTTCACCAGCTACCGTGATGGGGACGCCGAGATCTGGGTGATGCGCGCCGACGGCAGCGACCTGCACCAGCTCACGTTCAACGACCGCCCCGACTGGCAGCCGCGTTGGGCCGAATAATCCTGTTGGCCAAAGGCTTCCCGCTTTGGTCTCTGATTTCCGGCTGCTTCCTACTGTGCCCTATCCGGTAAACAGGCCCGCAGCACCGTCACCACTTGCTCTTTGAGCCATTCCAGACTGTATTGCCGGCCATCCCCATACGCCGGCACCCACGCTTGGCTCCGTGCGCCCTCGCGCAAGCCTGGAAACTCCGCGGCGTAGGCCGCAGGCTCATCGAGCACGGTGATCAATACACGCCCCCCGACGGGCAGATCCGCCGGCTCCAACAGATGCACCACACCGTCTTCGTCGACGGTCGCTTCAAATGACCTCCACATCAGAAGACCCTCCCTCTTGCTGAGCGTCAGCGCCCGCGGCAAAACACCGCAGGGATGCATGATTCAATTGTGGTACTACACCAAGATGGGAACATAGTACCATGTTTTCGCGCAGAGGGGAAGACCTTTCGGCCGGTTTTCGTTAAGAGGAGCTGCATGGGTAACCCGCGCCGTGCAGCTCCTCTTCCCGGCAGCCTATGAAGCAGCCTTCATTGCCGACGCCTGCGCAATCGCCGCGCGCATCTGCTCCAGGTGCGCCTCGTGATGGAACGGCTCCTCCAGCAGATTGTACGCCAGCCGCCAGTAACTGCCTTTGCGCTCGGCGAAATCAGCCGGCAGATTTTTGATAAAAGCCACCATCTCTACATGGTGCCGCTTCAGCTCGTCCAGCAGCGCCACCACGCTGGGATAGGCAGCCACCGTCGCTGCCACCTGCGCGTGCACGTTCCCGCCCCAATCATCATGCCAGCCTTCGTGCCCATCGGCCAGCTCCGCCAGCCACTGGTTCTGATAGCGCTCGCCGTGGATGAAATGCGCCACAACCTCCGCCGCGCTCCATTCCTCCAGGCCTGGCTTGTGGAATGCCGCCGCCTCGTCCACCCCGGCGAAGAATTCGTCCAGTTCCGCCTCGATCTGCTCGTAACGTTCGCGCACGGCCACTGCCAGCTCGGCCAGGCTTACCGGCAGTTCTGGCACCGGCCGCCCTGATAGGGTCATCGGCACAGTTCGCTTCGCGCTGCCGCGATAGAAGGTGACGTCAACCGTATCGCCGGCGCGGTGGGCGCCGAGCGCCGTCGACAGCGATTCACTCACGCCCAGCCCTTCGTGGCGCACGACAACGTGGGTGCTGTTCTCCCCCTCCGGCGTGAGTGTTACGCGCACGGCAGACGGCCCTGGCTCGCCACGCCCATACCAGGTGAATGCCGCCTCCTTACCCGGCTCGAGCCTGGTAAAGGAACCGGCGACATAGTAGCCGTCATTCCAAGCCAGATAGATCCGCCCGCCCGGCTGCGTCGCCGTCGTCGCCACGTCCGCCAGCCACTCACGCAAAGCCGAGCTATTGGTGTACGCACGGTAAACGGCAGCAGGGGGAACCGGAATGGTTTGCTCAAAGGTGAGGGAACGCGTGTCACTACGCATCGAAACCTCCTCGACGTGAACGAAAGCCAAAACACGAGCTTGCCACGCTTCGTCGTAAACTTCTATGGGACAAGTTGACCGAGCCAAAAGGGGGAAAACCCTACATCAATATCATAGAACTACTGTTCTGTAGTGTCAGTCACTTTGGATCCTTTCCTTTGGCAGGGCTTTTCCCAGCGCACGGCGGGTCAGAAGCGTGGAGCGCATGACGTATGGTAGTTGTCCGGCGCAGAAACAGCTGGCGACGCGTTGTCGACAGCGGTCGCGCCGATTCGTCAATAAGCGCGACAGCCTACATCAGGAACGACTGGCAGCAACTGCTACGCCGACTGTGCATCCGCCCCCACAAGCTCGCGGATCAGAGCCACCTTGGTCAATAAGACCATACGTCTCAGCGAGCCATCTGCATCCGCCCCAAAAAGCTTTGTATAGATGTGGTTTGTGTGTGACTCAACAGTTCCCGGAGTGACACCGAGTTCCCTGGCGATCCGTTTTGTCGTCCCCGCGTGGCCTATCTGGCTGAGGATAACCAGCTCTGCCGGGGTCAATTGCTGCACGCGGTTTAAGGCGCGCTGGATCAGGCGGCGCTCATCCGGTCGGCAGAGCTCGAGAATGTGATTCCCTGGATTCTCCACTCCAGTTAGATCGACCCTTGGATCGATCCAGACTTCGCCGGCTATGGCCATTTCTAGAGCATCCATCAAGTCGTCGGGCTCGATTCCATCTTTGATCCGGTAGACAACACCACGCATCATGCGCAGGATTGCCAGCAGCTCTTCCCCTCGGTGCCGGCGCGCACAAAGTAGCACGATGCCCATGTCAGGGTTCAGGTCCTTCAAGTTGCGTACAAGGTCAAGGCCGGCGCGCTCCTGCCCGCGCGCATACGTCTGTCGGCCATCAACGGAGATTACCCCGTTGACGATAGCCGCCGCAAACGTCTCGCGCTGTGCGCGCTCGAGAGCATCGTTCGCATGGGCTGCTTCGACGACGGTAAAACCCTGCTGCACAAGGTAGCGACACAGGCCGCTCCTGGCAAAGAAATCAGTTTCGAGCAGGAGAACCGCTTTCTGCTCCACGCTTTACCCCATCCTCTACAAGATCCCAGAAAACCTATAGAAAAGTTCCGTGAAAACTCCATTGTTGGAACCGCACGCATTTTAGCATACTACTAACCAGTACGAAAGTACCATATCCGAGCCAGTCGAGTCCTGTCGGGCGGGACGACAGGGGCATTAAACAATCTAGCTAACATGACCGACCACGCCCAGTCGCTGAGGGGGCTGAAGAATTCGGCAGTGTAGGGGCAAAGCCTAACGACCTCGTCGTCAGTGGCTCTTTATGCCACCGCCGCCGCATTTGGGTAAGGAGGAGCACCATGCGTGCTGCCAGTCGCATTACACTCTCTGTCGCTGTCTCTTTATTGGTCCTAACCTTGCTCATCGCCTTACTCGCAGCCGGTGCTAAGAAGCCCGTGGTTGCCTCCGCGCCGGATCTCGATCCGAAACCGCTGCCCATCCAGCCTTCGCCGCTTATGGCGGCAAGCATGACCGGACCCGAGGGGAGTATTGAGCCGAATCAGGAAGTTGCCGATACACAGCCGGCAGCGGTAGCTGTCACCACACTCTTACCGGCAACCGGCGAGAATCGAACTGGTGCTCAACTATCCGCCGGCATCGAACAAGGGGAACAGCCGGAACAGGAACCGGTTGAACAACTGCCAACCCGGCCGGCGCCACCAGCGCCGCCTGAACCGGTGACAGCGACGCTACTGGCACTGCAGGATCCGATCGGGGGACGGACAGCACACAGATCCCATGAAACGGTGATTCCCGATTCCATGGAGCCGCAGCCAGCTTCTGAGCTGGGGATTACGGACGAGGAAGCAGCCCCTGTAGCGCTTACGCCATCGGAGCGCGCC
>JAVVFG010000293.1:0-5319 GCA_032260445.1 Anaerolineae bacterium | reverse complement strand
CGGCTCCCCTGCCAGAATGCGGAACAGGTCGGACCCGGCCCAGGACTCAAACACGGGGCCGTCGGGCGCGACGTTGCCTTGAAGCAGTTCGCCGACACCGTGTTCGAGACCGGCGATAGCCGCCATGGCGCCGAAGGTTGAAACGGTGAGTCGAGTCGCGCTAGACATGGCATTTCCTCCTCAACGCGAGGGAGACGTTGCGTTCTCCCCATCCGGCCGTTGGCCCCGCGGGTATCTGGAAGTATTTAAAGTATAAATGATGATCGCTCGATCGTGTACATTCTAGCGGCGCCGAGCGGCGCTCAGTGCTGTCACAATTCTCGGCGGCGCGCAGTGGTCCGGCCGGCGGCGATGATAGCGACCATCATCGCGAGCGTGATGAGGAAGCCGTAAGTGGCCTCGAAGGGCATGGTCAGGCCATCGCTCGCGGTGCTGTAGAGGCCGCCGATTGGCGTGTAGAAGGGCCACAGCACGAAGACGTTTTTGGTCAGCCGGAACATCGCGCCGAAGGTAAGACCGAAGAAGAAGAGCGCCACCATTTCGGTTGTCTCCATCCCGTAGCCAACGTGGTAGAGGCTGTAGCAGAGCGCGCCGAGAAGGAGACCGGGGACGGTGCCAAAGGCATCTTCGAAGCGCAGCTGGAGCCAGCCGCGGAAGAAGACGGCTTCGAAGAGCCCGACTGCAAGGCTCATAGTAACCAGCGGCACCAGGCTGCGCTCCCAGGTCAGGCCGAGGGTACCCAGCGTGTGGCGGTAGGTATCGTAGCCGAGGATCAGACCGAGGGCGAGACTGGGAAGCAGGTGCCGGCTGGTGATGCCGACCTCGTCCAGCGACCGGCCGCGGAGCCGGGTCGTGTAGAAGACAGGGATGCCGATACCGGCGAGAGCAAGGCCGACGGGTCCGTAAGTGATGAAGTTCGCCGCCACACGTTCCGTCGTGATGAGCTGAAACGCGGTGTACAGGAGGCCGACCAGTAAAATGTAGGACGCGACGGCGACGAGTGTGTCGCGACCGGGCTGCCAGCGGAGGCCGCTGACGGTCTCAAGAAGGGATGGTTGTTGGTGCTGTCTTTGGGCCAGCATGGTGTTGTCTCCTTGTGATCTTCTTGTGCTAACGATCCACTGCTCGCAGCGTAGACGAAAGGAGAAGCGGGCACACCGGGCAATCGGGCGAATTGATCCTGGTCAGCCGGATAGGCACATTCTGTTTACCTGCCCCACGTGGCAGTTCCGGTAACTCGCTTTGAACGTGAGCGTCACCCTGCTGTTCGTCGTTTAGATAGGAACTTTAGCTCTAGAATGTGCGCCATTTGTCACTTGCTCTCTGTGGAGCGGATCCTATGATCGAGACGGTCTCATCAAAGGGAAGGTAATATGGCGCCTACACCCGAACTGCTTCTGGATATGCTATTTGACCGCACGCCGATGGTGGTGGCGGTGCTGGATCGCGAGTTCCGCATGCAGCGACTCAATCCCACCTGGATCGATTTTGCGGCGCTGTATTCGGCCTCGAGCCGAGAAGAGATCGTACCCGGCGCCTACTACTTCGACCTGTTTCCGGGCTCGGAGCCAACCATCTTACCGCTGTTTGAGCGCGTGCTCGCCGGTGAGACGGTGCGACAACATGCAGTCCGCTTGGAGACGCAGGGGATTGTCTCTTATTGGGACATCGTGCTGCAGCCGGTGGTTGCCGGGGATAAGGTGGCAGGTATCCTCGACATCGGAATTGACGCGACAGAGCGCGAGCGGACGATAGAGGCGATGCGCGAGCGCGAGGAACGGCTCGACCTCGTAATGCGCGGCACCAACGACGGTATCTGGGACTGGAATCTGAAGACAGACAGCGTCTACTTCTCGCCGCGGTGGAAGTCGATGCTGGGCTATGGCGAGGAGGAGATTGCCGCCCATTCCAGCTCGTGGCGCGAGCTCGTGCATCCGGAGGAGCTTGAGCGGGTACTGGGCATCCTCGAGGCGCATCTCCGCGGCGATACCCCGGTTTACGAAGTGGAGCACCGGGTGCGCCATCGCGACGGCTCCTATCGCTGGATCCTGGCGCGTGGGACGGCGGTGCGTGATCAGGCGGGGAGAGCTACCCGGATCGTCGGCTCGCACACAGACATCACCGAGCGCAAGGAGGCAACGGCGGCACTGCAGGAGAGCCAGCGGATGCTCGCTACCTTGATGGACAATCTACCGGGGATGGCGTACCGCTGCCACAACGCTCCGGAATGGACAATGGAGTTTGTCAGCGAGGGGAGCGTGGCCCTGACCGGCTATACCTCCGCGCTGCTTACGGGCAGTCACGGCGTCCGCTACGGCGACCTGATCCATGTCGACGACCGCGAGCAGGTATGGAACGAGGTGCAAGCGGCGCTCACGGCGGACGAGCCACACGAGCTGTCCTACCGGCTCCGGACGGCGTCAGGGGAAGAGAAATGGGTGTGGGAGCATGGCCGCGGCGTCCGCAACAGTGTGGGCACGGTTGTTGCCCTTGAAGGGTTTGTCACAGACATCACCGAGCGAATAACGGCCCGGCAGGGACTCGAGCAGCGTGTCGCCAAACGGACGCAGGAGCTGTCTACCCTTCTGGAAGTCTCGCACAACCTGACGTCGACGCTGGCACTGGAGCCGTTGCTCGCGCTGGTCCTGGACCAGCTGCAGGTGGTCGTCGCCTACGATGGAGCGTCGATACTGGTTGCTGACGGTGATAGCCTGCAGCTCGTCGCCTACCGTGGCCCTATTCCGCAAGAGGAGGCGTTGGGATTGCGGTTTTCGCTGGCACGGGCCGGCGCGAACCGGGCAGTCATTGAAGCACGCAAACCGGTGGTTATCCCTGACGTGCGCGGCGACAGTCCGGAAGCGCGTGCGTTCCGGGAAACGGCGGGGGCGACGCTGGGGCGGGAGTTCGATTACGTACGTTCGTGGCTTGGCGTCCCGCTGGTGGTGAAGGACGGCATCCTGGGCATGATCAGCTTGGATCATGGCCAAGCGAACTACTATACGAAAGAACACTGCGAGCTGGTGTTGGCTTTTGCCAACCAGGTAGCGGTCACCCTTGAAAATGCGCGCCTGTTCAGCCAGCTGGAACGGCGGAACCAAGAGATTGAAGCGCTGTACCAGGCGGACGAGGAGCTATACCGCTCGCTGGACATGGAACAGGTGCTGCAGAAGATCGTCGACGTCGCCGTCGAAGTGCTGCACGCAGACAAGAGCTCGATCATGGTGTGGGATGCGGCGCACGAACGGCTGGTGGTTCGTGCTGCGCGAGGATTCGCGCCAGAGACGTTCGCGGCGATGTCATTCGCTGCCGATGAGGGACTTATCGGGGAGGCGGCGACCAGCGGAGAGATGGTCGTCGTAGAGAGTGTGGCCGGTGATAGGCGGGTGGCACGGCGGATCACCGACGCCGAAGGCATCCAATCGTTTATCCACCTACCCTTGCGGCGGAACGGCGAGGTGTTCGGCGTGTTTAACGTGGATTTTGCCGAGCCGCGGGCTTTCCCGGCAGATGAGCGGCGCCTGTTTACCGCTTTGGGCCAACGTGCGGCGCTGGCGATCGAGAATGCCTATTTGTTCAGCGAGGAAAAGGAGCGGCGCCGCGTGGCAGAGAGCCTGCGCGAGACGCTGTCGCTGCTAAACGCCGGTCGCCCAATGCAGGAGACACTGCGCTTCATCGTCGAACAGGCGATGACGATTCTCGGCGCCGATGCGGGTGTTGTCTTCCGTCTCGATGCCGAGACAGAGGCGATTGTCGTCGAAGCGACGGCCGGCTTGCCGGAGGCGCTGCGACACGTCGAGTCCCTGCCTTACGTTGCCTCTTCGGCCAACCGTGCGACGATCCGCGGCGAAGCCTTCGTCGAGGCTGACCTTGAGACGGCGATGCGCGTGGAAGCAGAGCTGGTAAAAGAGCTTCCACCTGAGGCACGCGAGTGGCTGGAGATGCTTGCCGAGCATTACGGCGCCTTTCTCTCGGCGCCGTTCGGCTTTGGCGACGCGGCGCGCGGCGACATCACCCTCTACTATGCGACGGCCAAGCAGTTTGGCGAAGAGGAAATCAGCCTGGCGGTCACCTTTGGGGAACAGGCGGCGCTGGCGGCAGCGAATGCCGCATTGCGACAGCATGCGGAGGCGAGTGCGGTGGCCGAGGAAAGAAACCGGCTGGCGCGCGATCTACATGACGCCGTCTCGCAGACGCTCTTTTCGGCCAGCCTGATTGCCGAGGTATTGCCGGCGATTATGGCGCGCGATCCGGAGCAGGGTAAGGAGCGATTGGCCGAACTGCGCGAGCTGACGCGCGGGGCGCTGGCCGAAATGCGCACGCTGCTACTCGAGCTACGGCCGACGGCGCTTACTGAATCGGGCCTCGACGAGCTGCTGCGGCAGCTGTGTGATGCGATCATCGGGCGGTCGCGGCTGCCGGTGGAGCTGTCCGTGGGCGGGGACGGCGAGCTGCCGCCAGAGGTGCAGGTGGCCTTTTATCGCATTGCCCAGGAATCGCTGAATAATGTCGTGAAGCATGCGGCGGCGAGCCAGGTTGTCGTACGCCTGCAGTACGAGCCAGACGCCGTGGCGCTGACGGTGACAGACGACGGTCGTGGCTTTGCGACCGATGCTGTCGCGCCGAATTCGTTAGGTGTGGGCATCATGCGCGAGCGGGCGGAGAAGACGGGGATGCAGCTGGCGATTGAGAGTGAGGTGGGTGCGGGCACGCGCGTGCGCTGTGTCTGGGCACGGCCGGCAAGAAGCACGGCGGTGGCCTAGGTTATGCAGGGATCCGGCAGTAAACGCGAGGTGTTCCCGGCAGCATTCTCTTGAGCGTAGGCTTGCACAGGCGAGAGGCGGGCTAGCGCTTGCCGTCCCGCCAGGCGTAGACGCGTTCCCGCAGGTGCTCGGGCCGGAAGTTGTCGACCGGGCGTTCGCGAACGGCAGAGGCGCGGTAAGGCAGGCCGCCACTCGCGGCGGCGTAGTCGACTTCGCCGCGCGTGTTGAGTACCGCCGGGTCGGCGTGAATGGCAAGAACAGAGGCAATAAAGAGGGAGTGAGATGGGAGAACGATGTGCTGGCTGACGCGGCATTCGACGTTGACCGGACATTCGGCGAGGAGCGGCGGCGCGACGATTGCGGCCGGCTGCGGCGTCAGCCCGGTCTCGGCCCACTTGTCGACGTCACGCACGGTGGTCGTGCCGACGTAGTCGGCGATGAAGTCGAGCTCGACCGTGGGAATATTGACGACGAACTCGCCGCTGCGCACGATTAGGTCGTGGCTCGCCCTGCCCGGCCGGACGGCGATGGCGATCATCGGTGGCTCGGCGTTGCAGCT
>JAVVFG010000292.1:0-5341 GCA_032260445.1 Anaerolineae bacterium | reverse complement strand
GTGTTAAATGCCACCGTGTACAAGCCAAAGGGTGATGAAGCGACGCCGGCGATATTCACGCTGACGCCGTATATCGCCGACTCCTACCACGAGCGGGCATACTACTTTGCCCAGCGCGGCTATGCATTTTTGCTGGTCGACTGCCGGGGGCGCGGCAATTCCGGTGGGGTCTTTGAGCCGTTCGTCAACGAAGGGCGCGATGGGCATGACATCGTGACATGGCTGGCGGAGCAGCCGTGGTGTAGCGGCGCGGTGACGATGTGGGGCGGATCGTATGCCGGCTTCAACCAGTGGATGACGCTGAAGGAGGCTCCGCGGCAATTGAAGAGTATCGTTCCAGCAGCGTCCGCACATGCCGCTGTCGACTTCCCCTTCTTCAAGAATATCTTCTACCCGTACGAGATGCAGTGGTTAACCTTCACAAGCGGTATGACAGGCAACGCCAATCTGTTTGGCGAGCAGGCTTTCTGGATAGAGAAGTTTCGCGAGCTGTATGTGAGCCACCGGCCGTTTAAGGAGCTGGACGAGATTGTGGGTAACCGTAGCACCACTTTCCAGACGTGGATAGCGCACCCGACGCCTGACGATTACTGGGACGAGATGGCGCTTTCGCCGGAGGAGTACGACCGTATTGAGATCCCGATCCTGACGATTACAGGGCACTACGACGGCGACCAGCCAGGTGCGCTGCACTTCTACCGGCAGCACATGGCCTCGGCGTCGCCAGCGCGCGACGACCATTACCTGATCATTGGGCCGTGGGACCACGCCGGAACCCGCACGCCGGAGCAGGAGTTTGGCGGCCTGACGTTTGGCGAGGCAAGCCTGGTAGACCTTAATCAGCTACACCGGGAATGGTATGACTGGACGCTCAAGGAGGGGGAGAAGCCGGCGTTTCTGAAAGGGCGGGTGGCGTACTACGTGGCAGGCGCCGAGGAGTGGAAGTACGCCGATAGTCTTGAGGCAATTGCCGGCGAGAGGAAGCGGCTGTTTCTGGATTCGAACGACGGCGAAGCGAACGATGTGTTCCGCTCTGGGCGGCTCGCGGAGACGGTGCCGGAGCGGGTCGAGTTGGACCGGTACGTCTATAACCCGCTGGACGTGCGAGCGGCCGAGCTGGATCGCGAAGAGGTTAAGAACTACTTCAGCAATCAGCGGTATGCGCTCAATCTGTTTGGCAATGGGTTGGTGTACCATAGCGAGCCGTTTAAGGAGGAGAGGGAAATCAGCGGCACGCTCAAGCTGGTGGTGTGGATCGAGTTGAACGTGCCTGACACCGATTTTCAGGCTACGGTGTACGAGATTTTGGTAGATGGCTCGAGTATTTTGCTGACACAGGACAAGTTGCGGGCGCGTTACCGGGAGTCGCTACGGGAGGAGAAGCTGGTGGTACCGGGCGAAATTAACCGCTATACATTTGATGCTTTCAAGTTCTTTTCACGCCGGATCGGCAAAGGGAGCCGGCTGCGGCTGGTCATCCAGTCGCCGAACTCGATTTACGGGCAGAAGAATTACAATAGCGGCGGCGTCGTTTCCGAAGAGTCAGGCAGCGATGCACGCACCGCGCATGTGTCGCTTTATCATGGTGGCGACTATCTGAGTTATCTTGAACTGCCGCTCGTGCGGGCAGAGGGTTAGCGTATGACGAGGTTTTGTCGCTGAGGCAGTGGGCGAACCGTCTTCCGGCTAGAAGGCGACACCGTCTTCGGCGGCGGGGATGAGGCGGCTGTGTACTTCCATGGTCCAGAGCTCCCACATTTCGGCGGCGTTGGCGGGCTGGTGGGTGGCTTTGACGTTGTCGTAGGCGGCGCGGGCCTGTTTAAGGTTGGGGAAGGCGCCTTGCTCAACGCCCCAGGTGATGGCCTCGTCGGGGCCGGAGAAGCGGCTCTCGCGGCGAGCCTGCTGCTCCTGCTGCAGGCCGTCGTACATGGCTTCTTCCAGTCGCTCGGGCATCATCTCCCACGTGCCGCTATCGTCCCAGATGGTCATGCCCTGGCGACCAGTGCGACACCATTCGACGTGCACGCCGAGTTTGCTACCCTGGCGCATGACACGCAGGCGGGCGTTGAGGTTGCGCTGTAGACGCGCCAGCTCGGTGGCGGGGATAGTGGTCGTGGTCTGGTTCTGGGCGTGGGCGTCGCGCCCCTGCTGCAGGTGGTAGATCCAGAGCACGTCCGTACCCCAGCGGCTGACGCCGTCCTGTAAGAGCTTCATGCCGGTTGCTTTGGCGACGAAGCTCGCCATCTTGTTGCGGTTCTCGCCGTCGAGATTGGCCTGGACGGCGCGCTGCACGAGCGGGGAGATGATCTGCGTGAGGCTGTCGACGACGATGGTCGCCACGCGCTCCTCGGGCATGGAGCGGGCGAGCTCGTCGACGATGCGGGGCACAAGCCCGTTGATGCGCCGGTCTTCGAACTCGAGGACGTCGCCGCCGACGAGGTGCATGACTTCGTCAAAGCGGTGGTCGCTGTCGACGACAAGGATGGGCGCTGCCATGCGCGCGGCAAAGGTGCTCTTGCCTTCGCCGGGGAAGCCGACCAGGCTCCAGAGGCGGCGCGGGTATTTGGGCTGTTTTTTGGTGCGGAGGGCCATGGTGAATCTCCTTCAACCCTATTATGACGGAGACCAGCTACGGATGCAAACATTTGTTCTATTTCGACGCAGTCAAACTTCCCAAGAATCGGGTACGGGCCGATAGTGGAGGCATGGACAACGGAACGATCATTCTCATCAACGGCACGTCGAGCTCGGGGAAGACGGCAATTGTGAAGGCGGTGCAGAACGTCATGGCGGCGCCGTATCTGGAGGCGAGGCTGGACAGATTCATCAGCAGCCGCCTGCGGAGTGGCGTGCAGACTGCGCAGGCAAAGTAAGGCAGCACAGGGAGGTAGCCTGCTGCCCAGGTAGCGCCGGCCAATCAGCTATAGTGTGCCTGAAACTCATCGACGACGCCGAGGAGATCGGCGGGGAGACGGGTGCGGGTCTCGGCGACGATGGACGCCGGGATGTCGCCATAGTAGGCGGCGGCGATGGAGCCGGCAATGCAGGCCAGGGTATCGCTGTCGCCGCCAAGCGAGACGGCAAGACGCACAGCATCTTCATAATCGCTGGCATCCAGGAAGGCGATGATGGCCTCTGGCACCGTACCCTGGCAAGAGACGTCAAAGTGGTAGGTGGGGCGGATTTGCTCCACCGTAAGGGAGAGATCGTAACCAAAGCCAGCCGTAATGCGGCGGCGGATTTCCTTTTTTGGGGTTCCGGTGCGGGCGAGGAAGACGGCGAGCGCGGTGGCCTGGGCGCCCTTAATGCCTTCCGGATGGTTGTGGGTCACAGCGGCGCTGGCTTCTGCCTGCGCGAGTACCGCTGCTTCATCGTCGAAAGCGAAACCGATGGGGCTGACGCGCATAGCAGAGCCGTTTCCCCAGCTGTTGTAGGGGCCCATCTCGTCAGAGAAGAGCCATTGGCGGAAGGTCCCGCCATAACCGGCGCGCGGATAGCGCCGCCCAAAGGCACGCAGGGCAGCGGCGTAGTCCACACCATGAAGGATGGCATAGGCGACGGCGACGGTGAGAACGGTATCATCGGTGAACCGGGAGCGCTCGACAAAGAGGGGGAACGCTGTCGTCTTGATTGGGTGACGCTCGTAGACCGAGCCAATGATGTCACCGGCGATGGCACCGAGCATGAGTGTGGTTCCGGGCAGGTGATCGTGGTGGGCCCGATTTACAGCCATCGCAGCCCACCACGTTGTGTGCCATACGGCAGCGGCAACACGCCAGCCGACCGGGTAACCTTAAGCGCCGTGCTGGTCGCGGGCGAAGCCGAGCAGGCCGCGTTCTTCGAGGCGGTCGACGGGGGCGCGGAAGGTGACCTGGACGACGCCGGGATGGCGGCCGACAAGAAGCATGCGAGCAAAATCACGGAAGCTGCGATGGTGCTGGCCGGACGTCACGCGGGCAGGTGTCGCTGTGCAGATATTGCCGGCACTCTTCTCGCATGAACCAGCGCGAGAGGCGCGCCAGGGCGATATCCACCAGGCTATCCAGGCTCAGCGCGTAGACGCGGAGCGTGTGGTCATCAAACTGTGCTGCTAGGCCCGTATCGTCAGGGCTAAAGGCGAGATGAATGGCCACGCCTTGGTCTTGCAATACCATTCTTGGTGTCCCCGATTCTGCGTCCCAAAGCCGAATGGTGCCGTCGTTACTAGCGGTCGCGATTTGTCGTCCATCGTGGCTGTACGCGATATTAGTCACGGAGGCAGTGTGACCAGTCAGCTCCAAGAGCAGCTCTCCGCTGGTAGCGTCCCAGACGCCGCTGCCGACGCCAAAGCGCACACCGACAGCGAGTTCACCTCCGGCGGGACTGTACGCAAGTTCATAGGCGTATTGCGGCGCCCGTAAGGTGACGAGTTCATTTCCCGTTGCCGCGTCCCATACCTTGACCGAGGTTCCTCCTGCTGTCGCGAGTTTGGCGCCGTCCGGGCTAAAGGCGATGTCCAGCCCGTGAGAGCCAACGGTCAATGTTTCAGTGTATACGTCAGTCAGTGCGTATACTGCCGCGCCGGAGTTCAGTTCCCAAAGCCGTGCACTCCCGTCGTAGCCGATGGTTGCCAGACGCGTCCCGTCCGGGCTGAAAGCGATGCGGTACAATACACCAGCGTCCGGTGAGAGGCTTAGCGTTTCCCGTCCCGTGGTGACATCCCATATAACTACATCCGTATCGTCGATGATCGTGGCCAGGCGTGTTCCGTCCGAACTAAACACCGGATGGTATAGATGGCCCAGTGCTGGGGCCAACGCTGGACTGATGATCTCGCTGGTCAACGTCATCACCGGCCGACCTGAAACAGCATCGAGCAGACGCATGCTTAGGCTCTCCTGGTCAGGCAGCGCAATGAGATCGCCGTCCGGGCTATAGGCGAAGTCGCAGTAACAGTCGGCCTCGGCCTGCACGGTCAGCTGTTCTCCCAGAGGAGGCAGTGACCATACCTGCAGCCCCTCATCCCCGAGCGAGGTGATCAGCCGGTCATCATCTGCTGCAAACGTAGCGGACGGCTGTGCGGCAGCTGTGTCCAGGCCGAGCCTGAGCAAACTCTGGCCTTTCTCCGTGTCCCAGACGTGGACCGAGCTATCTCTTCCAATCGTAACCAGGCGTGTCCCGGCGGCATTGAACTTCGCAAATTCCAGTTGCCCAGTATGACCATGCAGTGTGATTACGTCCTCCCCTGATGTGATGTCCACAATAGAAGTGGGGCCACCGTTGCTGCTGGCGAAGGCAACCTGTTGTCCATGCGGGCCAAAGGCCACAGCCGATGGCTGCTGCGTTGGTCGCGCGAGAACCT
>JAVVFG010000291.1:0-5362 GCA_032260445.1 Anaerolineae bacterium | reverse complement strand
CAGGGTTCAGGCGAGCTGGGACGGCTGGATCCGGCGACGGGCGAGACGCGCCACGTGGCGCTCGGCGCGGGGTCGGCGCCGCATGGGGTCATCGTCGGCCCGGATGGCGCGCCGTGGGTTACGGATAGCGGCCTCAACGCCATCGTGCGCGTGGACCCAGGAACGGAAGCGGTGCAGCTTTACCCGCTGCCGGCAGAGCGGGGCAGCGCGAATCTGAATACGGCGACCTTCGACGGGGCAGGCGTGCTGTGGTTCACAGGGCAGAATGGCTTTTACGGGCGGCTGGACCTGGCGGTGGGCGAGGTCGAGCTGTTTGACGCGCCGCGTGGCCGCGGTCCCTATGGGATCACGACGACGCCGGAGGGTACCGTCTACTACGCTTCGCTCGCCGGCAGCCACATCGCGCGCATTGACCCCGGAACCGGTGAGGCGCGGCCGATCGAGCCGCCAACAGCGGGCCAGGGCGCTCGCCGTGTCTGGTCTGATTCACAGGGCCTGATTTGGGTGAGCGAATGGACGGCAGGCCAGCTGGGAATGTTCGACCCCGCCAGCGACGCCTGGCGTGAGTGGCCCCTGCCCGGAGAGCAACCGCAGCCCTACGCTGTGTACGTCGATGAGGAAGATACGGTGTGGCTGAGTGATTTCGGCGCTAATGCGCTGGTGCGCTTCGAGCCGGCGTCGGAGACCTTTACCGTCTTCCCGCTGCCGAGCGCCAACGCTGCCGTGCGGCAACTCCTGGGCCGGCCCGGCGAGGTTTGGGGAGCCGAATCAGGGACAGACAAACTGGTCGTGATCCGGACAGGGGCAGAATAGCCATCAAGGCGGGGCGCCGTCGTCGTGCGGCGCCCCTGACCCAGAGACTGTCTACACCGGCGAAAGTTTCTTCCGCGCCGTGACTTTGGCGCTAAAGACGGCGGTGTTCACGTTGTCTGTTTGCCCAAACTCACCGATCTCTTGCGCGACCTCGGGCCTGAGCTGCTCGACGGCCGCTGCAACCATCTCGGGCTCCCAGTAGACAGGGACCAGTTCGACGTCGACGAAACCGGCGGCCTTGATGGCGGCGACATACTCGGTGACGTCGAGGGCGCCGGCAACACAGCCGGCCCAGGCGGCAAGGTCGTTCTTGATGGCAGGCGGGAGCGGGCCTTCGGTGACGATGTCGCTCACGGCGAGCCGGCCGCCGGGCTTGAGCACGCGGTAGCCTTCGCGGAAGACTTGTTCTTTGTCAGGGCTGAGATTGATGACGCAGTTGGAGATGATCACGTCGACGCTGTTATCGGCGACGGGCAGGTGTTCGATCTCGCCGAGGCGGAACTCGACATTGTCTGCGCCCACTTTGGCCTGGTTACGGCGGGCACGGTCGATCATTGCCGGGGTCATGTCGACGCCGATGACGCGGCCGGCCGGGCCGACCTTTTTCGCCGCCAGGAAGCAGTCAATGCCGCCACCGGCGCCGAGGTCGAGCACAGTCTGCCCAGGCCGTAGGGTGGCAAGGGTGACGGGATCACCGCAGCCGAGGGAGAGACCGGTTACGTCCTCCGGTAGTGCGCCGACATCGGGATCTTCATACAAGGCGGCTATCGAATCGAGCTGGATTACGTCGCTCCCGGCACTGCCACAGCAAGAGCTCGCGGTCGGGGTGCAGCAGCCCCCACCCTGTTCGGCGACAGCACCGTAACGCTCGCGGACGGCAATGCGCACATCACTACTCCCGCCGGATGCCAACTGATCAGTCATCACAATCCTCCAACTTTACGTATTCATATTCGTCGATACGACAGACCAAAAAAAGAGGGCCCGCTCACACCGGACGATCCACGACGAGGCGGATATTCTCGTCGGGAGCAAATTCTTCGGCGACCTGGCAGCAGCCCTGGGCCAGGCGCGCCTGGTTGAGGGTGTAGAAGACCTGCTTGCCCTGCCGCTCGGAGCGCACCAACCCAGCATTCTTGAGAATCTTGAGGTGGTGCGAGACGGTCGGCTGGGCGACGTCGAGGGAGGCAACGATATCGCCGACGCTGAGCAGTTGGCAGCAGCAGAGGGCCATAATCTTCTGCCGCGTCTCGTCAGCCAGCGCTTTGGCGAAGGTGACTGTATCGATTGCGCTCTCTTCTCTCATCATATCGACCTTCTTCTATACGTCGGGCATTCTAATCGAAGTTTATCGATTTGTCAAGGTGCTTTGTGCCATCCTCTTGTATTGGCGCCCGGCAGAATTGCTGCTACAAATCGCCTTCCTGCAAAAAGGAGAATGGCGTGGAAGGTGACAATATCGCCGCAGGCCGGCTGTCGCGGGCAGAGCTGGCGGCCGGTGACCTGGAGGAGTTCCAGTCGGGCCAGGTTCTAACGATTGCCGGGGCGCATTTTGTGCACGACACCTACAGCGCGTTTCTGGCGCCGCTCCTGCCGCTCATCCAGGAACGGCTGGGAACGAGTTATGCGATGACCGGCAGCCTGGCGATCTTCACGCAGTTGCCGAGCTTGCTTAATCCGTTTCTGGGCTATCTGGCCGATAAGGTCAGCCTGCGCTACTTCGTGATCCTGGCGCCGGGGGTAACGGCGACGGTATATAGCCTGCTTGGCCTGGCGCCCAGCTACCTGATGCTGGCGCTGTTGCTGTTCGCTGGTGGGATCACGATCGCGGCGTTCCACGCGCCGGCGCCGGCGATGATCGGCCGTCTCGCCGGGAACCAAGTGGGCAAAGGGATGAGCATCTTCATGGCCGGGGGCGAGCTGGCGCGATCATTGGGGCCGATGGTCGCGGTGGCGGGCGTGGGCTGGTTCGGGCTGGAAGGTATCTGGCGGCTGGCGTTCGGCGGCTGGGCCGTATCTGCGCTGCTGTACTTCCGCCTGCACCATGTGGCGGCCCGGCCGCAAAGTGCGCTACCGAGCCCGCTGGCAGGCGTCTGGTCACGGATGCGCCGCACGTTTGTCGTGATTACGTGGCTGGTGGGGGCACGGGCTCTCCTTTTGGTCTCGTTGACGACGTATCTGCCGCTCTATGCGCGCGACGCGCTCGGCCTGAGCCTGTGGCTCTCGGCGGCGTCGCTCACTATTCTGCAGGGGGCCGGGGTTGTCGGCGCCTTGTTCAGTGGGACGCTGAGCGACCGGCTTGGCCGCAAGCGGATGTTACTGCTGCTACTGACCCTGTCGCCGGTTCTGTATCTGCTTTTCGTGCTGGGACCGGCGTGGGCGGCGGTGCCGCTGCTGCTGGCGCTGGGGATGACGGCGATCGCGCCACAGCCGGTGCTGCTGGCGCTGGTGCAGGATGGCTTTCCAGACCACCGTGCCCTGGCAAACGGCCTGTATCTGGCGGTGGGTTTTGTTATCCAGGGAGCCGGCATCTGGACGGTGGGCGCGCTGGCGGATCGGTTCGGGCTGCGCGATGCCTTTTTAGGCAGTGGTCTGCTGGCATTCTTGAGCATCCCGGCGGTGTTCTTGCTGCCGCGCAGCGGCAGGTAGGCGCGCTGTTGCGGGGCGCCACGAGCGACGCAAGGATGAGTACGGAACTGCGCCGGCTTTTGTGATAGACTACGCGCAAGGAGGCAACCCATGATTGAAACGAATGGTGCATTTTACCTTGGGCGTATGGTCGATGCGGAGACTGCGGCGGTAGGTGAGCAGCCGTTGCTCTACGATCCCGCCGATTTGACGACACACGCCGTTGTCGTGGGCATGACTGGTTCTGGCAAGACGGGCCTTTGTCTGGATATGCTAGAAGAAGCCGCATTGAACCATATCCCGGCGCTGATGATCGACCCGAAAGGGGACATTACCAATGCCTTGCTCCATTTTCCCGAACTGCTCCCGGCGGACTTTGAGCCGTGGATCAACCCGGATGAGGCGCGGCGGGATGGGAAGAGCGTGGCGCAGGCGGCAGAAGATACTGCGGCTCTGTGGCGCAAGGGGCTGGCGGATTGGGAGATCACGCCGGGGCGGCTGCAGCGGTTGAAGGAGAGCGTGCGATTTGCGATCTACACGCCGGGCTCGACGGCCGGGCTGCCGCTCAGTATCCTGGCCTCACTGGAAGCGCCGGCACTAGCCTGGGAAGGCAATGAAGAGCTGTTACGTGAACAAATTTCTGGCACGGTCACGGCTTTGCTTGGTCTGGTCGGGCTGAAAGATATCGACCCGGTGCGTTCGCGGGAGCATATTCTGCTGGCGAATATCTTTGAGCAGGCGTGGAGCCAGGGCCGGGATCTGGACCTAGGCGAGCTGATCGTGCAGACGCAGTCGCCGCCGTTCGAAAAGCTGGGCGTGTTGGATGTCAACCGTTTCTTCCCTGAGAAGGAGCGCTTCCAGCTGGCGATGCAGTTGAACAGCATCCTGGCTGCGCCCGCTTTCCAGGGCTGGATTGAGGGTGATCCATTGGATGTGGCGCAGTTGCTGTATGATGGCGACGGCCGGCCGCGGCACACGATTTTCTACATCGCCCATCTCAACGACGACGAGCGCATGTTTTTTGTGACGCTGCTCTATTCGGCCGTGGAAAGCTGGATGCGGACACAGGCCGGTACCACGTCACTACGCGCGCTGGTTTATTTCGACGAAATCTTTGGCTATCTGCCTCCTATCGGCAATCCGCCGTCGAAAGAGCCGATGCTGCGCCTGCTCAAGCAGGCGCGCGCCTTTGGCGTGGGCATGGTGCTGGCAACGCAGAATCCGGTTGACGTCGATTATAAGGCGCTGTCTAACGCCGGGAGCTGGTTTATCGGCAAGCTGGGTACGGACCAGGACAAGCAGCGACTGCTGGACGGACTGGCGAGCGCGACACCGGGCGGTCTCGACCGGCGCACGTATGATCATCTGATCTCGGCGATTGGTAAACGGGTTTTCCTGATGCGCAATGTGCACGAGAAGCATCCAGTGCTGTTCAATACGCGCTGGGCGATGAACTACCTGGCAGGGCCGCTGACGCGGGCGCAGATCCCGGCGCTCAACGAGCTGGCTGGGGCGACGCCGGCGGCGACGAGCCACGTGACGGAAACGGCTGCCCCGGCGTCGGCAGTGGGCGCGCAGCCAGCAGCGGCGGAAGCATCGCTGCCAGGCACCGATGCGCGCCCGGCGGTACCCGGCCGGACCGCGGAATATTTCCTGCCCCATAACCTGACGCTGTCACAGGCGGAGCGGGCGGCGGGAGAACGGCTGCCGATCGATAGCCAGCCGCTGGGGTTGCTCTACCGGCCGGTGCTTCTGGCGCAGGCGGAGGTGCGCTATCTCAACCGTAAATACAATCTGGATTACAGCATGAAGCAAACAGCCGTGGTGCCCGAGCCTGACCGGCGCGGCATGGTACGCTGGCGGGACCACACGACCGGCGGCATCGACGTACGCAGCCTGGAGAGCCAGCCGGCCCAAGGCG
>JAVVFG010000290.1:0-5385 GCA_032260445.1 Anaerolineae bacterium | reverse complement strand
GTGCCGGCAGCTCGCCCCGTAGCACGCGCTTCTCGATGATGAACGCCTCTGGTGGCTCGTCGCGCACCCAGATGGGGGTGGGTCCGCTGCGTGTCTGCCGTCCCGGCTGCCGCCGCACGCTAAGCGTGATGTTGTTGTCGGCGCCGAGGCTGAGCCTGTTGTCGTGCGCGCGTTCTGCTTCAAACTGCGCCACCGGGCCGGCGAGCCACCAGTCGGCGGCGATGAGCAGCAGGGCTAACAACACGTAGGTGATGGCCACCCACTGCAGGGCCGGCGCCCAGGTGGAGAGGACCAGAAAGGGTGCAGCAACCAGGAGGAGCAGCAGGGCGCGGCGGGTGAGGATCATAGTCGCTTAGCGCGGCACCTCGACCTGGGCAAAGAGGCGCTGCACGATGGCATCGGCGTCGAGGCCCTCGATTTCGGCCTCCGGCTTGAGCAACAGCCGGTGGCGGAAGACAGCCGGGGTGACGTATTTGACGTCGTCGGGCAGGACATAATCGCGGCCTTGCAGCGCGGCGTAGCTCTTGGCGGCGAGCAGCACGCCGGTGGCGGCGCGGGCGCTGGCGCCGAGCACGAGGTCAGGTGAGCGGCGGCTGGCTTCGGCGAGTCGGGCGATGTACTCGAGAATGCCGTCTTCGACGATGACCTGTTCGATGAGGGCGCGCGCGGCGACGACGTCCTGGGCGGGCAGGAGCGGCTGCAGGCCGGAAGCCGCCAGCCGGTGGGGATCGAAACCGTGATGGAAGCGGCGTAGCACTTCGACTTCGACCTCCAGCGGGGAATAGGGCACGCGCACCTTAAAGAGAAAACGGTCGAGCTGCGCCTCGGGCAGGGGATAGGTGCCCTCGTATTCAATCGGGTTCTGCGTAGCGATGACCATGAAGGGAGGCTCGAGCGGGTAAGCGGTGCCTTCTAGATTAATCTGGCGCTCCTCCATCGCTTCGAGCAGGGCCGACTGGGTCTTTGCCGGCGCGCGGTTGATCTCGTCGGCGAGCAGGATCTGGGTAAACAGCGGCCCTTTCTTGAGGTAGAACTGCCCGGTGTTCATGTCGAAGACGCTCGTGCCGAGGATGTCGGAAGGCATCAGGTCGGGCGTGAACTGGATGCGCGTGAACTGCGCCTGGATGAGGTGGGCCAGCGTCTTGGCCATGAGCGTTTTGGCGGTGCCCGGCACCCCTTCGAGCAGGACATGCCCGCCGGTGAAAAGGGCGACGACGAGCATCTCGAATGGCTCCTCCAGCCCGACGAGTACCTTGTCGGCCTCGCGGCGCAGTTCCTGGAAAGTGTTCTGAAGGTCCCCTGGTTCCATAACTGTCTCCTTGTGTCGTGGAAGTGCTATCTATCGAGCCAGGCCGCCGCGGCGCGCACGAGGGCGACCATCTCGGCCTCGCCCGTGTCCGGATTGCGCAGGCGGGCCAGCAGGCTGCGCAGCTCATCCGTATCCAGGTCCGGCCGGACGCCGGCGAGCTGGCTGGCGTACTCGTCGTCGGGCAGGGTGGGGTTGATGCGGAAGCGGCGGCCGAGCTCGCGCTTGAGCTGCAGGTGGACCTGCGCGAGCACGGCGTGGCGGTGCCCGGCGCGGCGGCTGAGGTTGGCGACGGCGACAATGTGCTCCAGCGGGGCGCGGCGCTGCCCGGGGCGGGCAAGGGGGATCGGCCGCCCGAAACGGCGCCCGGCAAGCAGCACGCCGAGGAAGAGCACGGCGGCGCTGTAGAGGAGCGCCTGCCCCGCAGGGGTCTGCCGCAGCCACTGGCCCGGGCCGCTCAACGCGTCCTGGCCCCGTACCCCGTGATGCCATTCGTCAAACCAGATGGCGCCACTTTCCCCGGCCAGGGTCGCCAGATTGAGGGCGAATAGCGCGTTGTCGCCCTCTTTTAGCCCGGCATTGGTGAGCGGGTAGGTGATGGTGCCGAGGATGACGAGCCCGTCCCCGTGCGGGAAGGCGATGAGGAGGGGGCGCTCCCCGGCGGCGACGAGGGTGACTATGTCGTCGCGCGCCGTGTCCAGCGCTGCCCGCGGCCGGATCTGAGCCAGGGAGAAGGGCGGCGAGCCGAGAAATGGGGCGGTGAAGGCCAAGTCGCCCACAGGTACGGCATAGTCAATCTCCACGTCGAAATGGCTGAAGGAAAAGGCGGCGCCGAAGCCTTCGCCGAGGAGCGCGAGGATGCCGCCCGCGGCAACCCATTCCTCAAGCACGGCCCACTCTTCAGCGGTGAGGCCCGGCGTTTGTGGTTCTAGCATGAGCGCCAAGCGCGTATCGTCCGGGACGGAAAAGGCGGCGCTGCCGGCTTCGTGGATGGCGTAGCCCTCTTCCTCGAGCCAGAGGCGCACGGCGCGTGCGCCAGTCGGGCCGTTGGAGAACGAGGCCAGCGCAGGGAGCGACGTCTCTTCGCGGCTCTGGACGACGGCGGCAAGAATGGCGACGAGCAGCAGGAGGCTGAGGAGGGCAATGGCCAACACGGTCTCACGCGAGGGACGGGACATGGGTGGCCGGTCGCCTCCTTCTGAGCGCATTTACCTGCCGCTCGTATTGGGCGTAGCCGGCTTCGTCGAGCGGCTGGAAGCCGTACCAGACGCGGTCGAAGACGTCGACGACGCTGTGCAGCGTGGCATAGAGCTCGGGCATGCCGGCGACGGTGCGCAGGTACTCGCGATTGGTGCGCGAGCGGTCGTAGCGCAGCACGCCATGTTCCTCGAGGAGTAAGAGGGTTGAGAGGTAGAGATAACGAACGGCGCTGCGGTAGTCGCCCTGCTGGGAGTTGGCCTCGGCGTGGCGCAGGGCCTGCTCGGCTGTCAGGCCGTGTTCGTCACCAGGGGCGCTGTCTGCGGCGGCCTCGGGCCGGATAGTGCGCAGGAGGGAGCGGGCGGCGAGGGCGAGCGCCAGGAAGAGGATGGCAGCGCCGCTAACCGCCAGAATGACGTTGGCTAGATCAAGCGCGCTGTCGCCGAAGGGGATGAGCTCAAAGAGGAGGCGCAGGATACGCTGCCACAGGCGCTCCCAGAAGGTCGGCTGCTGCTCTTCCCACTGGAAGGCAGAGCGCGCGAGAATGGCTTCGAGCCGGGCGGTGGCCCCGGCAGCCGCCGCCTGGTCGTAGGCGGGGCCGGCCCAACGGGCGGCGACGCTCTGCAGGGTCGCCAGGCGGGCGGCAAGCGCCGCGTCGTCGCGCGGCTCGGCGCGCAGTGCGGCGACAAGGGCGGTGTGGTCGACGGCCACTTCGGCGCCGGTAGGTAGGACGACTACCGTGATCCCTTCCCAGCGGGCGGCGAGCGCGGTAATCGCTTCACCGTCTGCGCCGGTAAGCGCCGCTTCCGTCTCGGCGGCGAGGGCTAGGTAGGCGTCAAGCGAGGGTGACGAGATTGCTTCCTGGGCAACGGCGGGGCCGGCGAGGAACAGCGTGACCAGGAGCAGGAAGAGGAGAGCGCGATGCACGAGCCTATCTAGGTGGCTGCGGCTGCCAGAAGGGCGATCAGCCCAAACAGCGCGCCGGCGAGGACGGCGTACAGGGTGACGATGCCGACCGTGATGAGCGCGAACTGGCCGAGGTCGCTGCTGCGCACGAGGGGCTCACCAGCCCCGGCCGGTGCCGTGCGCGCCAGCGTCTCTAGCGGCTGCCGGTCGCGGTTGATTTGCAGGCTCAGGTCGAGCCCTTCCGTGGTCACGCGCAGGTCGAGAAAGAGGAGGGTGATCGCGGCGGCCTGCAGCGGCAGGTAGAGGAGGCTGGTCACGAGCGTGGTGAGCGAGCTGACGACGGTCTGCAAGGCGAAGCTGCTGGCGGTGGGGTTGGCAGGGTCGCCGAGGAGAAGCTGGCCGGAGGCGCCGAGGACGGCGGCCGGGCCGGCGACGACGAGCAGGTTGAAGACGTAGAGGATGCCGGCAAAGGCGAGGACCCACCAGAAGCGGCGGCGGGTGAGCTCCCAGGCGCGGCGCCAGGCGGAGGCCGCCGGCTGCTCTTCGAGCACGATTAGCGGCGCGAGCAGCGGGACAATGACCGCCCACAGGTAGAGGAGCATGCCCCCGCCGGTGAGCCAGCCGGCGCAGGGTACGAAGAGCCACCAGAGGACGATGACGACGCTGAGCGCCAGGGCGAGGAGCACGGCACCGCCGAGCGATGCCCAGTGGCGGCGGATGCGGCGGTAGGCGCCGAGGATGCCGGGTACGCCTTCACCCAGGTAGCTGGCGGTGACGGCCGTGGTCAGGGCGCCGGCAGCAATGCCGCGCACGAGCACCAGGTTGACGAAGAAGACGGCAACCTGGAGGCTGGAACCGGCGAGGTAGGCCGGGCCGAACAATGGCTCGTCGGGCACAGCCGTAGGGTTTTCGAGGAGGGTAAAGAGCTGGTCGAAGCTGCTGGAGAAGGCGAGCAGCGAAATCAGCATCTGCAGCAGAATGAGGGGCACCTGGACGATGGCGAGCATGGCGACGAACTGCAGAAAGTGGCGGCGATAGAGACGGATTGCCCGGTCGAGAATCTCGCCCTGGCGCAACGGCCGCAGGACGGGGTGCGCGATGGTTGTCACGAACGCTCCTTCTGCCAAATAGGTGGCGAGATTGTACCACAAGCGCGTAGGGAGACCGTAACCTGGGCGTGAGCGTTTGTGGCATACAGCGATGTTGCCAGGTTACCATGCCAACATGACCAAGGTGGCCAAGGTGGCCAAGGTGGCCAAATTTACCACTTTTCTGCAGGCATTTGGGGCGTTAGGTGAGGCGGACCGACTATGAGGCAGTGCAAGGGACCAGCGGTGGCAAAAAGAGGAGCGGCGCGCGCCGCTCCTCTCTCGACAAGGCTGTCGAATGTGTGTGACCAGAAAGCTAGTAGCGCAAGATGGCGCCGATACGCCCGGCCTGTTCGAGGCGCGGGTTGTCGCTGATGACCTCGACGTGCCCGCCCTGTTCCATCGTGCGGTTGACGGCGGCGTCGACAATATCTGTGAGCGGCTCGAAGCCGCCGTCGCCGAACAGGTCTTCGTCGGCGCTTTCACTGAGGTAACCAGAGCTGGCATGACGGAAGCCGGGGACGCGGTAACCGTCACTGATGATCAGGATATCGACGCGCCCTTCGGAGATCATGCGCAGGGTGGGGCTGAGGCCGGTGACGCCGGCGCTACCGGCGGCGGCGTTGGCCAACATCTGGTCGACCAGCCGCTGCTCGCGCTCGGTGTTGAGCTCGTGCAGGAGCTGGAGGCTGCGCTCCTTTACCTCCTGCTCGCCTGCGTCCATATCCATGGCAAACGTGGCGGCGATGCAGCTCTGCAACTGCTTGGGGAGCATCTCGCGGAAGATGGCGACGTTTTCGGCGGTACCGCTGAGGAAAAGACGGCGGATCTGGCGGCGGTTGAAGAAGCGGGTGGCGGCTTCTGCCGCTTCGCGCATGTTGCGTGTGG
>JAVVFG010000289.1:0-5395 GCA_032260445.1 Anaerolineae bacterium | reverse complement strand
GGGGCGGACAGGCAGCCGCCTGCGGGGTGGGTGCGCGCGGCGACGATAGAGGTTGGTAAGTGAGTGGCGTTGTCGGGTTGGAAACCCGACCTACCGGAATACCATTTAGTCAGGTTGGTTGTTTTTTGTGAAATACGAGGCGTTATGCCGGCAAGGATGTAGCGCGATTTTTCCAAATCGCGCGCGGCAGCGATTTACAAAACGCTGTACAGGCAGGGCGCCACCGGCAAATTCCAGAAGACCTGACCTACCGATTGGAAGGAGGATTTATTACTAGCCCTACCCCTAGCCGGCTGGAACGCGTGTTGCGCGCCGGGCGGTTTGCCGTGACCGCGGAGCTAGATCCGCCAGATAGTGCCGACCCGCAGGAGGTTTATGATGCGGCGCTGGTGCTGTCGGAGGTATGCGACGGGATAAACGCGACCGACGCGTCCGGGGCGCACTGCCATATGTCGAGCGTGGCCATCTGCGCGCTGCTGACGCGCGCCGGCTACGAGCCTGTGTACCAGGTGTCGTGCCGCGACCGCAACCGGATCGCCATCCAGGGCGATTTGCTGGGCGCGGCGGCGCTGGGGGTGCGCAACGTGCTGTGCCTCACAGGGGACGACGTCTCGGTCGGGGACCATCCGGGGGCGAAGCCGGTGTTCGACCTGGACTCGATCCAGTTGCTGCAGACGGCGCGGATCATGCGCGACGAGGGCACGTTTCTCAGCGGGCGGCGACTGACGGTGAACCCGCCGCTGTTTCTCGGCGCGGCGAGTAACCCGTTCGCACAGCCGTACGACTGGCGGCCGCTGCGGCTGGCGAAGAAGGTGGCGGCCGGGGCGCAGTTTATCCAGACGCAGTATTGTTTTGACGTGCCGCGCTTCCGGCAGTTTATGGCGCAGGTGCGCGACATGGGGCTGCACGAGCAGGTCTATATTCTCGCCGGCGTGGGGCCGCTGCGTTCGGTGGGCGCGGCGGAGTATATGCGCACGAAGGTGCCCGGGGTGCGTATCCCGGACCGGATTGTGGAGCGGCTGCGCAAGACGCCGAAGAAGCTGCAGCGGGAGGAAGGTAAGCGCATCTGCATCGAGATTATCGAGCAGGTGCGGGAGATAACGGGAATCGCCGGCGTACACGTGATGGCCTACCGGCAAGAGGAGCTGGTGGCGGAGATTATCGAGGAAGCCGGGCTGCTGCCGCGGCCGTACCAGGCGAACGCGACGCCGCAAGCACGGCAGCGCCCGCGCCGCCACCCGCGGTCGCGCCCGGAGTAGACATAATCAGGAGGAAGGTATGGATACGGAACTTAGCTCGCGCACAAAGACGGTGGTGATCGGCCCGGAGCGGCCCTTTACGATGATCGGCGAGCGCATTAACCCCACAGGGCGGAAGGCGCTGGCGCGGGAGATGGCGGCCGGCAACTACGAGCGGGTGGTGAGCGACGCCATCGCCCAGGTGGAGGCGGGCGCGCACATGCTGGACGTGAACGCGGGTATCCCGCTGGCGGACGAGCCGGCGATTATGGCCACGGCGCTGCAGGAGGTGCAGGCGGTGACGGATGTGCCGCTGTCCATTGACTCGTCGGTGGTGGAGGCGCTGGAGCGCGGGCTGGAAGCGTACGAGGGCAAGGCGCTGCTGAACTCGGTCACCGGGGAGGAGGAGCGGCTGGAAGCGGTGCTGCCGCTGGTGAAGAAGTATGGCGCGGCGGTGATCGGCATCTCGAACGACGAGACGGGTATCTCGGAGGACCCGGAGGTGCGCTTTGCCGTGGCGAAGAAGATCGTGGAGCGGGCGATGGACTACGGCATCCCGAAGCGCGACGTGCTCATCGACCCGCTGGTGATGCCAGTGGGGGCGCTGTCCACGGCCGGGCGGCAGGTGTTCGCGATCTTGCGCCGTGTGCGCGAGGAGCTGGGGGTGAATACGGTGTGCGGGGCGAGCAACGTGTCGTTTGGGCTGCCGAACCGGGCGCCGCTGAACGCCGCGTTCCTGACGATGGCGATAGCCAACGGGCTGACGGCGGCGATAACGAACCCGCTGGAGGGGGAAATCAAGCAGGCGATCCTCGCGGCGGACGTGATGATGGGCCGCGACGAGAATTGCCTGACGTGGATACGGGCGAACCGGCCGGCAGAGGAGGCGGGTGAGACGCGGACGCGGAGGCGGCGACGGGCGCGGTAGGCAATGGGTGGTGGCGGTAGTGTTGGTTTATGGGAGGGCGAGCAGGATGCTCGCGGTCCGGGGGTCTTGGTCCGTGGCAGCCGAAAATGTTTGGCGTTCTGATATATATCTGATATATTCTATTCGGGAAAGATTGCACAAATGGCGGTGGGGCGTCGCAACGGGAGTCTACTGATGGAGCAGCCGGGAGGCCCGGCAGCAGGTAATAAGGAGAAGTGGCCATGATCGTCCCAACCAAGGTGAAGCTGCGCAGTCCTGTGCCGAGTGATATTGACATCGCTCAGGAAGCCGAGCTGAAACCCATCACGCAAATCGCCGAGGAAGTCGGCCTGTACGAGGATGAGCTGATCCTCTATGGTCCGTACAAAGCGAAAGTGAAACTGGAAGTACTGGAGCGGCTCAGCGACCGCCCCAATGGCAAGTACATCGACGTCACGGCGATTACGCCGACCCCGCTCGGCGAGGGCAAGACGACGACGACGGTGGGCCTGAGCCAGGCGCTGGGCGCTCATCTAGGCCAGACGGTGTTTACGAATATCCGCCAGCCGTCGCAGGGGCCGACATTCGGCATCAAGGGTGGCGCCGCGGGCGGCGGCTACTCGCAGATCGTGCCGATGGAGGACTTTAACCTGCACCTCACGGGCGACATTCACGCGATTACGGCAGCGAATAACCTGCTCGCCGCGGCTATCGACGCACGTATGCATCACGAATCGTACCAGGATGACGAGACGCTGTTTGGCCGGCTGTGCCCGCCAGGCCCGGACGGCGAGCGCAGCTTCTCGCCGGTGATGTTGCGCCGGCTGGAGAAGCTGGGCATTGACAAGACGGACCCGAATGAGCTGACGCCGGAGGAGCGTAGTCGCTTCGTGCGCCTGGATATTGACCCGGACGGCATCACGTGGCGCCGGGTCGTCGATACGAATGACCGTTACCTGCGCGAGATTACGATCGGGCAGGGGCCGGCGGAGAAGTTTGAGCGACGTACGGGTTACGACATTACGGTTGCCAGCGAAATCATGGCGATTCTGGCGCTGACGACAAGCCTGGAGGATATGCGCGACCGGCTGGGGCGGATGGTGATCGGCACGAGCCGCAGCGGTGAGGCGGTAACCGCGGACGACCTGGGCGTGGGCGGCGCGCTAACGGTGCTGATGAAGGACGCGATTATGCCGAACCTGATGCAGACGCTGGAAGGTACGCCGGCGTTCGTGCATGCGGGGCCGTTTGCGAACATCGCGCACGGCAACAGCTCGATTCTGGCGGACCAGATCGCGCTCAAGCTGGTGGGGCCGGACGGCTACGTGCTCACCGAGTCGGGCTTCGGGGCGGACATCGGCATGGAGAAGTTCTTCGACATTAAGTGCCGCTACTCGGGACTGATCCCCGACGCGGTGGTGCTGGTGGCGACGATCCGCGCGCTGAAGATGCATGGCGGTGGGCCCAAGGTGGTGGCGGGCAAGCCGCTGGATCCGGTGTACACCGAGGAGAACCTGGAGCTGTTGGAGAAGGGCGCGGCGAACATGGTGGCGCACATCAAGAACGCGCAGCGCTTCGGCGTGCCGGTCGTCGTGGCGATTAACCGCTTCAAGGATGACACGGACGCGGAGGTGGAGCTGCTACGCAAGATCGCCATCGAGGCGGGGGCCGACGACGCGCAGATGAGCAATCACTGGGCGGAAGGCGGCCTGGGCTCGATCGAGTTGGGTAAGGCGGTGATGAAGGCGGCGACACGGCCGAGCGACTTCAAATTCCTCTACCCGCTGGACTATAGCATCAAAGAGAAGATCGAGACCATCGCGCGCGACGTTTATGGCGCCGATGGTGTCGAGTATTCGCCGGAGGCGGAAGCGAAGATTGAGACGTATAACCGGCTCGGCTTCGACGGGCTGCCGATGTGCATGGCGAAGACGCACCTCAGCCTGAGCCACGACCCGGCGTTGAAGGGCGTGCCGACGGGCTACACGCTGCCGATCCGGGATATCCGCGCCAGCGTGGGCGCCGGCTTCCTCTACCCGCTAGTGGGGCAGATGAGCACGATGCCGGGGCTGCCGACACGGCCGGTCTTCTATGACGTCGATATTGACCCGGAAACGGGGAAGGTGCTGGGCCTGTTCTAGGGTCTGGCGCGAACCGGTAACGGTGGTATCTCGCCGGCCGTTGGCTCCAAGCTGACGGCCGGCGTCTTGTTTTACCGGGGCGCTGCCTCTGCTTCGAGGGCGCGGACCAGCTCGACAAAGCGGGGCATGACGCGGTGCCAATCGTACTGCCAGGCGAAGTGGCGGCCGGCGGCGCTGAGGCGGGTGCGCAGCTCATCGTTGTCGAGCAGGCGCAGCACGGCGCGGGCGAAGGTATCGGGCGTTTCGGCGAGGAGCAGCTCGCGGCCGCCGGCCACGGGGAAGCCTTCGGCGCCGAGGCGCGTGCTGACCAGCGGCACGCCCACAGCTAGGGCTTCGATGAGCTTGAGGCGGGTGCCGCTGCCCATGCGCAAGGGCATGACGTAGACGGTGGCCCCGGCAAGATAGGGTCGGACCTCGTCGACGCGGCCGGTGATGGTGACACCAGGCAGTGCGCGTAGCGGCTGGAGGCGAGCGTGCGGCTGCTGGCCGACAATGGCCCACGTGGTCGCGGGTCTGGCTTCCAGGATGCGCGGCCAGATTTCGCGGCCGAACCAGAGCATGGCGTCGACGTTGGGCCGGTAGTCCATCTTGCCGCTGAAGATGACATCGAAGCGCGGCAGGTCGCCGGTGAGCGGCTCCTGGTAGGCGGCGACGTCGATGGCGTTGGGGATGACGGCGATGGGCTTGCCGCCGTCGCCGAGGAGGGCGCGCAGGCTGTCGCGGTCGGCCTCGCTGACGGCGACGACGCGGTCCGCGGCGCGGCAGGCCCAGCGCTCGAAGCGCTGCAGCCGGCCCGTCTGCAGCCAGGAGTAGGCAGCCGCGGGCCAGCGGCGCGGCTCGCCGACGTCGGTGCGGAAGGCGCGCTCCTGCAGGGCGGCCTCGGCGTTGTGGTCGTCGAAGATGATGCGCGCGTCAGGCTGCAGCTTGCGAATCAGGGGGATCGCCGCGGCGAGTTCGATGCCTTCGACCTGCACGACGGCAAAGGGTTGGGTGCGCAGCAGGCGTGTGAGTGCGGCGGCGAAGGTGAGGCCGTAGATGCGGTGGGCCATGTCGGGGCGCCGGTCGGTGAGGAGGCGGCGCAGCCGCTGGTTGCGGCTGCGCGGGGCGAC
>JAVVFG010000288.1:0-5400 GCA_032260445.1 Anaerolineae bacterium | reverse complement strand
TCATAATTGTTGACGAAGCGGATGGTGAGCGCCGTTTCGGGGACGATGGGCGCGCCGAGGATGCTATCCAGCTCCCAGCGCGTTTCGTCCAGCGGCAGCACCTCGCCGCGCGCCTCCTCTGCTGTCGCCGTCGGCTCCGGCCCCGCGCTCGGCCCGCCGCAGCCGACAGCAAGCAAAGTCAGGAACAGGAGCAGCGGAAGGATGATCCGTTTCATCAGGCGTTTATCCTTTTCGTTCTCGCCGGCCCAGATGTCGGATATCTCAAGGATATCGGATATCTTACGACTCGACCCTATTCCGGCAGGCACTCCGGGCACGGGCAGGCGGCGCGCAGGAAATCCCAGGTGTAGATGCCGGAGCTGTGGCCGTCGCTCCACAGAAACTGCAGCGCGTAGCTGCCGACCGGCTGGACATCCTGCAGGGTCATGTCGCCCGGCGGCGTGTCGCGCACGACGGTCTGGTCCGGCGGGCCGCCCATATACTCGTGCCCGCCTTTGCAGCTCGCACAGGGACAGACGGCGCGCAGGCCGGCATACGGGTAGGTGCTGGTGTGCCCGTCGTCCCATTCAATGGTCAGCGTGCGCTGGCTGCGGTCGGCGGTGACGTTCGTTGGGCGGTCGGGCATCGGACGTTTCTCCTTGGCTGAGCCGGTTAGGGAAGCGATGACGCCCAGCCGCGGTGATTATAACCGTTGCCGCGGTACGAGGCAGCCACGGTCGATGTTGAGTCTGTAGGCCGAGCGCTATGTGTGGTAGAATGGGTGTTGATCGTTAACTGCCAGAATCCAGTATCGGCCACTGCGTTCACGAGTGCGCGTCTGTACGCCACACCAGGTCGCCAGATACAAAGGAGATAACAATGATGCTACCGCTGGCCCGCCTCTCTCGCACCCTTGTATACCTGATATTGCCGTTGCTCGCCTTGCTGCTCCTGCTTGCCCCTGCCGCAGCAGCACCGGAGGCACTTGCCCCCGCTTACTTCACCGCAAAGACGATCATCGAAACTGAGATCGTCGCCGCGAACTCGTTTGGGGTGCTGCGCGTCCACTGCCCGGCGGGCATGGTCGCCCTCTCCGGCGGCGTGGACGTGGAAAACGTGATTACAATGGGCGTGTCGTCCTCGGCGCCCGCCTATGGCCCGGCGTCTAGCGACCGCCTGTTGTCCCAGGACGATGGACCTGCCCCGGCACCGACGGCGTGGCAAGCCACGGTGATTAACGACGCCGCCGCCGCTCAAGACTACCGGGTAGGCGTCCTCTGTGTCGATGCTGCGGCCGGCCTGAGCAGCGTGATTGGCTCCGCGAGCGTCAGCCCCGGCTCGTTCTACTTCGAGCGCGTGCTCTGCCCCGCGGGCACGATCAGCACCGGCGGTGGTATTGACGTCGCCCAGGTGCTTCAGATGCGCGTTAGCTCATCGGCACCGGTCTTTCCGGGCGTCAGTGGAAACCGTCTCATCCAGCAGAGCGATGGCATTACCGTGCCTCCAAACGGCTGGCAGGGGACGGCGATTAACGACGACGTAGCCATCCGGGCGATAAAGGTCGCCGCTATCTGTGCCCCAGAGACAGCAGGGGCGTTGACCGCGATCACATCGCGCGTGCTGACTGGCAGCTTTGGCTCGGCGCGCGCCGTCTGCCCGGCTAACATGATTGCCGCCGGCGGCGGGGTCGACGTAGACAATGTGTTGACGATGGATATCAGCGCTAGCGCCATGACCTTCACCGGCGCCGCCGCGCGCCTCTACCAGCAGGATGACGGCACGCAGGGCCCGCCCTACGGCTGGCAGGGGACGGCACGCGGGCCGGCTGGGGAGACCGTGCGTACCGGTGCCATCTGCCTGCCGCTTTACCATAGCTTCATCCCCACGACCATGCGCGAATAGGCCAATGCCTGCCGCTCCGGCACCACCAGAATAGCCCCAGGAACGCCCACCTCGCGGTGGGCGTTTCACTTCCTGGTGCAGTGCGTGGCAACGCTCGCGTGCTATACTTAGCGGCGGGGATGCCTGACCTTGACCATGAGCGCGCCGCCACGGCGCAGAGAGAGCCAACAGACCGAAAAAGGAGTGTCCACGATGATCGGCACCAGAAAAGTGAGAGCGACAACGCCAGAGTCGGCGCACGACTTCCTGCGTTACGCCACCCAGCCCCTCGATGCCATTTTTCACCCGAACAGCGTCGCCGTCGTCGGCGCCACCGAGAGCCCAGGCAGCGTCGGGCGCACGATTATGCAGAACCTGCTGGCCTCGCCGTTCGGCGGCACCGTCTACCCGGTGAACCCCAAGCGCCCCAGCGTGCTCGGCGTAAAGGCCTACCCCAGCCTCAGCGACGTGCCCGAGCGCATCGACCTCATCGTCGTCGTCACCCCGGCGCGCACCGTGCCCGGCATCGTCGAGGAAGCCGTCGAGCTGGGCATTCCGGGGGCAATCATCATTTCAGCTGGCTTCAAGGAAATCGGGCCGGAAGGGGCAGAGCTGGAGCGGCAGATCCTGGAAAAGGCGCGCGGCGGCAACATGCGCATCATCGGCCCCAACTGCCTCGGCGTGATGATGCCGCCGACCGGGCTAAACGCCACCTTTGCCGCGCGCATGGCGGCGCCGGGCAACGTCGGCTTCATCAGCCAGAGCGGCGCCCTGCTCACCGCCGTCCTAGACTGGAGCCTGCGCGAGAACGTCGGCTTTAGCGCCTTCGTCAGCATCGGCTCCATGCTCGACGTCGATTGGGGCGACCTCATCTACTATCTGGGCAACGACACGCGCACGGAGAGCATCGTCATGTACATGGAGACGATCGGCAACGCGCGCAGCTTCATGAGCGCGGCACGCGAGGTGGCCCTCACCAAGCCGATCATCATCATCAAGCCCGGCCGGACGGAAGCGGCCGCCCAGGCGGCGGCGAGCCATACTGGCAGCCTCACCGGCAGCGACGAAGTGCTGGAAGCCGCCTTCCGCCGCAGCGGCGTCCTGCGCGTCCAGGACATTAACGACCTATTCAACATGGCCGAGGTCTTATCCAAGCAGCCGCGCCCCAGCGGCAAGCGACTGACGATCATCACCAACGCCGGCGGGCCCGGCGTGCTCGCCACCGACGCCCTGATTACCGGTGGCGGCGAGCTGACCAAATTGACGCCGGCGACGATGGAGGCGCTCAACGAGCTGCTGCCCGGCCCGTGGAGCCACGGCAACCCGGTCGATATTCTCGGCGACGCCGACCCCGACCGCTACGTGCAGACGCTGGAACTGCTGGCGAACGACCCCAACAGCGACGGCCTGATGGTGATTCTGACGCCGCAGGCAATGACGGACCCGACGCAGACGGCGGAAGCGCTGCGCAAGTACGCACGGCTGGGCGGCAAGCCGCTCCTGGCAAGCTGGATGGGCGGCGCCGACGTGGCTGCCGGCGAGGCGATTCTCAACCGCAGCAACATCCCGACCTTCCCCTACCCCGACACGGCAGCGCGGCTGTTCAACTATATGTGGCGCTACGACCGCAACTTGAAGAGCCTGTACGAGACGCCGCAGCTGCCGATGGAAGACCGGGAGGTGATGGAAGCGCACGAGGAAGTGCGGCGCATGATTGACCAGGCGCGTGCCGAGGGGCGTACCGTCCTCACCGAGTACGAGTCGAAGCAAATACTGGCAGCCTACGACATTCCCATCGTGGACACACGCCTGGCAGAGACGGCAGATGACGCCGTCGCGCTCGCCGAGGAAATCGGCTACCCTGTCGTCGTCAAGCTCAACAGCAAGACAGTGACGCACAAGACCGACGTCGGCGGCGTGCGTCTCAACCTGCGCGACGCTGGCGCCGTGCGCGATGCCTACAACGCCATCGAAGAGGCGGTCGGGCGGCTGGAAGGGCCGGAGCATTTCCATGGCGTCACCGTGCAGCCGATGGTCGACCTCAGCGAGGCGTACGAGCTCATCGTCGGCAGCAGCCCCGACCCGCAGTTTGGGCCCGTGCTCCTCTTTGGCACCGGCGGCACGCTGGTCGAGGTGTTCAAGGACCGCGCCCTGGCCCTGCCGCCGCTGAACACGACCCTCGCCCGGCGCATGATGCAGCGCACCAAGATTTACGACGCGCTCGAAGGCATCCGCGGGCGCGACCCGGTTGACCTGGAAGAGCTGGAAAAGCTGATGGTGCGCTTTAGCTGGCTGGTCACCGACATGCCCTGGGTGCGCGAGATCGACATCAATCCGCTGCTGGCCTCGGCGAAGGAGATCGTGGCGCTCGACGCGCGCGTGCTGCTCTTTGGGCCGGAGACGCAGGAAGAGGAGCTGCCGAAGCTGGCGATTCGCCCCTACCCGACGAAATACGTCGAGGAGTGGACGACGAAAGACGGCACCGAGGTGCGCATCCGCCCGATCCGCCCGGAGGACGAGCCGATGATGGTCGAGTTCCATAAGCCGCTCTCCGAGCACAGCATCTACATGCGCTACTTCCGGGCGCTGAACCTCGACCAGCGCACGCAGCACGACCGGCTGACGCGCATCTGCTTCATCGACTACGACCGTGAGATGGCGCTGGTCACGACCCGCACCAACCCGGAGACGGGCCAGCGCGAAATCATTGGCGTCGGGCGCCTCAGCCGCATGAACAACCCCCATGAGGCGGAATTCGCTTTGCTGGTCAGCGACAAGTTCCAGGGACAGGGTCTGGGCAAAGTGCTGCTGCAGAAGCTGCTCGACTACGCTCGCGACGAGGGTATCGAGCGCGTGATGGCCTACATGCTGCCGGAGAACCGGCCGATGCGCAACATCGCCCACGACCTCGGTTTCCGCTTCCAGCGCGACGACGATTTGCTGAAGGCCGAAATCGAGCTGTAGCGCGTTGGAAGCCCGGAGCAATTAACTGCGGGCTTCCAACTTTCGCTTCTTTCGCCCATGCACACTCCGGACAAGGGCTACGGCCTGGCGGTCGCGCAGGCCTTGTTCGTCACCTTCCTCTGGTCAACCTCCTGGGTGTTGATTAAGTGGGGGCTGGCGGAGATTCCGGCGCTGACCTTTGCCGGGCTGCGCTACGTGCTGGCCTTCCTGCTGCTGCTGCCGTGGGTCTTGCGGCAGGGTGGCAGCCGGATGCGCTTGCGGCAGCTCAGCCGGCGGCAGTTTGGCGCGCTCGCCCTACTCGGTATCGTCTACTATACGGTGACACAGGGCAGCTCGTTTGTGGCGCTGGAGCTGCTGCCGGCAGTCACCCTGAGCCTGTTGCTCAGCTTCACGCCGGTCGCCGTCGCCCTGATGAGCAGCGCCACCCTGGGCGAGCCGCTCGGCGCGTGGCAGTGGGCGGGCGTGGCGATCTTCGTCGCCGGGGCGCTCCTCTACTTCGGGCTGGCGCTCCCGGCGGGCATGGGTTTCGGCCTACCGTGGCCCTGCTCTGCCTGGGCGCGAACGCGGTCTCCGCGA